>NZ_CP017241.1:2465000-2765000 GCF_001908375.1 Rhizobium etli 8C-3 | reverse complement strand
GGGGTTAAAAGTCGTCATCGACCAGGTGATCTCGCATACGTCCGACCAGCATCCGTGGTTTGTCGAAAGCCGATCGAGCCGCACAAATCCCAAGGAGGACTGGTATGTCTGGGCCGACCCGAAGCGCGACGGCACGGCGCCGAACAACTGGCTTTCGATTTTCGGTGGGCCGGGCTGGGAATGGGATGGCGTGCGGCGCCAATATTACCAGCACAATTTCCTGACCTCGCAGCCGGACCTCAACTTCCACAACAGGGAGGTCCAGGATGCGGTGCTGAAGACCGTGAAGTTCTGGCTCGACCGCGGCGTCGACGGCTTCCGGCTCGACACGGTCAACTATTACTTCTGCGACAAGCTGCTTCGCGACAATCCGCCCCATGAGCCGGATACGAGCGATGGCGGTCTCGATGCGCCCGACAGCAACCCCTACGGCATGCAGAACCATCTCCACGACAAGACGCAGCCGGAAAATCTCGAATTCCTGAAACGCTTCCGCACGCTGCTCAATCAATATGAAGCGCGAGCGACGGTCGGCGAGGTCGGCGACGGCGCGCGGTCGCTGAAGACTGTCGCGGCCTATACGAGCGGCGGCGACAAGCTGCACATGTGCTACACCTTCGATCTGCTCGGACCGGATTTCACCGCCGCGCATATCCGCAACTGCGTCGAGACCTTTCAAAAGACCGTTGTCGACGGCTGGGTGTGCTGGGCCTTCTCCAACCATGACGTCAAGCGCCATGTGAGCCGTTTCGCAAAAGCCGAGGAGGAGCGGCCGATGATCGCCAAGCTGGCAATCTCCGTGCTGGCGGCGCTGCGAGGCTCTATTTGCCTTTATCAGGGCGAAGAACTGGGACTTGCCGAAGCAGACCTTGCCTTCGAGGATCTGCGCGATCCTTACGGCATCCGCTTCTGGCCCGCCTTCAAGGGCCGCGACGGATGCCGCACGCCGATGCCCTGGGAGGCCGGCAAGGCGCATGCAGGCTTTACCTCGGCAGAAAAAAGCTGGCTGCCGGTTCCCTACGAGCAGGCAGCCCTTTCCGTCGATACCCAGGAAGACGAAGCAGACTCGGTACTCACGCATTATCGCCGAACGCTGGAATTCCGGAAGCGGCATCCAGCCTTGCTTGACGGCGATATGGAATTCATCGGTACAAATCAGGATCTCCTGGCGTTCACGCGTGAGAAGAATGGAGAGAAGCTGCTCTTCGTCTTCAACCTGACCCGCAAGCCGGCCGAGTTCAGATTGCCCGTGGGAATGGTGCTTGGCGAGCGCGTCGATATGCCGGGCGCTGGCGGGTTGGCCGGCAGGGAAGCGATACATCTTGAAGCGCTAAGCGCGCTTTGCAGTCGGGTTGTCGCCGGTGCTCACACGGACCGGTTCAACAGCATGTCGTAATCGGCGTGTGAGCCCGATGACTTGGAGCCATCCCGGCAAGCCATAAGCTACCAGGAGGAGCCGACGCATGCCGACCGGAAACGGCGGGCGTTTTTCAAAATGCAGACAGAGGCGGATCGACCGATTGAAGCAGAAGAGTTCCGTCGGACATTTTCGAACCTCACTTCGGTAAGCCATCCCATATCTTCAAGAACTTCGGCGGTTGCGTGGTACTTCAGCTCGCACGCCTTTCCCGCATGAAAGGCGGCGAGGGCTTTGTCGGCAAGATGACCAAGCTTTCCCCTGACAGAATCCGTTCGACCTGTCCCCCAACGTTCCGCCTGAAAGCGTCACACCACGCAGAAAAGCCGTCGAACGGCTTATGGATTTTCCATCCGTTCCAGCAGTCACAGGCCGATTGCAGACAGGACTTTCACGCGATCAGCACAAACCGATCCACGTCCACCATCCCCCGATCCGAAATCTTCAGGTGCGGGATCACGGGCAGCGGCAGGAATGCGAGTTGAAGGAAGGGCTCTTCCAGCGTGGCGCCCAGCGCGTAGGCTGCCTTTCGGAGATGGTGAAGTGTGTCGCGGACCTTTTCGTAAGGTTCGAGGCTCATCAAGCCGGCGACGGGAAGGGCGATTTCGCCGGTCACCCTGCCGTCCTCGACGACCACGAAGCCACCTTTGATCTCGCCGAGGCGGTTGGCCGCGCATGCCATATCGTCCTCGCTGACGCCGACGACACAGATGTTGTGGCTGTCATGGCCGACGGTGGAGGCGATCGCACCTTTCTTCAGGCCAAAGCCCTGGACGAAGCCGTTGGCGTGGTTGCCGTTCTTGCCGTGCCGCTCAATGACTGCGACCTTGATGATGTCGTTTTCGAGGTCGATTCCGGTCTGGTTGCCCTTTGCCGGAAGGCGGTGCCGGCGAAATTCGGTGATGATCTTGCCGGGGGTGACGCCGATGACCGGCGTCTCGCCTTCGGTGGCCGGCACGCCGAAATGAGCGGCGTTGACGGGTCGCGCCTTCACGCTGTCGAGGCCAACTGGGGCGACCGGCTTGCGGGTGGCAAAGAGTTCATCGGTGACGCGGCGGCCGGCAGAAAAGACGATTTCGGCTTTGCAGCGCTCCAGGCTGTCGATGACGGCAAGATCGGCGCGCCAGCCAGGCGCGATGAGGCCGCGATCGGTCAATCCGAAGGCGCGGGCGGCCGAAATCGAGGCGGCGCGGTAGATCGCAAGCGGGTCGACACCGCTCGCGATCGCGGTGCGGATCATGTAGTCGAGATGGCCCTGCTCGGCGATATCGAGCGGATTGCGGTCGTCGGTGCAGAGGGCGAGATAGGGAGATAGACGCTCGGTGATGATCGGCATCAAGGCCTTCAGGTCCTTCGAGACCGAACCTTCGCGCACGAGGATGTGCATGCCCTTGCTGATCTTTTCGAGGGCCTCTGCTGCGGTCGTGCATTCATGCTCGGTGCGTATTCCGGCCGCAAGGTAGCCGTTGAGATTCATGCCGCGCAGCAACGGCGCATGGCCGTCGATATGGCTGCCCTGGAACGCTTCGAGCTTTTCCATGCAGACCGGGTCCTTGTGGATCACGCCGGGGAAATTCATGAATTCCGCAAGGCCGATGACCTTGCGATGGCCTCGGAAGGGCAGGAGGCGCTCGATCGGCAGATCGGCCCCGGATGTCTCAAGATGTGTGGCGGGCACGCAGGAGGAGAGCTGGACGCGGATATCCATGATCGTTTCGAGCGCCGAATCGAGGAAGAACTGGATACCGTCGGTGCCGAGCACATTGGCGATCTCGTGCGGATCGCAGATGGCGGTGGTGACGCCATAGGGCAGTACGCAGCGGTCGAACTCATGCGGCGTGACGAGCGAGGATTCAATGTGGAGGTGCGTGTCGATGAAACCTGGAACGACGATCTTGCCGGAGATGACGATCTCGGTTTCTCCCTCATATGTACCGCAGGTGCCAACGATGCGATCGCTGCCGATGGCAATGTCGGATTCGACCAGCTCGCCGGTCACGAGGTCGAAGAAGCGTCCGCCTTTCAATACGATGTCGGCCGGCAGTCGGCCTGTGCCCTGGTCGATGAGGCGTTCGAGCTTGGTGGTCATGGGCATCCTCGTTCTGGCTATCCGTCCGTTATAACTGAAGTGCCGGACAAAGCGCTATAAGCGAGACTGCTCCAAAAATGAAAACCGGGCGCCGATAAGACGCCCGGTCATTCTGATGCCGGCTGACAGGCCTTATTCGGCGGCGACGATCTTGCCGCCTTCCCACTTGTAGAGCGCAAAACTCTGCGAGGTGAGATCGCCAGTTTCGCCATAGGTGAGCTTGCCGATCGCGGTTGCGATCGGTTCGCCGGACTTGAGGGCAGCGGCAACAGCTTCGGAATCTTCGGCGCTGCCAGCCTTCTCAATGCCGGCCTTGAGGACTTCGACGGCCGCGTAAGCATTCAGCGTGAAGGCTTCGGCCGGTATGTTCTTGGCGGCAAGCGCGTCGGAGGCTGCCTTGGAGTCAGCGCTCTTCGTCGCATCGGACGCGTTGGTGAAAACCGTGCCTGCAGCAGCTTCCGTGCCGATATTCCAGAATTCGCTGTTGGAGAGGCCGTCACCGCCGATGATCGTTGCCTTCACGGAAAGGTCGGCGAGCTGACGGGCAAGCAAGCCACCCTCCGGATGGTAGCCGCCGAAGTAGATTACGTCGACATTTTCAGCCTTGAGGCGGGTCGTGAGTGCACTGAAATCCTTATCGCCGGGGGTGATCGCATCATTGATGACCTCGGTGACACCGCCGGCATTGAGCGTTGCCTTGAAGGCGTCGGCAAGGCCCTTGCCATAGGCACCCTTGTCGTTGACGATGGCGATGCGCTTGTCCTTGAAGTTCTTGAGCACGTATTTGCCAGCGACTTCGGCCTGCTGGTCGTCTCGGCCGCAGGTGCGTAGCACGTTGGTGAGGCCGCGCTTGGTAAGATCCGGTGCTGTCGCCGTCGGGGTCACCATGAGGATGCCGTTTTCGGCAAGCACGTCGGAAGCAGGTATGGCGACGCCGGAAGTGACCGGGCCGACGACGAAGCGGATGCCTTCGCCGACGAGCTGGTTTGCGGCGGAAACACCCTGCTTCGGCTCGCCCGCGTCGTCGGCAGTCTTCAGCACGACCTTTTGGCCGAGGATGCCGCCTTTCTTGTTGATCTCCTCAACGGCGGTCTGCGCGCCGTTCTTCACCTGATCGCCATAGGCGGCAACGGGGCCGGTCAGCGGTGCGATCAAGCCGATGGTGATGTCGGCATGGGCAAAAGGCGCAAAGGCCAGCGATGCGACGAGAGTCGCGCCAGTCAAAGTCTTCAGACTCATTTTCGTTCTCCTTGGGTGGGGCCTTCTGGGCCCGCTATGACTGCCGCGACAACGAAAACCGTTCGTGAACATACCAAAGGGATGCGCCAAACGACGACGGCTACGGTGCGGTCAACGCGCCTTCCGGCCACTTTTGGCTTCGGAAGGCACAGACCAATTTTCTATGAATTTTGCTGCGATTACGCAAGGAGATAACAATCCAAGGCCCGTCTTCGCCAAATCGTTCAAGGAACAGGCGTCGATTGCGATTCTCTTCAGGTTTTTCCGACCTATCTTGTTGGACGGGCTTTTTGCAGGAACGCAACGATCATATCGGCATTGCCGATGTATGGCGTTCGCTCGGCTTTCTGATCATCCTTGCAGACGATGCTTTGGCCCGGTGCTCCTCCTCAATCTGAGCTGCGGCTCCGGTTTGAAGGCTTGCACGGCAAGGTCATCTGGCGGACCGACCGCGGCGAATGCCGACTGGGCTGAGAATGAGACGAGAAAGGTGCTCGAAAGCATGAACTTGAGCATGCAAAACCTCCGGCTGGAAATGGACGCGTCTTGCCTGCCGAAGAATTTTGCGGGCGGCGACCCGCAACGCGATCGAGGTCGCCGCCGCGTTCGAGGAAATCTCCGTCTCTCATGGTGTGGTTTCATTAAGCGAAGAACGAATGCCTGAAACCAGCGACGGCAGCTCTAGCGTCAATAACCGACAACGGTCGGATTCCAAGCCGCCTGGCTATCTGCCGCTTGATTCGAAGCGACCTTTCATGGTGTGAACGCTCGATAGGGCGGCATTTCGAGGTTGTGCCGTGCAGGGTTGGCCATGGACATGGCGCAATCGGTAGAGAAATCTGCTGACACGAACGCTCTCCCCATTTGCGGGGGAGAGGCTGGGGCGAGGGCAGGGGCCTTCGATCTGCTTAGATGTTGTTCTGCAAAATCTCGCGCAATTTGCCGAAGAGCTCGTCGATGTGCTTCTTTTCGATGATGAGTGGCGGGGAAAGGGCGATGATGTCGCCCGTGGTGCGGATCAGCAAGCCGTTCTCATAGGCCTTCAGGAAGGCGGTGAAGGCGCGTTTTGTGGGTTCGCCGGCGATCGGATCCAGTTCGATCGCGCCGATCAGACCGGTGTTGCGGATGTCGATGACGTTCGGGCAGTCCTTCAGCGAGTGAAGGGCGTCGGCCCAGTAATCCGAGAGCTCGCCAGCGCGGGTAAGCAGGCCTTCTTCCTTGTAGGTATCGAGGGTGGCAAGCGCGGCGGCGGCGGCGATCGGGTTGCCCGAATAGGTGTAGCCGTGGAAGAACTCGATCATGTGCTCCGGGCCGTCCATGAAGGCGTCATGAATCTCGGAGGTGACGAAGACGGCGCCCATAGGGATGACGCCGTTGGTGAGGCCCTTGGCGGTGGTGATGATGTCGGGCTTCACATCGTAGTACTGCGCGGCAAATGGAGCGCCGAGGCGGCCGAAGCCGGTGATGACTTCGTCGAAGATCAAAAGGATGCCGTGCTTGGTGCAGATTTCGCGGAGCTTCTGCAGGTAGCCCTTCGGAGGAATGAGAACGCCGGTTGAACCTGCGACCGGCTCGACGATGACAGCAGCGATTGTGGAGGCGTCATGCAACGTGACGATGCGCTCGAGCTCGGTTGCAATGTCGCCACCATGTTCCGGCTCGCCGCGGGTGAAGGTGTTCCTGCCCGGCTGATGCGTATGAGGCATGTGGTCGACGCCGGTCAGAAGCGTGCCGAACATCTTGCGGTTGGACACGATGCCGCCGACCGAGATGCCGCCGAAATTGACGCCGTGATAGCCGCGCTCACGGCCGATCAGGCGGAAGCGGGAGCCGTTGCCCTTCACCCGATGGTAGGCCAGGGCCACCTTGAGCGCCGTCTCCACCGATTCAGATCCTGAGTTGGTGTAGAGAACGTGGTCCATGCCTTCCGGCGCGATATCGACGAGACGGTTTGCAAGCTCGAAAGCCTTCGGATGACCGAGCTGGAAGGCTGGCGCATAATCGAGCTCGCCGGCCTGCTCGCGGATCGCCTCGGTGATCTTGGCCCGGCAGTGGCCGGCATTCACGCACCAGAGACCGGCGGTGCCGTCAAGTACCTGACGGCCGTCATGGGTCGTGTAGTACATGTCCTTGGCGCCGACGAACAGGCGCGGCTCCTTCTTGAATTGCCGGTTTGCCGTAAAAGGCATCCAGAAGGCGCGAAGATCGTTCGGTGCGTTGAGGCGATTGGACATGCTGTTCTCCTGGCCGTTGCGGGGCCGTCCCCGGGGCTTTGCGCCCATATTTTTACTGTTCGGTCAAATTATCAGCGCTTCTTGGGGCGTCAAGCCATGGACGCCATGGATGGGCGTGCCGGCCATTGGCGTATCTTACGCCGCAGCTTTCCTGCAAACGAACAAAACCGGCAAATCGAGAGATTTGCCGGCAAAGGTTATGCTATCGTGCTGAAATACTGCTCACCGTGCCATTCCGGTTACATCCCGCAGCACGGCGTTTTAGCAAACTTTATGTCTGCGTTATCATTATGCTGCAGATCTGCTGCGGCCCTGGACTGCATAAATGTCCTCGAGCGTCGCCAGGATCTTCATCACCGGTTCCGAATTGCTCGAATAATAAATGGTCTGCGCGTCACGGCGGGTCTTTACGAGCTTCTGGGCCCGCAGCTTTGACAGATGCTGCGAAAGCGCGGACTGGCTGAGGCCGACCTGGGTCGCAAGCGCGCCGACAGGTACCTCGCCTTTGACGAGACTGCAGAGGATCAGAAGGCGTTTGGGGTTCGCCATCGCTGATAAAAGGGCGGCCGCCACGTTAGAGTGGTCTGAAAGGTCAGTGGTTTTCATATTTCCAATCTTCCTAAGCGAATGATGTATCCGTATAGGCACAGGGCGTTAGACGGGGTTGGCGGACGTTCAAAACGTAGCAACTGGTCCGGAAGATTGTATATACCTAAATTTCACGTAGCGAGTATGCTATTTTAGATATGTGTGACTTAATGTCCGTCGCATTCTCGATGAGTGACTCAAATTCGCAACGGTTGAGCAAATCACCGGAAATGGCGTCGAACCCTGCGCAATCCACTCCACATATGCGCCATGCCGTATCTTTTGGCGCCTTGAAAAGCTTCGCAAGCGCTTCGGACAGGTCGGCATGCTCCTCTACTAATTCTCGCACTGTCTGCGCTGCCTGTTCGGCAACCGGCTCGTTCGCAGGTGAGAGAATCATGAGATCGGCACCTTCCAAAAGATAGGCGCGGCCGAAGCCGCCATTAAGGCTTGCCGACTGCGGAACGAGACGGAAGAAGCGGAAGTCCGGGAAGTCGATATAGAGCTGCGCCTTCGCATGCCGGTCGAGGAACCGGGCGCGGATGCGCTGGTGTACGGCGCTTCCGCGCTCGACCGGCTCGGCAATGCATTGGGTGGTGAGCCGCGGATGCGCGAGGGGATCGCCCCTGCCGGGTTCGCCAGTCAGGAGCGACGCGCGCCGGTCGGTCTCCAGCGCCTTGGTATGGGTCGACAGCGCTGAAACAAGGATGACAGGCACGCCGTCGAAATCCGTACCGAGCAGAACGCGGCTCGCAAACGGAAAGCCGGTCGCAGGGTCGAGCACGGCAAGAGCACCATAGCGGGCCGAACGCAAAAGCACGCGTGCGAGCTTGCGCGCTTCTTCGTCCGTTTCCCTGAGTACGGAAGCCTGGTCTTTCATGTCCACTTTCTTGACGGAAGCAGACGGCTGGATCAAGCCTGTTCTTTGCGCCGGTGCTGGGTCAGCCCGGCCACGACATCCTGAGCCGAAATCGTGCCGATGATGGCGCCGTTTTCGACAACGCCGATGCTGCCCGGCTGACGGGCGAGCGCGTCGAGAATATCAACGAGTGGAGTTTCAGCGCGTGCCGTGGCGCTTACGCTCGCCCCTGCCGCATGGCCAAGGCCCGGTTGCATCACATCCTGCGCCGTCAACATGCTGATCGGATTCATGTGCTGGACGAAATCTGCGACATACTGATCGGCAGGGTTTTTGACGATATCCTGCGGCGTGCCGCACTGGATGATGCGTCCGCCCTCCATGATGGCGATGCGATTGCCGATGCGAAAGGCCTCGTCAAGATCGTGGCTGACGAAGAGGATCGTCTTCTTCAATCGCCGCTGGAATTCCAGAAGCTCATCCTGCAAGCGGGTGCGGATCAGGGGGTCGAGCGCGGAGAACGGCTCGTCCATCAGCAGGATCGGCGCGCCGGTGGCAAAGGCGCGGGCGAGGCCGACACGCTGCTGCATGCCGCCGGAGAGTTCGTTGACTTTGCGATCCGCCCACTTCGTCAGGTTGACGAGTTCAAGCTGCTCCTCGACCCGTTTCTTGCGCTCACCGTCCGGCATGCCGGCAAGTTCGAGGCCGAAGCCGACATTCTCCTCGACCGTGCGCCACGGCAGCAATGCGAACTGCTGGAACACCATGGACACGGTGTGCATCCGCAGATCGCGCAGAGCCTTTGGGCTGCATGCATAGGGATCTACCGGGCCGGTTGCCGAGGAAACTGATACCTTGCCGCGCACGACGGGAGCGAGGCCGTTGACGGCGCGCAGCAGCGTCGATTTGCCTGAGCCGGAAAGGCCCATAAGCACGAGGATTTCCCCTTCCTCGATCGTCAGCGAGGCATCGGCAACGCCGAGAACGAGCCCGGTTGCGGCGCCGATCTCGTCGCGGGTCTTGCCTTGATCGACGAGAGAGAGGGCGGTTTGCGGCCTGTCGCCGAAGATGATGCTGACATTGTCGAAGCGGACCGAGGTCATGCGCCGTCTCCTTCGCCTGCCGTGCGGAACATGCGGTCGAGAATAATTGCCAGGATGACGATACAGAGACCGGCCTGGAAGCCCATGGAGACATTCACCGTGTTCAGTGCGCGAACGACGGGCTTTCCAAGGCCATCGGCGCCGACGAGCGCAGCGATGACCACCATCGATAGCGACAGCATGATCGTCTGCGTAAGGCCGGCCATGATCTGCGGCATCGCGAAAGGCAGTTCGATCTTGCGCAGCACCTGCGTCGGAGTTGCGCCAAAGGACTCGGCTGCCTCGACGAGGGAGGGCGGCGTCGAGATGATGCCGAGGCGGGTCAGACGGATCGGCGCAGGGATGGCAAAGATCACGGTTGCGATCAGCCCTGGGACCATGCCGAGGCCGAAGAGAATGAGTGCGGGGATCAGGTAGACGAATGTCGGGATCGTCTGCATCAGGTCGAGCACGGGACGCATGATGGAAAAGACCCAGGCGCGCCTTGCCCCGGCAATGCCGAGCGGAATGCCAATCGCCATGCTGACGAATGTGGAGGCGAGAACGAGCGCCAGTGTTTCCGTCGTCTCCTTCCAGTAGCCCTGGTTCATGATCAAAAGCAAACCGAGCAAGGTAAAGACTGCAACGCCGATCGAGCGGCGGAGCCAATAGGCAATCGCCGTGATCGCCAAAAGCACGATCAACGGATGTGGCGCCTGCAGGATGAAGAGCAATGCTCCGATCACGTGCGAGAGAGCGAAAGCCAGTCTGTCGAAAAACCATTCGCCGCTCGACGTCAGCCAATCGACGGTCGATTTGGCGACGGGGCCAATAGGGATTTTGTAATCGGTGATCCAGTTCAAGGAGCGCGCCTATCCGAAAGAGCAGAGATCAGGATGAAACGAAAAGGGGCGGCGCGTGGGCCGCCCCGTTCATCAGCTTCAGAGGCCGAGGCCGGACTTGACGGCCGCTGCGGCGTCCTTGCCGTCCTTGGTCGTGACGCCTGCAAGCCATGGCTCGACGGCCGTCGGATTTGCCTTCAGCCATTCCGTTGCCGCGACCTGCGGATCCTCACCATCATTGAGGATCTTGCCCATGATCTGGTTTTCCATCTCCAGGCTGAACTTCAAGTTGGACACGAACTTGCCGACGTTAGGGCATTCCTTGACGAAGCCTGCGCGGGTGTTGGTGTAGACCGTCGCGCCGCCGAAGTTGGGGCCGAAGGTGCTGTCGCCACCCGTGAGGTAGGTCATCTTGAAGTTCTCGTTCATCGGATGAGGTGCCCAACCGAGGAATACGACCGGCTTACCGTCCTTTTCGGCACGGGCAACCTGCGCCAGCATACCCTGCTCGGAGGACTCGACGACTTCAAGTCCGCCCATTCCCATCTCGTTCTTCTCGATCAGGGTCATGACAAGGCGGTTGCCGTCGTTGCCCGGTTCGATCCCGTAGATCTTGCCGTCAAGGGCGTCCTTGTGCTTGCCGATGTCGCTGAAGTCCTTGATACCGAGTTCGGCGCCCTTGGCGTTGGTGGCAAGCGTGTATTTGGCACCTTCGAGATTGGCTCCGATGGATTCAACGGATTTGTCGTCGAGATAAGGTTGAACGTCCTTTTGTTGTGCCGGCATCCAGTTGCCGAGGAACACATCGATGTCCTTGTTCTTCAGCGACTGATAGGTGACAGGTACGGAGAGGACCTTGACGTCCGGCTCGTAGCCGAGGCTCTTCAGAACGACCGCGGCGGCAGCGGTGGTTGCGGTAATGTCCGTCCAGCCTACGTCCGAGAAACGGACGGTCGAGCAACTTTCAGGTTCTGCTGCAAATGATGCGGTTGCGATGGAAAGTGCGGCAACTGCAGTGGCGGTGGTCAGTTTGAATACGCTTGTTGTTTTCATTTTAGACTCCCAGTCTTTGGTTCCCAAGCCAAGCATCAATAGCCGACATTTACAAGCGACCTCAGTGTGTTTGCGCCGCATTGCCTACCCCGAATGCGACGTTTCACATTTTTATCAGGCGGCCGGTTTGCGGGCCTTTTTATGGTTTTTGCCTCCGGATTTCCTGTGATTATCGATTCTGCTGTCTTTTCTTTGCCGATTGGAGCTTTCAAGAAGCAAAACACGGAGAAAACGATGGCAAAACTCTATTTCAACTACTCTACCATGAATGCCGGCAAATCGACCATGCTGCTGCAGGCCTCCTATAATTACCAGGAACGCGGCATGCGCACCGTGCTTTTGATCGCGGCCTTCGACGAGCGCACGGGCAAGGGTATCATCGGCTCGCGCATAGGACTGGAAGCGAGCGCCATCGCTTTCGAGGGACATACCGATCTTTTCCGGCTCATCAAGGAATTGAGCGCCGAGGGCGGTCCGATCGCCTGCATTTTCGTCGACGAAGCGAATTTCATGACACGCCAGCATGTGTGGCAGCTCGCCCGCGTGGTAGACCGGCTGAACATACCAGTCATGGTCTACGGGCTTCGCACCGACTTCCAGGGCAAGCTGTTTCCGGCTTCCGAGGAATTGCTGGCGATTGCAGACGAGATGCGCGAGGTGCGCACCATCTGCCATTGCGGCCGCAAGGCGACAATGGTCGTGCGGCTCGGTGCTGACGGGGAGGTCGCGCGCGAAGGGGCACAGATCGACGTCGGCGGCAACGAGAAATACGTATCGCTCTGCCGCAGGCATTGGGACGATGCAATGAACGGCGAATGGCGCGCCGAGGCGGTTTGAGCTTCTGCCTCCGAGCGGCTAGGCTTCAGGCTCGGAGATTCTCTGGAGAAGCCGGTGCGCAAAGCTCCCTCGTTCGACAGTCTATTTGAAGCAGCCGATGCGCTTGTCGTGACCCTGCGCGCCGAGGCAGCCGCGTGCGTTGCCTTCATCGACGACTTTGCCCGCAACGGAGCGCAACCCGATGACGAGGCGTTTCTGGCACAGCGCCACCGGTTCCAGGCTTTTGCCACCGCGCGTCTTGAGTTCGATGGACTGCTTGGCGAAATGGTGGCCGGCCTCGACCGCATGACGGCCGAGGTTTCCGCGGATCTGGACAGCTTCCGCGGCCTGACTGCGCGCGAGAAGCTGACCGGCTGGTTTTCGCGGCAGCGCATGTGGCACCTCCACAGTCAGCGTGTGCGCGCAGCTCCCGTGATCGAGCGGCTGCTCGACCTGCTGTCGAAATCGAACACCCTTGCGGGATTGGTCGCCAGCCACCGCGAATTCGCGCTTGCCTGCCACAATGCCGCTGAGCGCAGCGTTATCATGATTGTCGGGCAGCGCAGGCGCCTTGTGGATGCCATCGAGATTTCGCGGCTTCGCACGAAGGAGCTGAACGCAAAAGCACTGACGAGGCAGGGGCGCATCGGTCTCTACGGCGGCAAGGCCGAATGGGAACGAATGGAGGAGGAGCGGCGCACGCTCAAGGCGCAGGCCGACAAGATCGCCGAAGAGGAGCAGTCGATGCGCCACGAAAGCCAGCGCCGCGAACGCTTCATTACAATGTTCGAGGCGCTTGTCGAGGGGTTGAACAGCCAGATCGGTCTTTGCAACGCCTTGGCCCGCAAGCTTTCGATCGATACGGAAGAACGGCTGATCATCTATCAGGCGCAGGTGGATGGCGAGGCTCCGGGTTCGAAAGGGAAGATAACGCAAGAGCTGTTCCCGCATATCGCCGGGCCGATCTCGCTCTTTGAGAAAGATATGCTTGTCCCGCAGGAAATCGGACCGCGCAAGGCGGCAGCAGATGCGGTCTTCGCCAGGAAGTTCGCGGCTTTTGCCGAAAGCGGCGACGCGGCCGATGCCCCGATCATCGACCTGACGCAAAAGCCTTCGGGGTTCAGACTGCCGTTCCTGCGCTCCTGACGACGGCTTAAAGCCGATCGTCGCGGCTTCTGGCCGTTCTTGCCTGCGATCTCCTAAAAATATCCCCTTCATGTTGTGCTCGATCAAGCAAACACATATGTGAAAGCAGAACTTTCTGACGTTCTGCTAGGAGAAGGGCATGCTCGACCGGATCGCCGGTTTCTTCAGGCTGATCGGCCGCACGATAGCCCGCGGGTTCAGCCTTGCTGTCGCCTGGGCGTTTTGGCCCTTCCTTGCCGCTCATGGCTGGTACCGGCGCCGGACTTGGATGATCCGGATTCCCATCATTGCGTTGGCGGCGCTGCTTGTCGTTCTTTACGCGTATTTTTTCTGGCAGACGCAGGTCTGGTCGAATTTCAATCCGTCCTTCGTCGACGAGTACCGTTTTTCGCAGCGCAAGGTTCCGGCCGGCCAGGAACTGCCGGTTGCCGGCGGTGCAGCACCTGCGGCCAAGACCTGCCAGCGTTCTGCGATCGTCGATGTCGCTGCCGATCTGACCGACTTCAACGTCAACCAGAACGCATGGATATCGTCTATGCTGCTCTACCGGCTCGGGTTTTTCGGCATCGACTGGGATCATACGCCGTTCCTCGACAACAAGGCGTCCTTCCAGCGCGGGGTCAATCAGGCGGCAAGGCGGACATCGGCCGAGCTTGTCGATACGCTTGGACGCGTGCGCGGCACCTCCGGCATCAACAACGATCTTCAGAACGCCCGCGGCAATCTGCAATTCGACGAATACAGCTGGTATTTCGGGCTCAATCCATTCGGACCGAAGACGCCGACGCCGAGCTACTACCGGTCGGCCATCGGCAGCCTGCGCAAGTTCAATACCGATCTTGCCAGCTGCAACGCTGTTTTTGACGGCCGTGCGGACAACCTCATCCAGTTCATCGACCGCATTGCGAACGATCTCGGCGGCACGTCCGACATGCTGGCGGAGCGCTCGGAAAATCACAATCGCGGCTGGTTCGACATGCGCGCCGATGACCGTTTCTGGTTCGCCTACGGGCAGCTCTACGCCTACTACGCCATCCTGTCGGCAGCACAGTCCGACTTTTCGCAGGTGGTGGCTGAGCGCAATCTTGGCGCCATCTGGGGCGGCACGACAAGGCAGTTTCAAGCGGCCCTGCGCATCCAGCCGGCGATCATTTCAAATGGCCGCGAGGACGGCTGGATCATGCCGAGCCATCTGGCGACGATGGGCTTCTATATCCTGCGGGTCCGGTCTAACCTCGTGGAAATGCGTTCCGTCCTCGACCGCTGATCGTTAGGCCGAGACTGCGTGATCATGATGCTGTCGATCGCAGCTCGACAAGATTTTCTGAAGCGGGCGTCTATGGCAGGCCGAAGATGGCATGGACGGCAACCGAAGGGACGGCGGGCGGAAACAAGCCGGACGATTTCGGCATCGCTGATGCCAATTTGGTCGCGAGAGTGCTCTTTCTCATGAACCCAGGCTGCTCGGGTTGAAGAGGCACTCTTCGATCTGAGGTTTCGCACTGGGGCTTTTATGATTTCATCAGGCGATGAGCTTCAATCGAATAGCCTTGGCGACCAACTGTGTGCGGTTCACGCAATCAAGTTTTTTGATGGCGTTCGTCATGTAGGCGTTCACGGTATGATCGGAGAGGGCGAGGATCTGGCCGATTTCCACGGAAGTCTTGCCCTGGGCGGTCCAGCGAACGACTTCGAGCTCGCGTGCGGAAAGAGCATGATAGGTGCTGTCTTCGTTGCGCTTGACTGCACTGTAGGCGTCGAAGGCGTGAAGCACGATCACAGTGAGTTCGTTCATCTCACTCTGGCTGAGCGGTGCGCGGTCGCCTGAAAACCAGAAAACCAGCCGCTTGCCGTCTGCCCCATTTACCGGCAGAACGACGCTGACCGGCATTTTGTGCTGGAGCATCAGGCTGCGAACTTCGCAGCGGAACATCTCGGACGTTGGCGGGTCGGAGAGATTCCATTTCTGCGGGGCGGCGGACTCTCCGAGCGCTTTCGAAAAAGGACAAGCGCGCAACGTATGAGCGCGGTCGAATTCTCTGAGATACGTGCCTGTCAGCGAGGTCTCGATTAGAAGTGGTCTCAAAAACAGGTCTTCCGCGGACGGCTTATTCATCAATGTATAATGGGCGAACCCAAAAGCATCTGCGATCCTGTGCAGGGCCTGGACAAAAAGAGCGCGCGTTCGCGCCGATGCCAATTCTGCCGATAAAAGTGACTGCCTTTCGGAGGTAGTCATGTAAGACATAATGCGCCCCGCCTTGCCTTCATGTTAAAGCTATAAAATACGCTATTTGGCGGTCGCGCTAGTCCTAATTCACCTGGGGTACGCTGATTAAATCATACTGTTAAAAATAAATCACACTGCCACGCTTTGTGGTTGTGTTTAATATCATACAGGTAGCAATCCGACCGGCTTTGCTTCTACTGCGTTAACCGGCTTTTGCACGCCGGCCACGACAGAATCACTTGCAAGAAGCTGCAGGTGGGCCTCCACACCAGCGACGCGTGCCCTGACCACATGATCCAAGCCGCCGGCGGCCCGCCTGTCTGCAGCCTTAGTCTCCAACAGGATCTCGGCACGGCATCCGTCTCCCGGCTTGCGGGATTGAGACGTGCGATGTCATCGGGAATGCCAAGCTGCTGCCCATGTCCCCTTGCCGTGCCGGCGAGCGGGTTTGCCACACCACGTGCCGACAATCCCGGCGCCTTGGTGACAACAAGTCCTCTGCTTCCTTTCGGCATCTGATGGCGCCAGCGCGCTATGGAGCCATTCGGAGATTGGTCGGTCTCGGCACGCTGTTTTCCGTGCCATCAGGCGCGTTCTTCGACGAAAAATCTCAAGAAGTACGCTCTCGGGAGCGGCGTCCATGAGCGGCGTACGATTGTGGTGGAGGCAGTGAAAAAGCGGCATCCGGGGTCTTGTTTCCGGCGCGGGGATCACGGCATGTTCCGGGGTCAGAGGCATAAGCTCCCGGGGAGACCAGCGTGGCCATCAAATCCGACATCGAAATTGCACGTGCGGCAATGAAGAAGCCCATTTTCGAGATCGGCGCGACGCTCGGCATCCCGGCAGAACATCTTGCGCCTTATGGTCACGACAAAGCGAAGGTCCGCGCCCAGTTCATCGCCGCTCAGGCGGGGAAGAAGGATGGCAGGCTTATTCTTGTCACGGCGATCAATCCGACACCGGCGGGCGAGGGCAAGACGACGACCACCGTCGGCCTCGGCGACGGACTGAACCGGATCGGCAAGAAAGCCATCATATGCATCCGCGAAGCGTCACTGGGGCCATGCTTCGGTGTCAAGGGTGGTGCTGCCGGCGGCGGCTATGCGCAAGTCATCCCGATGGAAGACATCAACCTGCATTTCACCGGCGATTTCCATGCGGTCACGGCCGCGCACAATTTGCTTGCCGCGATGATCGACAATCATATCTACTGGGGCAACGAGCTGGACATCGACCTGCGCCGCGTGACCTGGCGCCGCGTGATGGACATGAACGACCGGGCGCTGCGCGAGATGGTGTCTTCGCTGGGCGGCGTTGCCAACGGCTTTCCTCGCCAGAACGGCTTCGACATCACCGTCGCTTCGGAAGTCATGGCGATCCTCTGCCTGGCGACAGACCTCAAGGATCTGGAAGCCCGTCTCGGCAACATCATCATCGGCTACCGCCGCGACAAGATGCCGGTCTACGCCCGCGATCTGAAGGCGGACGGCGCAATGGCGGTGCTCCTGAAAGACGCGATGCAGCCAAACCTCGTCCAGACGCTGGAGAACAATCCGGCTTTCGTCCATGGCGGGCCTTTCGCCAATATCGCCCATGGCTGCAATTCGGTGATTGCGACGAAAACGGCGCTGAAGCTTGGCGATTATGTCGTGACCGAGGCGGGGTTCGGGGCCGATCTTGGCGCAGAGAAATTCTTCGACATCAAATGCCGCAAGGCGGGGCTGAAGCCCGATGCGGCAGTGGTCGTTGCCACCGTGCGCGCGCTGAAGATGAACGGCGGCGTGAAGAAGGATGATCTGGCGGCAGAAAATGTCGCGGCACTCGTCAAGGGATGCGCAAATCTCGGGCGGCATCTCGCCAATGTCAGGAAATTCGGCGTTCCAGTCGTGGTCGCGATCAATCATTTCGTTTCGGACACGGATAAGGAAATCGCGGCCGTCCAGGAATACGTTGCCCGCCACGGCGCCGAAGCCATCCTCTGCCGCCACTGGGCGGAAGGCTCGGCTGGTATCGAGGATCTCGCCTATAAGGTGGTGGAACTGGCCGAATCGGGCCAGGCGAGATTCGAGCCGCTTTATGCCGACAGCGTGCCGCTGTTCGAAAAGATCGAGATCGTTGCTTCGAAGATCTACCACGCCGGCGAGGTGACGGCGGACAAGGCGGTTCGCGACCAGCTCATCGTCTGGGAGGAGCAAGGCTACGGCAATCTTCCTGTCTGTATGGCGAAGACACAGTATTCCTTTTCGACAGATCCTAACATTCGCGGCGCGCCGGAAGGCCATATCGTGCCGGTGCGCGAAGTGCGGCTTTCGGCAGGCGCCGGATTCGTCGTGGTCATCACAGGCGAAATCATGACAATGCCGGGGCTACCGAGATCGCCATCCGCCGAGCGGATATTCCTCAATGAACAGGGTTATATCGAGGGGCTGTTTTGACTTTGCTGCGAAGCTTTATTTTCACCGCAGTGGTGGTCCTTTCGCTGTCTGCAGCGAGTGTTTCCACGGCCGCCGATGCGCCGCCTGCCGAAGAACAGAGCATGGCCGATTTCATCAGGAACAACCCTGGCTGCCTGGAGTTCAACGACCAGTGCTCGATCTGCGCCATGGTCGACGGCAGGGCGGAATGCTCCACGCCAAGGATTGCCTGCGTCAAGAAGCCGTATGTGTGCACGCGACGGGCGGACAAATGAAGCGGCGATCTATTTTGACATGAGCTCTGGATATAGGAGCATCAGTGACGCACGCTAGTGGCAATAACGAAATCCTCCTTTGCGCTGCAGCACGTCCATGTGGAAATGCGTCTCATGCGCGCTATCGCTTTCGGGGTCGAGCACGGTGGAAAAATAGAGGCAGCCGGAGGCGCTTACTGTGCGCTGGAAGGCGCCGGCGAGGGTGGGATCCTCCCGGCGCGGCTTTACCGCAATGACGTCGCCCCTTTCGAAACCGAAGCTCGCGATATCGATCGCGTTGCCGCGGGCATGTTCGGAAATCTTTCCGATCTCGGCGCCGTTGCGCAGGCGACAGACGTATGACGACGCCTGATTGAGCGCCGTGATCCGGCCCTTTTCCTTCGCAGCGGCGGTGGCGGCCGGAATCACGCTCTCCTTCATCCAGCGGGCAAGCGCCAGAGCCGCCGGGCAGCGCAATGTCGCTTCCGGCTTCACCTTGATGCCGGGAAGCACCTCTACAAGACGGACCGGCTTGTCGATGCCGCAGCCATTTCCCTCGTCGATGCGCGGTATATCATTGACGAGGGCGCCGAGGGCCTGCAACTCTCCCATACATTGCGCGTGATCGGCGTCGCTTTCCGCCTCGATGGTCAAGTTTTGAGCTTCCAGCGTGCCGGGTGCCGGCGGACCGAATTTCTCCGGCTTCTTGTCCTGCGGTTTTTCAGCTTCCGAAGGCGTCTCGTTTTGAGGGGCGGGCGGGCTTTGTGCATCGTTAACGGTCGAGGGCCTCGGTTCGGGGGTTGGCGTCGTTTCTACTGGTTCTTCGGCTTCGCCGGCAATTTGCGGCTTTATGTGCGGGATGGGACCTTTGTCCGGTAGGCTTGCGCCAGTGAGGATAGTCAGGGTTGCGATGGCTGCTGCAATTGCGATGTTCTTCAAGCTTCAACCGTCCATGGCTGCCGATGGAAAGGGGGCAACGCATGAGGGCCGATTTCGTTGCAATTTCGCAACGCCTACGGACCTCGGTAAAAACATGATCTTTTCTTCAACATTTGCGCCGCGTTAATATTGACAATTATACTCATGTTTTTTATGCGGCAGAAAAGAAGGCGGAAGGTTGGGTCTCCCGCCGCAAATTCGCAAAGCCTAGCCAGCCCCTCGAGCGCTTCAAGCGCACCGACCAGCCAGCCCGGTACTATTCATCATAGAGGGTTGGTTAATGATTGTCCGCAATTCGCGCGCCGTTCTGTTGGCTTGCACTGCATTGTTCGTCTTCGCTACAGGGTTTCCGGCATATTCGCAAAGCCAGGAAGAGGAGGCGGCGGCCCAGAAGACGGATCGCGTAACGCCGCTTAAAAAGATCGTCGTCGGCGCGGGGCAGCGCAAGATCGCCATCGATACGCCGCAGGCCGTAACCGTCCTCGATCAAAAGGATATCGATGACGTCCAGGCTGAAACGATCGGAGATATCTTCAAGGATGTGCCCGGCGTCTCCATTGCCGGCAGCGAGCGGGTTTTCGGCGAGGCATTCAACATTCGCGGCATCGGCTCCACCGAGGATTCCGCCGACGGGTCGCGCATCGTCGTGAATGTGGACGGAGCCCAGAAATTCTACGAACAATACCGGATGGGATCGTTCTTCTCGGACCCAGAACTCTACAAGTCCGTGGAGGTGCTGCGCGGGCCGGCCTCTTCCACGCTTTACGGCGCCGGTGCCCTCGGCGGCGTCATCAACTTCACCACCAAGGATGCCTCCGACTTTCTGCAGGAGGGTTATGACAATGCACTCAGGCTCAAGAGCAGCTACGAAACAAATGGCAACGGGTATCTCGGCTCGTCCATTTTCGCGCATCGCTTCAACGAAGGCGCCGAATTCCTCGGTATGCTGAATAAGCGTGGGTCCAGCGAATTCGAGTTGGGAGACGGCAGCGACTTGTCGGGCTCCAACTTCCAGTCGTGGTCAGGTCTTGCCAAAGGGACTTTCCATTTCGGCGATAGCGACGAGCAGACGCTGCGCTTGTCCTATCAGCATTGGGACAGCGATGCTAACGACCAGGACTATGCGCAGACCGGCACACAGGCCGCATTCGGTACTGTAGACCGCCATGTCATCGATGATACCGCGGTGCTGAGCTACGAAAATCCCGCCAGCGACAATCCGTGGCTCGATCTCAAGGCCAGTCTTTCATACTCTGATACTTCGGTTGACCAGAGCGATGGGACGCTCGGCGGTTTCTCGAACATCATCGATGCCGATTACGGTTACCGGACATGGCAGGCAAACCTCCAGAATACGACCGAGTTCTCCGGCGACAGCTGGGTAAACTATCTGACTTACGGCACCCAACTCAGCCATCAGGACCGCACCGCGGATTCGCCGCTTGAGACCAGCCCGACGCCAGGTGCGATCGCCACACATCCCGAGGGCACCGACAACAAGGTCGGACTCTTCGTGCAGAACGAATTCGTCTATGACGAGCGGCTGACCATCATCGGCGGCGTTCGCGGCGACTTCGTCTGGAGAGAACCCGGCGATTCCACGGCAGCTTTCAGCAATGCCGTCGACGTCAACGATCAGGCTTTCTCGCCCAAGCTTGCCGTGCATTACAAGCTCACCGACGAATTTGGCGTCTTTGGATCGATTGCCCACACCGAACGTCTGCCGACACTGGATGAGCTCTATACCTGGAGCAAGGGAACAAGCCTGGACCTCAAGAAGGAAAAGTCCAACAACTACGAAATCGGTTTTACGGCAACACGGGATGACATAATCCAGGCGGGCGACAACATCAGTTTCAAGACAACCGCTTTCTACAACGACCTGGAGAACCTCATCGCTACTACGGGCACGGGCGCGTCCTCCTATTTCTACAATGTCGGCAAGGCCCGCATCTATGGTGTCGAAGTCGAAGGGGCCTACGATTCGGACTACGCTTTCGCCAAGCTTGCTTATACCGGCACGCAGGGCCAGGACCGCAGCGATGGCCTGAACTACAACAAGCCGCTGCCGACCGTGCCGGCTCACAAGATTGCCTTGACCCTGGGCGGTCGGCTTCCCGAGCGCGACATCGAATACGGCACCCGCCTAACGCATGCCTTCGAGGCGCAGAACAGCGTCCGCGGTACGGCTGCATCCTCCGGTTCCACACCGAACCATCTCGTCGTGCCGGCCCCTGATTGGACGACCGTGGATATCTTCGCCTCCTGGAGGCCGCAGAGCGGTGAGATGCAGGGATGGCAGGTCCAGGCCAGCGTCAACAATCTGTTCGATCAATACTATCGGGAAAATACGTCCAACGACTATGCCAAGGGGCGAACGTTCAAGATCACTTTGAGCAAACAGCTCGATTGGTAGTTCGATTGGCGGGTCGCTTCAGCTGGCGCCA
Source organism: Rhizobium etli 8C-3 (assembly GCF_001908375.1). Classification (NCBI taxonomy): domain Bacteria; kingdom Pseudomonadati; phylum Pseudomonadota; class Alphaproteobacteria; order Hyphomicrobiales; family Rhizobiaceae; genus Rhizobium; species Rhizobium etli. The sequence goes on along the minus strand of NZ_CP017241.1, from coordinate 2,743,351 downwards.
GCCGGCCCCGCTTAAAACCGCTCTTGCGCTTGCCCAAATCTCACGCTAACAATCCTCCCATGAAGACGTCGTTGAACATTGCTGTTTGGTGGTGGGCTCGCTGAGGCGGCCTCGACCAATCGTATTCAAAGACGACGAGTGAGCCGCCCGAGACTTCGAGGCGGCTTTTTTTGTTTTTTACGGCCGCCTGTCGTCCGGGCCCCAAAGCGGAGTGGAACAATGGTAACGATCCTTCGGGACGATGGTGCGGAAATCTACGAGACGAGGGGCGGCGTTACCGTTACCCGGCAGCGCAGGGCCATCCCCTATGCCGATGCCGTGGTCTCCTATGTCGACAAGCTTGATGAGCGTCGCGGCGCCGTCTTTTCATCCAACTACGAATACCCGGGTCGTTATACACGATGGGACACGGCCGTCGTCGATCCGCCGCTCGCAATCTCCTCTTTCGGGCGCGACGTGTGGATCGAAGCCTATAACGAGCGCGGCGAAATACTGCTCTGCTTCGTGACGGAGCGGCTGAAGACCGTTGCCGAGCTGGAGCTTGGTGCTGCCACGGCGCGTCGCCTCGATCTCAAGGTGAAGATGCCCGATCGCGTTTTCACCGAAGAAGAACGCTCCAAGATGCCGACCGTCTTCACCGTTCTGCGCGCCGTCACCGACCTCTTCTATTCGCAGGCCGACGCCAGCCTCGGCCTTTATGGCGCCTTCGGCTACGATCTCGCCTTCCAGTTCGATGCGATCAACCTGAAGCTCACGCGCCCTTCCGACCAGCGTGACATGGTTCTCTACCTGCCGGACGAAATCCTTGTCGTCGACAATTATTCGGCCAAGGCCTGGATCGACCGCTATGATTTCGCCAAGGATGGCCTGACGACCGAGGGTAAGAAGGGCGAGGTCGCGTCCGAGCCCTTCAAGCAGACGGACGCCATTCCGCCGAAGAGTGATCATCGGCCGGGCGAATATGCCGAACTTGTCGTCAAGGCGAAGGAAAGCTTCCGCAAGGGCGATCTCTTCGAGGTCGTGCCGGGGCAGAAATTCATGGAGCGCTGCGACAGCAAGCCTTCGGATATTTCCAAGCGGTTGAAGGCGATCAATCCGTCCCCGTATTCCTTCTTCATCAACCTCGGAAACCAGGAATATCTGGTCGGTGCCTCGCCGGAAATGTTCGTGCGCGTTTCAGGCCGCCGCATAGAGACCTGCCCGATCTCCGGCACGATCAAGCGCGGCGACGATCCCATCGCCGACAGCGAACAGATACTGAAGCTGCTCAACTCCAAGAAGGACGAATCGGAGCTGACGATGTGCTCGGACGTCGATCGCAACGACAAGAGCCGTGTCTGCGAGCCCGGTTCGGTCAAGGTCATCGGCCGCCGGCAGATCGAGATGTATTCGCGCCTCATCCACACCGTCGATCATATCGAGGGACGGCTGCGTGATGACATGGATGCCTTCGACGGCTTCCTGTCGCATGCCTGGGCCGTCACCGTCACCGGTGCGCCGAAGCTCTGGGCGATGCGTTTCATCGAAAGCCATGAGAAGAGCCCGCGGGCCTGGTATGGTGGGGCGATCGGCATGGTCGGCTTCAACGGTGACATGAACACCGGGCTGACGCTGCGCACTGTGCGCATCAAGGACGGCATCGCTGAAGTCAGGGCAGGGGCGACCCTTCTCAACGATTCCGACCCGCACGAAGAAGAAGCCGAAACCGAACTGAAGGCCTCCGCTATGCTTTCTGCCATCCGCGATGCCAAGGCCGGCAACGCCGGCAAGATCCAGCGCGACGTTGCCGCCGTCGGCAAGGGCGTCAACATCCTGTTGATCGACCATGAAGACAGCTTCGTCCACACGCTGGCCAACTACTTCCGCCAGACCGGGGCCACGGTTTCGACCGTGCGCACGCCGGTGCCGGAAGAGATTTTCGACCGACTGGACCCGGACCTCGTCGTCTTGTCGCCGGGACCGGGCAATCCGAAGGATTTCGATTGCAAGGCGACGATCAAGAGGGCGCGCGCCCGCAACCTGCCGATCTTCGGCGTCTGCCTTGGCCTGCAGGCGCTTGCCGAAGCCTATGGCGGCGATTTGCGCCATCTGGCGCTGCCGATGCACGGCAAGCCGTCGCGCATCCGGGTCCTGGAGCCGGGTATCGTCTTTTCGGGACTCGCCCGAGAGGTGACGGTCGGTCGCTATCATTCGATCTTCGCCGATCCCTCGACCCTGCCGCGCGAATTCATCATCACGGCTGAAAGCGAGGATGGCACGATCATGGGCATCGAGCATGCCAAGGAGCCGATCGCCGCCGTCCAGTTCCACCCGGAGTCAATCATGACGCTCGGCGGCGACGCCGGCATGCGGATGATCGAGAACGTGGTGGCGCATCTGGCGCGCAGGGCGAAGACGAAGGCGGCTTGAGCGGACGCTTACACTTCGGCCGCTTCGCTTCCGTGGAGCGGCCGTTTAGGCCCGGCGTTTGACAACGCGCAGGTTCATTTCGGACCGCAGCCTGAAGCCGAGAGACCTGTAGAGGCCGATTGCCGGCGTATTGTTCGCATAGGCATGCAGATACGCCGTTTCGCCCCGCGCGGCGATCTCGCCGGCGACAAAACGAAAGAGTAACGTTCCAAGGCCGCGCCGCTGGAATTGGGGATGCGTGCAAAGCCCGCTAAGTTCGGCAAAGCCGGTCTGCCGTAGTCGCTGGCCGGCCATGGCGATGAGCCTGTCCCCAGCCCTGATCCCCCAGAAGGTGCCGAGGCTCTGGGCCCGTCGCGTGAACGGACCGGGCTTGGTCAGGGTCGCAAGCGCCAGCATCTCCTCGGCGTCGGCTTCGCTCAGCGGCTGTATACGTGAATCGGTGACCCTTTCATGCGGCCGTTCGGCGATCATCTGGACGGCAAGAGCCTCGGAAACCGCAGCCAACCCTCGTGGAATGGCGATCGGACCTGCTTCGACAAGCAGCATCGTCTCGTCGCCCTGCGGGAGGTTTTCCAATGCCTCGAGACTTTCCGGCCTGTCGTCCGCCGAGGCTGCGAAAGGAACGATGGACGGCGGGTATCGCCGGGCTCGCTCGTTGCCTTCGGCCAGGCTCGCATGCGCGGTTTCGAGCGCGCTCCAGATCGGACGGTCGAGAATATGGCTCATGTCGTTTCCTCCTTGGCGGCGCGGCCGGCGAGGGCACCTTCGGCAAGACCATCTTGGATCGCGGCGAACTGCGCGAGGATCGGTCCGTTCAGGTTGTCGAAAAGATCGGCGACTGCCGCCGAGATGCGCGCCCGCACCGATTGTTTCGAGTAGTCGACGAGTTCCTTTTCCTTCCTCGTCAGCGAGATCGATTTACGCTGGTCGTAGGGTGCTGCCTGCATGTCGACCAATCCCAATTCCAACTGGCTTACTGTCCGTGTGGCACCCGGCTGAGTGATGCCGGCCGCCTGCGCAAGCTTTCCGATCGCCAAAGGGCCGGCGCCATCGAGTGCTGCGACAAAGGGGTATTGGCCAGCCTGTATCGTGAGGCCGTATTCTTCGATGGTCTCTTGGGCATCGGCCTGCAGAGGCTGTCCGATGCGGCGGAAACGGCTGCCCATGCATGAAAAACCGAGGGTTCTCACGACGTCGTCAACCACAGGAACCTCCGCAGTCAATCAGCAGTTCATACAATCAATCGTTAGCGCAGGCCGTCTCATTTGACAAAATATCGATAATCCCCGATATCACCCGCATTGGCCGCCTGGGCGATTTTCGCGCGGGCGGTTTTGCGTTTGAATGGGCCAAATGCTGCAATTCATTCGCATCCGCACTGGGATGGCAGGGTGATCGATATGGACGGACAAGGCAGTTTGGCGGTTCAGCGGCTGGCGTTTTGGAGCATTCCGCTGTCGCTCGGTGTCATGGGACTGAAGATGGTAGCGTGGTGGGTCACCGGCTCGGTCGCGCTGCTTTCGGACGGTCTTGAGTCGACCGTCAATGTCGCCGCCGCCTTCATTGCCTATTTCGTGATTCGCTATGCACAGAAGCCGGCCGATCACGACCATCCGTTCGGGCACCACAAGGCTGAGTATCTCTCGGCGGTGACCGAAGGCGTGCTCATCGTGGTCGCCGCGCTTTTGATCGTCAACGAGGCGATTGGCCATCTGGCGGCGCCGCGAATGCTTGACGCGCCCGCGCTCGGCCTCGCGATCAATTTCGCAGCAGGCGTCATCAACGCCGTCTGGGCGCAGCTGCTGATCCGGACTGGCCGGAAATACCGCTCGGCGGCGCTCGCCGCCGACGGCCAGCATATCATGTCGGACGTCGTGACGTCCGTCGGCGTACTGATCGGCCTGTTTCTGGCGATCGCGACCGGCTATCCGATTTTCGACCCGGTGCTTGCGATCCTGGTCGCTGTCAACATCCTCTATCAGGGCTGGAAGGTGATCTCACATTCGATCGGTGGACTGATGGACCAGGCGGTGGAACCGGAGGAAGAGGAGGCGATCAAGCAGGCCATCGCCACACATGCGGCCGGCTCGATCGGCGTTCACGATCTGAAGACCCGCCGGGCGGGGTCCGTCACCTTCGTTGATTTTCATCTTGTGGTTCCGGCCGCAATGCCGGTAAGGCAGGCGCACGATATCTGCGACTGCCTTGAAGATGCCATCCGGGCGGTGCATCCGGGTGCCAGCATTGCCATTCACGTCGAGCCCGAGGGCGAAAGGGCCCATGGAATCCGTGTCAAAGTCGTAAAGGACGTCTAATGCCGAAAACCGATGTTTCCAGCCTTTCGATGCTGGGAAAAGAGACCGAAACAGCCAAGTCGCCGGAAGAGGCGGTGCTGGAGAAGGTGCCGTCGAACCATGCAGGCACCGACTACGTGGTGCGCTTCACTGCGCCGGAATTCACCTCGCTCTGCCCGATGACCGGCCAGCCGGATTTCGCCCATATCGTTATCGATTATATTCCAAACGAATGGCTGGTGGAGTCCAAGTCGCTGAAGCTCTTCCTGCATTCCTTTCGCAACCACGGCGCCTTCCATGAGGATTGCTCGATCTATATCGCCAAGCGGATCGTCGAACTGCTCGATCCGAAGTGGCTGAGGATCGGCGCCTATTGGTATCCCCGCGGCGGCATTCCGATCGACGTCTTCTGGCAGACAGGCAAGCCGCCCGAAGGCGTGTGGCTGCCCGACCAAGGTGTCGCGACCTATCGCGGCCGCGGCTGACGCCTGGGGCGACCGATCAGACGTCGAAACTGTCGTCGCCGGACTGATCGCTAGCGACGTCGTCATCATTGTTGTCGTCGCTGCTGTAGTCGGCCTGCCGGATGTCATTGTTATCGTTGTCTTCGCTACCCTTTGAGTTCTGATCGCCGTAGTTGTTGATGACGGTCTCCTCGGTAGGGGCGCCGGCATTGCCGAACGGGTTGCTGCCGGAAAATGGCGAGCCCCAGCCGAGCGACGACATATGATTTCCGAAGATGCCGCTCAGCGAATTGGCAAGCAGCATGCCGCCTGCCACGCCGGCGGCCGTGCCGAGCGCGCCGCGAAGGAAGCTGCCACCGGCAGAAGACGCGCCGGGTTGGGGGTCCCACGGTCCGCTGGGCTGCTGGCGCATCGGGCGGACGGGTTCGTCGTAGCCGCGATCTTGATGGATGGTCTGGCGCGGCGCATTGCCCCAGGGATCCAAGCTCTGTGCCGGCTGCTGCGCCTGGCCGGTGCCGAAGATAGAGCTCAAAAAACCGCCGCCCTGTTCGGCCTGGTGATGCTGGCTTTCGCCGGCCTCGAGCTGGCGGATACGCTCTTCCAGTTCCTTGATGTGGTTGGCGGCCGCTTCAAGACCCTTCTCCTGAACGATGACGGCCTGCGCCAGATAATAGGTCGTATAGGGCTGCTCGCGCACGCCCTGATCGATGAAGGACTCCGCCTCGCGGTCGCGCGGTGTCGCGGCGGCGGTGCGGATCCTGTCGAAGAGGCCGGCCAGCAACTGGCGTTCTTCCGGTGACATAGCTGTCTCCCTTCTGGTCTTTGTGCGGACATCGCCGCCTGAGGATGAGGTAGGAACGGATTTTGGCTTTTCAAAGCCGCGGCGCGTTACAATTCCGTAAGGCGCTCAGGACCGGACCCAGACGCGCAACGGGCCGAGCGACGTAAAGCCGAGTTCCAGCGCACCGGTCAGATCTTCGCCGTGCTCGTAGCCGACGATCGGCATGCCGGGAAAAATCTCGCCCGCCTTCTGCACCAGCCCGGCGCGGATGGCGCAGTCGCTCCTTTTGATTGCAAAGACATTCGAGTGGCCGACCACGCCCGACTGGCGGTTGAGAATGCCGCCGCCGCAGAGCGCTCCGTTCTCGAAGGCGCCAAGAAAGGCGATATCCTCATTGCGCAGCAGCAGGTTAGCGAAGATCGGCATTGTTCTGGGCGGGTCACCGCCACCCCAGGCTCTTTGCCAAAACTCGAGTTCAACTGCCGTTGTGATCCGCTTCCATATCAGGGACTGATCGTTGGGCGCATGCATGTCAGCGGCCTCGATGCCGATCCATTCGCCCCCGAACAAGATCTGGAAACCGAAAGGAGCAAGGTCGAGCGCGGCGTAGCTGTCCTTGACGCCCCAGCCGCCTTTTCGCGAGCGGATCAGCACAGCTATCGCTTCCTCCTGCTCGCGCGCGGTATCGGCGCCCGTCAGCGTTATGACGTCCGGATAAAAGGCAGGCGTGCCCTGGCGGTGAAGCCACAGGGTTGCGGAGAATTCGCCGGGCACGCCATGCGCCTCGCAGACGCCATTGCACCAGAGCGCGTTGTTGCGGACGGCCGCGCGCAGCATTTCCGATGTCATTTTCTCCTCCGCTTTCGAGCTCTCCGGCAAATTGCGAGCATGTCGCCGGCTTGTCCTAAGAATATCTTCGCTCGTTCAGTGCCTTGTCTTTTTCCCGCATTGTTTTACCCATTGAGTCGCACTATGTGCGAGGAACCCGATTTGGAAGTAAGAGAGGTTCGAATGAACGACGAAGAACAAGACGACGACAAGACGAAGGAGCTGCCGCTCAGCAAGGAAACGGAGGCGAATCTTTTCAAGTCGCGTTCGATCTTCATCTACGGGCCGATCAACCAGGAAATCGCCCAGAAGGTCTGCTCGCAGCTCGTGGCGCTTGCTGCAGCCAGTGACGAGGACATTCGTATTTATGTCAGTTCACCCGGTGGTCACGTCGAATCCGGCGATTCGATCCATGACATGGTCAAGTTCATTAAGCCCAAGGTCTGGATGATCGGCACCGGCTGGGTCGCCTCCGCCGGCGCGCTCATTTACGTCGCAGCACCGAAGGAACGGCGTCTTTGCCTGCCGAACACCCGCTTCCTGCTGCATCAGCCGTCCGGCGGCACGCGCGGCATGGCATCCGACATCGAAATCCAGGCACGCGAGATCATCAAGATGAACGAGCGTCTGAACAAGATCATGGCCGCCGCCACTGGCCAGCCGATCGAAAAGATCGCTGCCGACACTGATCGCGACTACTGGCTTTCGGCCGAAGAAGCCAAGGTTTACGGCTTGGTTTCGCGAATCGTAACGTCGCAGAGCGAGATTTGATTTCACCTTGGCCCATCGCTGGGAGAAGGCGGGCTGAAGGTTCGGATGAAGGGGCAGCGCGGTAGCGTTGCCCCTTTTTTCTGTGTGCCGAGCATGATCGACAGCTTGGAGGTGTAAGTCCTTTACCCAGCCTGATGGCGGCGAAGGGTTAGCGAAGCGCAAGGGCGTCGTCGTGAGGCGGGGTCTGAAGGAAGCGTTGAGCAAACCCGCGACCCGATGGACAAGAACCGGATACGAGGCCTACCCGGCCGGACGAGCGGGCAGATGACCGCGAAGTCCATGGTCATCAAGGACCGGGGTGGTAAATCCGGCCGGTGTGCGGGGAAGGCGGTCGATCTTACCTCGGGAGATCTGCGCCGTGTCCGGAAATCCGGACTGAGTCCGCCGTGAGGCGCGCTGATCGCGGTGCAGAGGTCAGCACAGGGCATAGTAGGGAGGTGTCTGCCAAACGAAGGCCCGAACGGTTGGAAGGACGAGTAGGACGGAGTTCTCGCATTGGCCATGCGGCAGAAAAATCAGCTTGAGCTGGCCTTGCCTGTGGAGGGAGCGGGTGAATCCCGCAATCGCCTTGGGGCAGGGACCGAAGCCTGTGCGGCGAACGCCGCCCCCGAAAGTCCGGCGGCAATGGCCGGACCGTGCATGGAAGCGATTGTCGATCGCGACAATCTGAGGAAGGCGCTGGCGCAGGTCCGGCGCAACAAGGGAGCGCCGGGGGTCGACGGTATGAGTGTCGATGCCTTGGCGCTGCATCTGAAAGACCACTGGCCCGAACTTCGCGCCCAACTGCTCGAAGGCGCCTACAAACCACAGCCGGTGCGACGTGTCGACATCCCGAAGGCGTCCGGCGGCACCCGTCCGCTCGGCATCCCCACGGTGCTCGACCGCTTCATCCAGCAGGCGGTGATGCAGGTGCTGCAGACTGCATGGGACGGCGGATTCAGCGCGTCGAGCTACGGGTTCAGGCCCGCACGCTCGGCTCATCAGGCGGTTGCCGCGGCGCAAGCGTTCATCGCGTCGGGTCATCGCATTGTAGTGGACATCGACCTGGAGAAGTTCTTCGACCGGGTCAACCACGACATCCTGATGGGGCTGGTGGCCAAGCGGGTGTCCGATCCGCGTATCCTTCGCCTGATCCGTGACTTTCTGACCGCGGGTGTGCTCGAAGGCGGGCTGATCGGTCCAATCGACGAAGGAACGCCGCAGGGTGGCCCGCTCTCGCCGCTGCTGTCCAACCTGATGCTGGACGAACTCGACAAGGAACTGGAGCGACGCAACCATCGCTTCGTGCGCTACGCCGACGACTGCAACATCTATGTGCGCAGTGCGCGGGCAGGCGAACGGGTGATGGCAAGTATCGAACGCTTCCTCGACAGGCGTCTGAAGCTGAAGGTCAACACGCAGAAGAGCGCAGTCGCCCCGCCGCACCGGCGCAAATTCCTCGGCTTCAGCTTTACGAACGAGAAGATGCCAAGGCGTCGGATCGCACCGCAGGCTGTGGTCCGGTTCAAGGAGCGCGTGCGTGTGCTGACGATGCGGACGCGGGGCGCGAGCCTCGCGCAGATAGCCAAGGAGCTGTCGCTCTATCTGAAAGGGTGGCGCGGTTACTTCGGCTTTTGCGAAACCCCGTCGGTGTTGCACAGCCTCGACCAGTGGATCAGGCGAAGGCTGCGATCCATCGTATGGAAACAGTGGAAGCGCGGGCACACCCGCTTTGCGGAATTGCGGCGCCGTGGTGTCAGTCACGATCTGGCGGCACAAACCGCCGGCAGTGCACGCGGCCCATGGCGCATCAGCAACAGCCCCGCGCTCGCCATTGCCCTGCCGAACGCTTTCCTCGCAAGCATAGGCCTCGCTTCCGTTGTGCCCGCCAAGGCCGCATAACCAGCCGAACCGCCCTGTACGGACCCGTACGCAGGGTGGTGTGGGAGGGGCGGAACCGCAAGGCTCCCCCCTATCCCGATTGGTAGCAGCTGGTGTTTGCGACAAGTTCAAAGATCGTCGGCTAGGGCGGCCGCGCTCACGTGCCCTGACGAGCATCTTCTCTTCTAGGGCAAATGAGGGAACCGTAAGGCGGACACCTGGACTTGCGCGACCCCATTCGATGGGGCTCCATGCGGTCGTTCAGTCATCCGAGACTCACCATGCTCAAAGACTTTTCCATCCAGGCGCTGTTCATGGGCGTCCTCACAGCCTTTGTCGGCTTTGCCAGTTCCTTTGCCGTCGTGCTGCAAGGATTGCAGGCAATGGGCGCAACGGATGGGCAGGCAGCCTCGGGTCTTATGGCGCTGTCGATCTCGATGGGCATCTGCGGTATCGTGCTGAGCGCAATAACACGGCTTCCGATCAGCATCGCCTGGTCGACGCCGGGTGCAGCACTTCTTGCCAGTACCGGAGCGATCGAGGGTGGGTACAATGGCGCAGTAGGTGCCTTTGTGATGTGCGCGGCGCTGATCATCGTCGCCGGCCTCTTCAAGCCGCTTGGCCGCGCAGTCGCCGCGATTCCGGCGCCGCTTGCCAATGCCATGCTTGCCGGCGTGCTGCTCGGCCTCTGCTTCGCGCCGGTGAAGGCAATCGCCTTCGATCCGCTTCTCGGGCTGCCCATCGTTCTCGCCTGGATCGTCGTCGGCGCCTTCAGGCGTCTCTGGGCGGTCCCTGCCGCCCTCGGCGTCTTCGCGCTGGTTTTGACATTCGGCGTCGATATTGCGGACGGAGCGCTGGCCTCTATCGGGCGGTCGCTGGTGCCGACAATCGAGATCGTCCGTCCGGCGATCAATCTTGAGGGCCTCGTTTCGGTCGCGCTTCCGCTCTTCATCGTCACCATGGCATCGCAGAACATTCCGGGAATCGCGGTGCTGAAGGTCAATCTTTATGATCCAAAGCCGGGGCCGCTCTTTGCCGTCACCGGCTTCTTCTCAGTTCTTTCCGCGCCTTTCGGCGGTCATGCCGTCAATCTGGCGGCGATCACGGCGGCGATGTGTGCGGGCCAGGACGCGCATCCAGATCCGAAGCGCCGCTATTGGGCCGCGTTGATCTCTGGCGCCGGCTATGTGGTGTTCGGCCTGCTTGCCGGTGTCGTGACAGCCTTTGTGGCGCTGGCGCCGCCGATCCTGATCCAGGCGGTCGCAGGGCTGGCCCTCGTGGGCGCCTTCTCCGGATCGGCGATGGCCGCCTTCCAGGCGCCAGAATCGCGCGAGGCTGCGGCGATCACCTTTCTGGTGACGGCATCGGGCGTTTCCTTGGCCGGTATTTCCGGAGCGTTCTGGGGACTGGCCGCCGGCGGGCTGATGCTTGCTCTATCGCGTATCGTTCAGGTGGCAAGAAAATAGGGGGGTTGCCGTTTTTTTGTTCGGCAGCTATAAGCGCGGGCATGAAGACCACTGGCGCAAAGATTTCCGACTCGATTGTCCGCGGCCGCGTTGCCCTGCGTGACAATACGCGCGCCCTGACGTCGCTTCTTCTCCTCGGCCTTACACGCGGTTGCCGGGTCCTTTGAGGAGCGCCCGGCGGCCGAAAGCCGCTGGCCCATCGCTCCTCGCGACGAATTCCCTGAATTCCAACATAGACCAACAAGGTCCGCATTTGCTGTCGCCAAGCCCGTTATGTTGGGCTAAGACGCGGGGTAAATTGCCGGGACGAGGAAGAAGACAATGGACGCGAAGACGCAAAATCCCGCAAAAGGCATGCAATCCGCAGGCGTGAAATACCGCCCGTACCCGCAGGTGAACCTTCCCGACCGCACCTGGCCCACGAAGACGATCAGCAAGGCGCCAGTCTGGTGCTCTGTCGATCTTCGCGACGGTAATCAGGCGCTGGTGGACCCGATGGGCCACGACCGCAAGGCTCGCATGTTCCACCTGCTGCTCGACATGGGCTTCAAGGAAATCGAGATCGGCTTTCCATCCGCCTCGCAAACGGACTTCGATTTTGCGCGCTGGTGCATCGAGGAAGGAAATGTGGCGGCCGACGTTTCGCTGCAGGTCCTGGTTCAGTGCCGCCCTGAGCTGATTACCCGTACCTTCGAGGCGCTGCAGGGTGCCAACAGGCCGATCGTGCATTTCTACAATTCGACGAGTGAGCTGCAGCGTCGCGTGGTTTTTGCCAAGGACGTGACGGGCATCAAGCAGATCGCCGTCGATGCGGCGAAGATGATAACCGACATGGCGGCGAGAGCCGGCGGTGGCTACCGCTTCGAATATTCGCCCGAAAGCTTCACAGGTACCGAGCTCGAAGTGGCCCTGGAAATTTGCAATGCCGTCATCGACGTGATGAAGCCGACGTCCGACAACAAGCTGATCATCAACCTGCCGTCCACCGTCGAGATGGCGACGCCGAACATCTATGCCGACCAGATCGAATGGATGTGCCGCAATCTCGACAATCGCGAGAACCTGATCGTCTCGCTGCATCCGCATAACGACCGCGGCACCGGCATTGCGGCAGCCGAACTCGGTCTGCTGGCCGGCGCCGACCGCGTCGAGGGCACGCTCTTCGGCAACGGCGAGCGCACGGGCAATGTCGATGTGGTGACGATGGCGCTCAACATGTTCACGCAGGGCGTCGATCCGCAGATCGACTGCTCCGATATCGAGCGCATCAAGAGCGTCTTCGAATATTCGAACCAGATGACGATCGGCGAGCGCCACCCTTATGTCGGCGAACTGGTCTATACGGCCTTTTCAGGCTCGCATCAGGATGCGATCAACAAGGGTATGAAGGCGATCAAGGTTGCCAACCATCCGCTGTGGGAAGTGCCCTATCTGCCGATCGACCCGCAGGATGTCGGCCGCTCGTACGAGGCGATCATCCGCATCAACTCGCAGTCCGGAAAGGGCGGTATCGCCTATATCCTGCAGCAGGACTATGGGCTCAATCTGCCGCGCAATCTCCAGGTCGAGTTCCGCGAGGACATCCAGCGCATCACCGACGAGGAAGGAAAGGAACTGCCGTCGCGCCGCATCTATGACCGCTTCATCGAGCGCTATGTGACGCAGCCCGAGGGCCGCATCAAGTTCGTCGATCATCACACCTTCGCCGATCCAGAACGCAAGGGAGTGCGTGTCGTGGCCGCGGAGATTACCGACAATGGCAAGACGAAGCGCATCGAAGGCCGCGGCAACGGCCCGATCGACGGCTTCATCAACGCGCTCTCGCACTATCTCGGCATCGAGATGTCGGTCGAAGACTACTCCGAGCACTCCCTGCAGCACGGCTCGAATGCGGCCGCCATTTCCTACGTCGAGACCGCTTATCCCGGCGGCAAGCTCTTCGGTGCCGGCATCAGCACCAATATCGTCGGCGCCTCGCTCGAAGCGATCGTCTCGGCGGCCAACCGCGTGCTGGATGTGAGAGCCGGGAAGAACTGATCGAATTGCGCAGCCGGCTTCGCGTTTCGTCTCAGGCGGCGAAAGATGCCTTGCGCGGGTGGACCATGTAGTCGGCAATGTCAGCGATTGCATTGTGCGCCTCGACGTGGCGCTGGACCCATTGGCAGAGCGCCAGCAGCACCGGTGGCCAAGCCCAAGCTCCGTTGGCGGCAGGCGAGGGAGTGGATCGCGCTGTCATCGGTGCATGGGTTGCCGTTCGGCTTTTCGCGCCCGGGGCGGTGTGAAGGCTATGCGCAGTGGTGCAAGGCCTGACGGCGCTACATATGGTGCGGCTTCTCCGCTCGGTAAAACCATTATTGTCCACGCAGCGGCCGGGGGCGTTGGCTCGCTGCTGGTGCATCTGGCCAAGCGCGAGGGCGCATGCCCATCGCGCCATCGAAAGCCGATGGCGTCAGCGGCAAGGTCGTGCTGGTGCCGTAAGGCTCAGATCGCGGTTGCGACTTCCATGGCGATCTGGCTGAGCGAGGCTTCGGCGGAAGGGCCGGCCAGAACGTAGGAGGTGCCGGCATTGTGCCAGGTGATCAGGCCGATTTCGTCCCTGATCGTTTCCTTGAAGTCTTCGGACTCGGGTGGCTGGGCATCCTTGCGAAAGCAGATGGAGATGAGATCGCCGTCCGTGCTCGTATAGACAAGTTGGCCGACCGGTTTTCCGTCGCCAAGAAGCACGCGGGCGCCCTGGAAGGCCCAGCCGTCGGCCGACAAATCGGGCACACGGAATGCAACGCCGACCGTGGACGTCAACCAGTTGGATATCTCCTCGGCCTGGGTAGAGGGTACTTCGACGATATGCCGCGGCTGGCGGATCATCAGGCGCTGGTAGGCGGTGATGTCGTTAAGCCAGTTGTTGCTGCCGGCATTGTCGTCCACGATCTGTGCCGTGCCATTGACAGTGGGAGCGCCAGGGCTCGTGCCGGCGAGATAGCCGATGCCGCAGCCGACGACAAAAAGGATGATCGCTGCGGCCAGCGCCTGCGTGCCGCTCGGCGCGAGCTTCATCGACGGGCGGGTGGTTCGTGGCGCGATCGGCGCCTTGGGTGGCTGGACGCTCTTGATCGAGCGTACGAGCGCCAGCGGAACCGGCTCCTTAAGGATATCGTCCAGACGGTGGCGGCCGAAATCTGTGCCGTGCCGCAGCTTGTCGTAAAGCCGGCGCGCACCTTCGTCGGTAGCGAGGCGCTGCTCCAGCTCATGCTTCTGTTCCGGCGTCGCTTCGCCGTCGAGGAGGGCAGTCAGCTGGGCGTCAAGCGATAGTTTCTTGAAATCGGACAAAGTTCAGTACCTGTGAGGATGATCGTCGGCGAGGCTTGCAAAGTGCAGCCGCGCCGCGGCAAGCTGCGCGGGCACGCTACTGGCCGATATGCCCATGATGTCGGCGGCCTGCTGATAGCTATGTCCTTCGACGGCGACGAGCAGGAAGAGGCTCGAAATGCCTTCGGGCATCTGGGCGAGCATGCGATGTATGGCATCGGTATCGGCAGCGGTTGCGCGGTCGCGCACCGCATCGCGGATATCCGTGACGTTGCTCTTGGAAGCCGGCCGCACCTTGCGTCTGCGGCCATCGTCGCTCCACTGTTGGCGGGCGAGCGCGTAAATCCAGCTTTCGAGCCGGCCTTCGCTGCTCCACTTTTGGCTCTTTGCCACCGCACGTTGACAGACCGCCTGCACCAGATCGTCGGCAGCGGCCGCATCGCCTGCAAGCGTCATCGCGAAGCGCCGCAGCCGAGGGAGCAGGCCCACCAGGTCGCGTCGGATATCGATGGTCGTTACAGGCTGACGCATAGTCTCATTTCATGAAAGTGTTGGGCGAAGCACCCGATGTGGGTCGAGCTTTTTTATATCGTGGAAGTGACCTTTATGAAACAATTTTGCACTGCCGCGCAAGAAGAAGACGGCGCGGTCGAAGAATTCCCAAAGGTTTCTCTCTCAGTGGCCGGAGCTGACCCCGCTTCAATAGGTCCGGTAGCCGTTCAGGCTCTGCAATAGCGCCTTGTAGGCCCAGGTGTTTTCGCCGCCGCGGTCGCGGATTTCGACAAGCTGGACACGCGCGCCCTGGATGTCACCTTCTTCGGCCAGCGCCTGGCCCATATATGATCGCGCGAGGATATAATTCTCGTCGGCCTGCAGCGCCTTGCGGTAATAGGACATTCCGAGTTCCATCCGGCCGGCCTTGCGGTTTGCATAGCCGAGATAGTTCAAGATGCGAGGATCGTTCTTGTTACTGGCGAGATCCAAGACGACAATGGCATTTTCGTATTGGCCGGCATAGGCAAATTCGCGCGCTGCCTCGTAGAGGTCATCGTCGTTGAAGCTGCTCTTCTTCGGCGCGACGCATTCCTTGCGCTTCTTGTCCCAAACCTTGCCATCGGTGCATTTGGTCGTGGTTTCGGTCTTCGGAGGCGGGCTTGTCTCGTCGCTTTCGTCACCGACGGCGAAGGCCGGGGTCCAAAACCCGGCCGCAAGGCCAAAGGCGAGGGTGAGACGGCAGATGCGGTTTGCTGCGGCGCGCATGGCTTGCTCCCTGAACGGTAGGTTTGGGGCGGGATTGTACAGTGGGATTTGGAAATACCAAGGGACTGAGCATTGCCTGGCGGAAAATCGCAGCAGCTTCACAAAATGATTCAGGTGGCGGCGAAAAAGATTCCGCTTTTCCGTCTAAAGCTTGAAAATATCTATGCTTTCGGGCGAAACGCCATCGCCCATGTCGTTCAAGCTGAAACGTTCGCCCCTCAGTTCCCAGGCGCCGGGCGAACCGTCGATGCTGAAGAGATTATAGGCCGCACGGGGTTTTAGGCCGCCTGGTCCCTGCGAGGCGGAAGCAATGCCGACCACGGGCACGGGACCGGTCTGGCCGCGCAGCCAGTGGAGGGTGTTGAGATGCGTGTGGCCGTGGAGCACGAGTTCTGCTCCTCCGGTCGAGACGACGGCGCCAAAGCGGCGGATGCCGATCATCCGCTTGTAGAACGCGGTCGCGCCGCGGATCGGCGGGTGGTGGATCATGACGACGCGAAAAAGCCCGGCTTCACCGGCTGCACGCAGCATGTTGACCGTCTCGCGGGCCTGCCGCTGGCTGAAGAAGCCGCTGGCGGCAAATGGTGGCGTGGCGACGGCCGTCGAGCAGCCGACGAGCGCGACTTTGCCGCGGATGCGGAGATAGGGAAAGATGTGCTTGTCTTCCTGCCATTCGGCTGGGGCGAGGTCGCCGCGCACATACTCATACCAGGCGCGCATGGATTTCTCGTAGGCGCCGGGTACATAGGCGTCGTGATTTCCAGGAACCACGGAGGTTTCGTTCGGTTCGCCGAGCGCGCGAAGCCAGGCGGCGGCGGAGCGGATCTCGATGCCGCTTGCGAGGTTCACCAAGTCCCCGGTCACGGCCAGGTGATCGGCATGGCGCGCACGGATATCCTCCAGGAGCAGATCCAGCGTGCCGCCGAAAAGATGCTTGCGCCTGTGGCGGTGCCAGTTCACAAAGCCGGTAATGCGCTTCGAGAAAAGCTCGCGGAATGAAAGATTGGGAAGTGGTCCGAGGTGGATGTCGGAGATATGCGCGAGCTTGAACATTCTACGACACATAGACCAGGATATTTACAAATCAAACACATCCGATTGAACGAAATAGTGAAAACAGAACCATGACGCCCAAGGAAATCAGGCCCTGGCAGTCCAAGCTGCTGATGCGGATCGTGCATGGCTATTTCGCTCTCGCGCGTGGCATGACCATGGGTGTTCGGGCGGCCTGTTTCGATTCGTCCGGACGGATTTTTCTCGTCCGCCACAGCTATATCCCCGGCTGGCATATGCCTGGCGGCGGGCTGGAGCGCAACGAGACGGCAGAGGAAGCGCTGATCAAGGAACTGCGCGAGGAGGGCAACCTGACGATCATCGGCAGACCGCAGCTCTTCCATGTCTATTTCAACGCATCGGCGAGCCGGCGCGATCATGTGGTCTTCTACCGCGCCGAGGTCGAGCAGACGGCGCCGCGCAAGCCGGATCGTGAAATCGTCGAATGCGGCTTCTTCGCGCTCGACGACCTGCCGGACGGCACGACTGAAGCGACGAGGCGCAGGCTGAGGGAGCTGAGCGGCGAAGAGCCCGCCGCTCACTTCTGGTAGGATTCATGCGGCGGCGGCAAGCTTGGCGCGGCCATGCGGGCGGTCGAAGTCGAGAGCCGGGCCGACCGGGATCACGCCCGTCGGATTGATCGTCTTATGGCTGCGGTAGTAGTGCACCTTGATGTGGCGAAGGTTCACCGTCTCCTTGACGCCCGGCGTCTGGTAAAGGTCGCGCAGGTAGCCCGATAGATTCTTGTAGTCTTCGATACGGCGGATGTTGCACTTGAAGTGGCCGACATAGACCGCATCAAAGCGCGCCAGCGTCGTGAACAGCCGCCAGTCGGCTTCCGTCGGCCGGTCGCCGAAGAGATAGCGGCTTTTGCCAAGACGCTCGTCCAGCACGTCCAGCGTTTCGAAGATCTTCCCGACATTCTCTTCATAGGCTTCCTGCGTCGTTGCAAAGCCGGCCTTGTAGACGCCGTTGTTGACGGTGTCGTAGACGATCGCGTTCAGCGCATCGATATCGGCGTGGAGATGGGCAGGATAAAAATCCGTCTTCGAATCGGTCAGGCCGTCGAAGGCGCTGTTGAACATGCGGATGATTTCGGCCGATTCGTTGTTGACGATCGTGCCGGTCTTCTTGTCCCAGAGCACGGGAACGGTGACGCGGCCGGAATAGTGCGGATCGGCCTTCACATAGATCTCGAAGAGGGTCCTTGCACCGTAAAGGTGATCGCCGGTCGCGCCGTCGCCGGTCTTGAATTCCCAGCCGTTCTCGGCCATCACGGGGTCGACGACGGATACCGAGATGATGTCGTCGAGCTTCTTCAGCTTGCGGAAAATCAGCGTGCGGTGCGCCCAGGGGCAGGCGAGCGAAACATAGAGATGATAGCGGTCAGCCTCGGCCTTGAAGCCGCTTTTGCCCGTCGGTCCAGCCTCTCCAGTGGCCGTGATCCAGTTTCGGAACTGAGAGGCCGCGCGTTTGAAATGGCCCTTCGTTTCCTTCGTATCGTACCAGACATCCTGCCAGACGCCGTCAACCAACATGCCCATTGTTCGCTTCCTCAAATTCGCCGTTGATAGAGACATATTGCACGCGGCCGACCTTTGCAGGAGTGCAAAGACTGAACAGTGCGTCGCAAATGTTTGTCCGGTGGCGTCACTTTGGGTTGGACGCGGGAAATTTTTCCTGCTATCGGCCTTTTCACATTTTTCTCAGGAACCCGACTTGATTTACGCATCCAGAAATCTGCGACGACGCTGATGCTCCCGAACGCCTAGGCGCGTGCTCGAAAATCATCACTTCCGCTATCCGGTTTCTGTCTCATCATGCACAAGCACGATCTGGTCTACCTCACTGAGGATGCGTCTCACGACGCGGCTATCGAACACATCAACGAAGAAGCATTCGGCCCTGGCCGCCACGCGCGGGCCGCCGCCCGCATCCGCGAGCAGGGGCCGCACGATCTATCGCTCTCCTTCATCTGTACCGATGACGGCGAAACGATCGCCTCGGTCAGAATGACGCCGGTCATGGCAGGCGATGTCAAAGGGCACCTGCTCGGACCGCTCGCCGTGCGGCCATCGCACAAAAATATGGGTATCGGCCGCGAACTCGTGCGGATCGCAGTCGAGGCGGCAAGGCGCAAGGGCTCCGAGGCCGTCATCCTTGTTGGCGATCCGCCGTATTATTGCCCGCTCGGCTTCGAGAAGGTCGCATACAACGCGCTCGCCTTTCCAGGGCCAGTCGATCCCGCACGCGTTCTGGTCGTTCCGATAGCCGAAGATACGCATCTGCGTCTCAAGGGTTTAATCGGCTGGCGTGCATAGCCCATATGTTCTACCGCTGATTTTTCCTGAACCTTGCTTTGCGCGGGGGGCGGCGCTTAGCTCTTCGTGCTTTCACCCGACGACGTGCTGATCGGCACATCGCTTCTGATCATGAGCTTCGCGTTGCTCGGCAATTGGAGCGCGCTTTACGCCCATACGCCCGAGCTCTAGCGACGGCATTCGCGATTTATGCGGAAAGGCGGCGGGTCTCGCTTACCTGAGCGAGGCTCATCTTCCTTCACGCCACCACATGGCGCCGAAAGCGAGCAGCAGCACGCCGACACCGGCAAAACCGGCAAAGAGCGGCAGGGTATTGATCCCTTTCAGCACGGTCTCGTTCGTCAACTTGATCTGCATGCGGTCATTGTCGGCGACGCGAACCTGGCCGCGAACCGGCAGGATCGGCGGAACTTCAATCGCTCCATTCGTATCGGAAACGCGGGTGACAAGGCCGCGTGTCTTGCCGGAAATCGGTTTCAGCACATCCGTCGTCGAAATCATCGCCTTGAATTCGGGCGCATCGACGGCGCCGACATGAACGAGCGTCGTCAGGTTGCTGTTGCGGATTTCGAAGAGGCCGATCTCGTCCATCTTCTTCTCGGCCTTGAAGAGGCCGGGTTCGGACTCGTTCAACGGCAGATTTTCCGTCTTGCCTGATGGATACCGGACTGTGGCCTGGCCCGGATTGGCGCCGATCGTCTGGCGGGTTACCTCCAGCGTGCGGCCGGAGGCGCGCGCCGTCAGCGCTTCTTCCTCCAGCGCCGGCTCCTTCATCAGCCAATGCGCTATGCGGCGGTAGAGCGAGACGTGCGGACCGCCGCCCTCGAAGCCGCGGGCCCAGAGCCAGCCCTGGTCGGAGAGCAGCATGGCGACGCGCCCCTGGCCGGCACGGTTCAAGAGCAGCAACGGATGATTGTCTGCGCCAACCATGACCGTCTGGCCATGCGGAGACGCGACGTCGACGCTGCGGAACCAGCGGCCCCAATGCGGCGGCTCGTCAGCGGAGCCGTCGAGGCCGCGGGTGACGGGATGCTTGCGGCCATCCTCGGAAAGGCGGGGATAGAAGGCCTTGTCGATCATCTGGCCAGTCGGCTCGGCAGGGAGAACGGCCGAAAGCGGCGTTAGTGCGATCGAATCCTGGCCGGCGTGCTCCGGCCCGGCGGCGATCAGCAGCGCACCGCCGTTTTCGACATATTGTGCAATGTAGTCATAGTAGAGAATCGGCAGCACGCCGCGGTGCTGGTAGCGGTCGAAGATGATCAGGTCGAAGTCTTTGATCTTGTCGACGAACAGCTCGCGCGTCGGGAAGGCGATCAGCGAAAGCTCGTTGATCGGCGTGCCGTCCTGCTTTTCAGGCGGCCGCAGAATGGTGAAATGGACGAGATCGACCGAGGCGTCAGACTTCAGAAGATTGCGCCAGGCGCGCTCGCCGGCATGCGGTTCGCCGGAAACCAAAAGCACGCGGAGGTTTTCGCGGATACCATCGATGACATGAACGGCGCGGTTGTTTGCCTCCGTCACTTCGCCAGGCAGCCCGGCTACCGAGAATTCCAGCACGTTGCTGCCGCCGCGCGGAACCTTGAAGGAAAACGGCGTATCCTGCCCAGGTGTCGCCTGGAGCGCGGCGATCACGTCGCCGTTCAGCTTCACAGTGACATCGGCTGTGCTGCCAGGGCTCGGACCGTCGTCGAAGACGCGCAGGACCAGTTGCTGCTCTTCATTGACGATGCCGAAGCGCGGCGCCTTGATCACCTCGATGCGGCGGTCAAATTCGTTGGCCTTGCCGGTGATCAGGCCGTGCACCGGCGCCTCAAAGCCGAGGGCCTGATTGACGCCCGGCGCATCATGTACTTCGCCATCCGTCAACATGATCGCGCCGCCGATGCGTGCCGGAGGCACGTCGGCAACGGCCGCCGAAAGTGCGGAAAACAGGCGCGTGGACGGCGTGTCGGAATTTTCCGGCTCGTTCGCATCCACATAGCGCGGTTCAATGTTCGGGAAACGCGAGAGGCGATCCTTCAACTGCGCCAGCGCCTCGTCGGTCATCTTGATACGATCCGGCGTCTGCTGGCTCTGGCTCCGATCGACGATGACGGGAACGACCGTCGAAAGCTGCTCGCGATCTTCCTGCATGAGCAGCGGATTTGCCAGCGCTGCCAGCAATGCAAGGGCGGCGAGCGTGCGGATCCAGGCGCCGCGGATGCCGCGCCAGATGGCGAAGACCGCGACGAACGCGACGACGGCTGCGAGCGCTGCAAGAACCGACCAGGGAATAAAGGGCGAGAAATCAACCGTCATGTCATTGCCCCAGCCGTTCGAGGAGCGCGGGGATGTGGACCTGATCAGTCTTGTAGTTGCCCGTCAGCATGTACATCATGATGTTGACGCCGGCGCGATAAGAGTATTCGCGCTGCATCTCATCCGGCGGAACGGTCGGCAGCATCGGTGCGCCGTTCTGATCGACCGCCCAGGCCCCGGCCAGGTCGTTGCCGGTAATCAGGATTGGCGAAACGCCGTCGGCCGAAGCCGTCGATTTGGTGTCCGATGAGCGATTGTCCTGCCTCGACTCGATCCAGAGCGGGCTTCCGGAATAGCGGCCCGGGAAACTGGAGAGCAGGTAGAACGACTTGGTCAGAACATGGTCCGAAGGAACCGGCTCCAGCGGGGGGATATCGAGATTGGCGAGGATTTGCTGCAGGCGCTCGCCGTTGGCGCTTGAGGCACCGCCATTGTTATCCAGTGAAGAGAACTGGTCGCGTGTATCGAAAAGCACGGTGCCGCCGGCGCGCATATAGGCGTCGATGCGGTTGATCGCAGCCGTCGACGGCATTGGCGCGGAGGCAGAAACCGGCCAGTAAATGATAGGATAGAAGGAAAGCTCGTCCTTCGTAAGGTCAAGGCCGACCGGCGGCGCCGGCTCCAGTGTCGTGCGGAATGTCAGGAACTCTGTCAGGCCTTCGAGGCCGTGCTCGGAAATATTGTCGACATCCTGCTCGCCGGTGACGACATAGGCAAGGTGGGTATTGTCCAATCGCTGGAAAATCTGGTCGTCGCCGGGCTTGGAATCGTCGGCGCGCAATTGCAATGGTTGCAGGAAGAAGGTCGTGGCTGCGGCGACTGCGATGATTGCCGCAGGCCGGGCCGCCGAACGCAGCCGGGAGAAGGCGCCGCCCATGAACATGACGATGAGGCTGTCTGCCAGGAGCAGCAGGAAGGCGACGAGGAAGAGCGCGGGCTTGGCAGACCAGGTTTCACCGCCGATCAGGCCTTCGCGCAGGACATTGGCCCCGGCTGTGTCGAGCGGCGTCAGCCTGGCGTTATTCGGCAATACATTCAATGCGGTAAAGCCGTCTTCCGAACCATAGAGTCCGGGCGGGTTGTCGAAATTGGAAACAGGCTCGGTCTTTGCGTTCTGGATCAATGGCCGTGCCGTGCCGGTCTCTGTCGTGAGCACGCCCTTCGCCGTCAGCAGGCGGAAGGGCGGCAGGGCCTCAGCCGTCGTTGCAGCACCGGCTTCCGAGGTAACGCCGCCTGAGCGGGAGAGCTGGACGATGCGACGCAGCATCTCGACGAAATTGCCCGAGATCGGCAAGTTGGACCAGGTTGCCTCGGCGCTGACATGGAAGAGCACGATACGGCCTGCGTTGATCGGCTTGGTCGTTACAAGCGGCGTGCCATCGGCAAGGCTTGCCCAGGTGCGCTCGGCAAGATCGGGCGTCGGCTCGGCCAGAACCTGGCGCTTGACGGTCACGTCAGTCGGCTTGGCCATGCCGGCGAAAGGACCGAAACTGGGAAAATCCGCCAGCGGCTGCGGCTCGGCCCAGGAAAGCGCGCCGCCAAGCGCACGCTCGCCCTGGCGCAACGTCACAGGCACCAGCGGATCGTCGGCGGGAGCGGCGGCAAGGCGCGGCCCGGCGAAGCGGATCAGCGTGCCGCCGTTGGCGATCCAGCGCTGCATCGGCTCATAGGTTTCCTGCGGCAGCCGGCCGATATCGGCCATGATGATCACGGACGGATTCTGCGACAGCAGATCGGGGATGGAAGCAGCGAGATCCGGTGTGTTCGGCTGAATCAGGTCGGCATAGGGCTGCAGCGCGCGCTGGATGTAGTAGAGAGGCGATAGCAGCGGCTGGAATTCATCGCCCGCTTCGCCCGATAGCAGCACCACGCGGCGGCGCTTAAAGCCATCGTCGAGCAGATGCACCGAACCTGCCGTCGCATGATTGTCGATGCTGACGCGGGCGAAATCGTTGCGCATCTCGAAGGGGGCGGGGATCGAGCCGGAGGCGACTGACTGCCCGGCCTGGAAATCCACCGTGCCTGCGGCAATCGCACGGCCCTGTGCATCCTGCGCCGTCAGCGGCAGCGATGCGGCGCCCGCGCTGTTGAGGCGCGTCGCAGTCACGCTCATTGCGTCGGCGGCATTCGTGGCGCCGGTGATTGCTATCGTCCGTGTGGAATCGCCTTCGATGAGACGGAGCTCGGCAGGATTCAGATCGGCGAGCTGGCGGACGGTCGCATCGTTTTCCTTGGCTGCAGCGCCGTCGGAAAGGAAGGCGAGCGTACCGGGTCTCGTGCCGTTGAGGGCAGCGCGCAAGGCGTCGAAGGCGCGTTCGCGATCCGGAACGAGCGGCTGCGGTTCTGCGGCGCGCAACATGTCGCGGGCCGCCGTCGTGGTGCCCGGCACGGCATTGTTGGTGGCATCGGCGGTGAAGGCGACCGCGACAGGGGCGCCGGCGGATTCGGCGTCGTCGATCAGCGCCTCGGCGGTCTGCACGCGACGTTGCCAGTCCGGCGCCGTCGCCCAGCCATTGTCGACGAAAAGAACGAGCGGGCCGCCTGCGGCGAGCGAATTGGTACGCGGATTGAAAACCGGATCAGCGATCGCAAGGATCACGGCTGCGGCGAGCAGCATTCGAAGCAGCGTCAGCCACCAGGGGCTCTGAGCAGGCGTTTCCTCGCGCTTCAGCACGGCGGCCAGGATCTTCAGCGGCGGAAAGACTTCGGACTTCGGACGCGGCGGCGTCAGCCGCAGCAGCCACCAGATGACCGGCAGGGCGACGAGCGCGCCGAGGATTGCAGGATAGGCAAAAGCAAAGGGAAGGGCGCTCATAACAATCCCCCGTGTGTCGCCTTGGCCGGCATTCCCGACAGATACATGTGCACAGCAACCAGCGCTTCGGATGCCAGGTGATCGGTGCGATGGGTGACGAACGTCCAGCCGAGATGTCGAAGCGATTGGCCGAGACCGTCGCGGCGGGCCACATAGGCGCGGCTATAGGCCTCGCGGATGTTCTCCGCGCGGCCGGAAACGAGTCTCGAGCCGGTTTCCGGATCCGTGAATTCGGTACGGCCGGTATAGGGGAAAAGCTCCTCGGCGGGATCGGCGATCTCGACCACGTGGCCGCGAAGGCCACGACGGGCAAGCGGCGTGAGGCGGGCCATGATCGCCGGCGCATCGTCCAGGAAGTCGCCGATGAGCACGAGGTCGCTCCAGCCGCGGATCATGGCGATTTCCGGCAACCCGCCCGGTAGCGGCGCATGCATGAGCGCGGTCGCAAGCCGCTCGGCAGCGTTGCGGGCGGCGATCGGTTCCATGACGCCCGGGCACCCGATGCGTTCGCCGGAGCGGGCAAGGATTTCGGCGAGCGCCAGCATGATGACGAGCGCGCGGCTTTCCTTCGAGACACTGCCGAAGGTCGACTTGTACATCATCGAGGGTGACATGTCGGCCCATAACCAGATGGTGTGGGCGGCTTCCCATTCGCGCTCGCGAACATAGGTATGGTCGTCGCGGGCGGAGCGACGCCAGTCGATGCGCGATAAGCTTTCCCCCTCGGTATAGGGGCGGAACTGCCAGAAATTCTCGCCGATACCGCGCTTGCGGCGGCCATGCCAGCCGGCAATCACGGTGTTGGCGATGCGCTTGGCCTCGACCAGGCAGTCCGGCACCAGAGAGGCCCGCTGCCTTGCGCGGGCGAGGGCATCGCTGCCAGGGGTCGGATTGACGATCTGTCCAATAGATGCCACGCGTCCGGCTTCCTTATCCTTTGGCCTGCTTGACGAGACCCGCGATGACGTCGCGGACCGACATGCCCTCGGCACGTGCGGCGAAGGTAAGCGCCATGCGGTGTTCGAGGACGGGTTCGGCAAGCGCATGGATATCGTCGAGCGACGGCGCCAGACGGCCCTCATAGAGCGCGCGGGCGCGGGCGCAGAGCATCATTGCCTGGCCGGCGCGCGGACCCGGGCCCCAGGCTACATTCTTGTCGGTCGCGGCGTTGCCCTGGCCGGGGCGGGCGGAGCGCACAAGATTGAGGATCGCATCGACGACCTTGTCGCTCACCGGCATCTGGCGGATGAGCTTTTGGATCTCCATCAGCCGCCCGGCGTCGAGTACGGCTTGCGGCTTCGTTTCGCTGATGCCCGTCGTTTCGAGCAGGATCTGGCGCTCGGCGGCAAGCTCGGGATAGTGCACGTCCACCTGCAGCAGGAAGCGGTCGAGCTGGGCTTCCGGCAGCGGGTACGTGCCTTCCTGCTCCAGCGGGTTCTGGGTGGCAAGAACGTGGAAAGGCGTCGGAAGGTCGTAGCGCTGGCCGGCGATGGTGACGTGATATTCCTGCATCGATTGCAGCAGCGCCGATTGCGTGCGCGGTGAGGCGCGGTTGATCTCGTCTGCCATCAGCAGTTGGGCAAAGACCGGACCCTTGACGAAGCGGAAGGAGCGGCGCCCGTTCTCGTCCTGGTCCATCACTTCGGAGCCGAGAATGTCCGACGGCATCAGGTCCGGCGTGAACTGGATGCGGTTTGCGCCGAGACCGAGAACTTCCCCGAGCGTCGTCACAAGCTTGGTCTTTGCCAGGCCAGGTACGCCGACGAGAAGTGCATGGCCGCCCGAAAGAACAGCAAGCAGGGTGTTTTCGACGACGTTTTCCTGACCAAAGATCACCTTTGATACTTCTTCGCGGACGAGGGCGATATCGGCGAGTGCCTTTTCTGCGGCAGCGATGATTTCCTTCTCCCCAAGGCTGTCTTCGGTCTTCATCATACCCATCAAGTATCTCCAACGGCTGAATCATTCGTCGCGAATCGGCGGACTTACGCCTGTGGCTCGTACCCTATAGAGTTATGGATATGTTGCGGGCTGACAAGTTCGTTCCAAATGACTATCTCGTGACTATTCTATCGTTAGGGGCAAACCGGGACAGAACAATGGCAGCGCAAGAAATCGGGGCGAGTGAAGATGCCGCAGGCCTTGCCGCGCTGATTTCGCGCGCTGCAGGCGAAGCCGGCGCCAAGAGGGGCGGACTTCCACCGGTCGAGAAATGGAATCCACCCTTCTGTGGCGATATCGACATGGAAATCCGCGCCGACGGCACCTGGTTCTACATGGGAACGCCGATTGGCCGTGCGCCCCTGGTTCGCCTGTTTTCCACCGTCCTGCGCAAGGACGAGGACGGAAAGACCTATCTGGTGACTCCCGTGGAAAAAGTCGGAATCAGGGTCGCCGACGCGCCGTTTGTCGCCGTCGAGATGAGCGCGACGCACCGCAATGGTCAGCAGGTGCTGACATTCCGCACCAATACCGGCGATGTCGTCGAGGCCGGCAAGGAGTATCCGCTGCGCTTCGTGATTCATGGCGAAAACAGCGAGTTGAAACCCTATCTGCATGTGCGCGGACGCCTCGAGGCTTTGGTATCGAGGGCCGTGATGTATGAGCTGGCGGACCTCGGCGAGATTGCAGATATTGAGGGCAGGGAAATGTTCTGCGTCCGCTCCGGCGGCTGCATTTTCCCTATCATGGCCGCCGATGAACTGGATATGCTGTCGCGATGAGCAATGCCCCGACCCAAGGCTACCCACTTTATTCCGCAGCCGAATTCCGCCGCCGGGCGCTCAATCAAAACGGCGGGCCGGTCGATCATTCCTGGCGGGATCACGGCGACCACATCCTCAATCCGGATATTGTCGCAATGGTCGAAGGCTTCCGCCTGCGCGATGCCGCTGTGCTGGTGCCGGTGGTCGACGACGGCGACGAGGCGCGGGTCATCTTCACCAAGCGCACGGCCAACCTGCGCAAGCATTCCGGCCAGATATCCTTTCCCGGCGGGGCGATCGATTCGACTGACATTTCTCCGGAAATGGCGGCGATCCGCGAGACACAGGAAGAGATCGGCATTTCCGGCTCCTTCGTGGAGACGGTGGGACGCCTGCCGCACTATCTGGCCGCGACCGGCTTCCGCATCACGCCAGTGCTCGGTGTCGTCCGGCCGGGGTTCGAGCTGAAGCCCAATCCCCGCGAAGTCGACGACGTCTTCGAAGTGCCCCTTTCCTTCCTGATGAACCCGCAAAACCACACGCGCGACAGGCGCCTGGTCGAGGGCATCGACCGGCATTTTTACCGCATGCCCTATGAAAGCTGGATGATCTGGGGCATCACCGCGGGCATCGTGCGCACCCTTTATGAGAGGCTTTATGCATGACCAGCCTTGCTGATGAAGCATGGTTCAAGGATCCCCGCCTTCAGCGCGTCTTTAGGCTCTTGAACGCGGATGGCGGGGAGGGGCGCGTCGTGGGCGGCGCCGTGCGCAACAGCCTGATGGGGCTTCCAGTCAGCGATATCGACATCGCAACGACGCTGACGCCGGACGCGGTGATGGAGCGGGCGAAGGCGTCCGGCTGCAAGGCGATCCCAACCGGCATCGAGCACGGCACGGTGACGCTGGTGATCGAAGGAAAGCCGTTCGAAGTGACGACGCTGCGCACTGACGTGGAGACCGACGGGCGCCGCGCCAAGGTCGCCTTCAGCACCGACTGGCAGGCGGATGCGGAGCGGCGCGACCTGACGATCAATGCCCTTTACATGAATTTCAAGGGTGAGGTCGTCGATCTCGTCGGCGGGCTGGCCGATATCCAAAAGCGCAACATCCGTTTCATCGGGGATGCGGCGACACGGATTGCCGAAGACTACCTGCGCATCCTGCGGTTCTTCCGTTTTTTTGCTCACTACGGCTCCGGCCGGCCTGATGCGGAAGGACTGCGGGCCTGTTCGGCGGCGCGTTCGAAGCTCACTACTCTTTCGTCCGAAAGGGTCTGGTCCGAACTTCGCAAGCTGCTTGCTGCCGGCGATCCGGGCCGGGCGCTGCTGTGGATGCGGCAGGTTTCGGTGCTGACCGAAGTGCTGCCGGAGACGGAGAAATGGGGCATCGACGCCATCCCGGGGCTGGTTGCGACCGAAAAGGCGCTCGCCTGGAAGCCCGATCCACTCCTGCGGCTCGCTTCGATCGTTCCGCCCGATGCCGAACGGCTGGAGAAGATGGCCGACCGCCTGAGATTTTCGAATGCCGAAGCGGCCTATTTGAGGAGCTGGGCGGCGGCTCCCGCAGTCGATGACGAAATGTCTGCCGCGGCCATCGACCGGCTGCTCTATCGCAGTGGTGCGGAAGGCATCGTCACTCGCCTGAAGCTCGCTCTCGCCGTTGCCCGCGGCAAGGCAGATGGCGACATGAAGGAAATGAGCCGGTCGGCAAGACTGGGCAAGCTGTTGGACCGGGCTTTGGCGTGGAAGAGACCGCAGTTTCCAATCGGCGGTGGCGATATCATTTCCACCGGTATCCCGGCAGGTCCGCGTGTCGGCGAGCTGCTTGCCAAGCTCGAGAACCAGTGGGTCGACGAGAACTTTGCCGCCGACCGGGCGACGCTGCTCGCCCGGCTGGATGAAATTTCAAGGTGATCAGGCCGCTGTCGCTTCGTCGCGGATGCGGGCCTTGATGTTGTCGACCATGTTTTCGCGAATGGTCGTTTCACCATGGGCGGACTTCATGTGCTCGACCGCGCGGCGCACGACTTCGGCGTCCTCATCGGCGCGGGTGTGCCAGGTGCACCCCGGAACGAGCGTACCGCATTCGAAAAGTCGCATTGTCTACTCCTTTGTCCGGAACGAGATTGGATGACCGCGCTGACACGCGGTCTATTTCAATGTGCGAATCGGAGAGAAGGTTCCGGCCGATGATCCACATCGGCCGGCAAATCACATGCGATAATCCGGCATCGCCCAGGCGCGGAAGCAGTCGGACGACTGGTACGGCGCATTCGAGCTGGCGCGTTCTCTTGCCTGTCTGCGCAGTTCTTCGAGCGATTTTCCGGCAGCTAGTTGCAACCTCACCTGCTCGATGAAGCAGGAAAGGGGCAGGTCCGAGCCGCTCGTGGCTCGCATTTCTTCGGCAATGCGGTTCAGGAAATCCGGGGTCTCGATTGCGCGGGATGCCTCCCGAACATCCTCAGGCGCCGGCGAACCGCTCTGTATCATCATGACAATCCTCCTCCGATTGTTACGCAACACAAGCTCAGTTTAGCACGTTAGTTTAGCGCATGCTCACGCTTCTTGAAGGCCATGTAATGTATTTTTACCCGTACGCTGTCGTACAGTCATGGCCACCGGACGACCGGCGGCATCGACGAGAGTATCGACTCGATATTGCCTCCCGTCTTCAACCCGAAGATTGTACCGCGATCATAGAGCAAATTGAACTCGACATAGCGCCCGCGCCTGATCAATTGTTCATCGCGGTCGGCTTCGGTCCATTCCTTGTTGAAATTGGAGCGGACGATTTTCGGATAAACCATGGCGAAGGCCCGGCCGACATCGCGGGTGAATGCGAAGTCGGCATCCCAGCCGCCGGCTTCCTCGCTCGAATGCAGCCAGTCATAAAAGATGCCGCCGATGCCGCGGGGTTCGTTGCGGTGTTTGAGGAAGAAGTACTCGTCGCACCATTTCTTGTAAGCGCCGTAGTCGGCGACGGCCGAATGGCTGCGGCAGGCAATTTCCATCGCCTTGTGGAAGAGGCGACTATCGTCGTCTTCCTGCGTGCGGCGCCGGTCGAGCACCGGCGTGAGGTCGGCACCGCCCCCGAACCAGCGGCTCGAAGTGACGACCATGCGGGTGTTCATATGCACTGCGGGTACATTGGGGTTCACCGGATGGGCGATCAGCGAAATGCCCGAGGCCCAGAATCGTGGGTCTTCGCTGGCGCCCGGCATCTGGGCGCGCAGGTCGGATGCGAATTCTCCATATACGGTGGAGGTATGGACGCCGACCTTTTCGAAAACACGGCCGTGCATCATCGACATCCGGCCGCCGCCGCCGGCGCCATTTTCACGCGACCACTCCTTGCCGACGAAACGGCCGGGCTCCTGATCCGAAAGAGTGCCGGTCAGCTCGTCTTCCAAGGCCTCGAAGGAGGCGCAGATCGTATCGCGCAATCCTTCGAACCAGGTGCGGGCGGCGACCTTCTTTTCTTCGATGTCATCCGGCAGGCCGATCGGCAGGTCTGGTCGTTCCATCATTGTCCCCAGCAGTCGTTATTGCATCACAAGCGACTCGATGATCGCTGATTGCTGTTTCGTGGTATCAGGTGCCTCGGTGCCTTTCCAGCCGGCGGAATGCTGCATCGATCCGGCAAAGAATCGACTCGCAAATTGATATTTTCAATACTACCTTTCCAGGTCAGAGGTAGGTTTCATGACTAAAATCCCGGGACCTCCGTCGTTTGACGGCTTGAAGCGCAGGATCGAACGGCATCGGGCGGAAGGCACTGCCCGCAAGGGTGATCACTTCGTGCGCCAGACCTATCGGCTTGGCCTGCTTGACGCGCGGGCAAAGGCGCGCGAATGGTTCGCCGAATACCCGAAGGCGGCCTATTGGACCGAAGTGGAAAGCTGGCGGCAGCTCGACAACGACCAGATCGAATTCACCATGCGCCGGCTGCCTTCCGCCGACTGACCGTCATTGCGCTGGCGTGCGCAGGCGGCTCTCGATGAGTAATCCGCTCTCGTCGAGGATCGGATGTGCGACCGAGACGATGTGGGCATTGATGCGTTTTAAATCGCGCAGCATGTCGAGATGCAGCGAGCTCGTCTGCAGGCTGTCGGCGTGGCCCTCGCGCAGGCGTTCAAGGTGGCGTTCGGCGGATTGCTTCTCCATCCTGCGGACTTCGACTTTCACTTCCATCATCTGTTTGGCGAGATTGAAGTCGCGCGTCACGAAAATCGTTTGCGCGATCCGCAGGTTGTCGATCGTCAAATGGAAGAGCTTCTTGAGCTCTTGGTAACCGTCGTCGGAAAACCGCAGGCCGAGCGACGCCTTTTTGCTGATCTGCGGCAGCAGGCCCTTTTCGATGATATCTCCGATATGCTCGAGGTTGATCGCGTAGTCGATGATGACGATCGAGTGGCGACCGTTCTCTTCACTCAGGCCCTCGCGGCCGAGCTTGGAAAGATAGACCTTCACTTCCTGCTGCAAGCGATCGACCCGCTTTTCGAGTGTGGGAATTTCCTTGAGCTTCGTCAGGTCGTTCTGCTCGAAGGCGTCGGAGGCTCGGATCAGCATGCGTTCTATGAGGTCGCCGACGCCGAGGACTTCGCGAGTGGCGCTCGCAAGCGCCACGATAGGCGTCGACAGCTCGTGCTGGTCGAGGTATTTCGGCGCATTGTCGGCTTGTGCTTCCTCCGGAACGAGACGCAGCATCAGCTGCGACAACAGGCGCGAGAACGGCCAGGCGACAGCGGCGAGGAAGAGGTTGAAGCCAAGATGAGCGTCGACCGGCAGCTTGGCGGGATCGAGCGGCAGCATTCCCAAAAGCTCGGCGCCGTAACCGGCAAGCGGAAGGGCGATCACGCAGCCGGCAGCCCGCACGATCAGGTTGCCAAGCGTAACGCGCTTTGCCGAGGCAGGTCCGCCAAGCGAAGCGACGACCGGGGGAATTGCGCCGCCAAGATTGGCACCCAGGACGAGAACGATCACCAATCCCGCCGAGAGGATGCCCGTCGATGCCAGGGAAAGTATGAGGACAACGGCGGCAAGGCTCGACGACGAAATGAAGGCAATGCCGGCGGAGAATGCAAGGGCAACCGGCCAAGCGTTGTCGAGCAGGCCGATGAAGGCGGCAAGCGCGGGAGATTGGCGCATAGGCTCCGTTGCCCCGCTCAAGAGATGCAGAGACAAGAGCATCAGGCCGATGCCTATCAGTGCGGTGCCACCACCTTGGCGTGCGCTCGAGCCACTACGATAGAGGATGATACCCGCGAGGATGACGAGCGGCGACAGCCATTCGATGCCGGTCGCGACAATCCAGGCTGTGACGGCCGTGCCGACATTTGCGCCGAGCAGGACGATCTGCGCCATGCGAGGCTTCACCAGCTCGCGCTCGACGAAGGAGGCGACCATCAGCGCCGTCGCCGTAGAACTTTGCAATGCCAATGTGGCGACGAAGCCTGAAACGAAGGAGCGCAACCCGCCACGCGTGCCCGTCGCAAGACCTGTTCGCAGCCGCGCACCGAAGGCCCGCGATACGCCGTCCTTCACCTGCGCGAGGCCAAACAGCAGCAGGGCTACCGCGCCGAACAGGTTTATCATGACGATCGTGGATTCCATTCTGTGCGTGCTTTTCTTCCCGATTAGGCCGGCGCAATCTGCGCCTCAGCGCATTGCCATGTCTTTGAAATCGCGGCCTAGTTCTCACTTTATGATTGCCGGCTAAGTATAATACGCCTGTTCCTGGATAGCACAACGCCGTTTGCGACATATCATGGCGGGCCTCGCGATGCCGCTCAGTAGCGAAATCAACGCCAAGCGGTCTGGCGCATCGCCTCGCCGGTGATCATGGCAGCCGATACCGCGACATTGATCGAGCGCTGGCCCGCAACCATCGGGATCAGGATGCGCTCGTCGGCCCTTTCATGAACATGATCTGGAACGCCTGCGCTTTCGCGGCCGAACAACAAGATGTCGTTCGGCGCGAATGCAAAGTCCGTGTATCGGACAGATGCCTTGGTGGAAGCGAGCACGATGCGACGACCCGTCGGAGCCCGCCATTCCTCGAAGCGATCCCAACTGACATGACGGGTCAGCGCAACGGTTGCGATGTAGTCCATGCCGGCACGCTTCAGATTGCGGTCGGAAATGTCGAAGCCGGCGGGCTCGATGATGTCGACGCTAACGCCGAGGCATGCGGCAAGGCGCAGGATCGTGCCGGTATTGCCGGGGATGTCGGGCTGGTAAAGCGCCAGTCTGAGATCAGTCATCCGAAGTTCCATCTTGCTGCCTGGGGCGAGGAGACCTAGTCCAACTGTGATTTCGGTGCAACAGGCGCCTTTTGACCCCGAA
This sequence comes from Rhizobium etli 8C-3, assembly GCF_001908375.1. Classification (NCBI taxonomy): domain Bacteria; kingdom Pseudomonadati; phylum Pseudomonadota; class Alphaproteobacteria; order Hyphomicrobiales; family Rhizobiaceae; genus Rhizobium; species Rhizobium etli. The sequence continues at coordinate 2,710,374 of NZ_CP017241.1, read as the reverse complement.
TTGTTCAGTCTGTGCCGATTTTGGACTGGAAATTTCGCAGTTTTCGCGTTATTGGTGCGTATCTTCAATCGCCAGCTAGGGAGGGCCAACATGAATATTCTGATGCTTACGCGCCTTCCAGCCGCAATACCAAGCGTGGCGATCTCGCGCTTCTGAGCGCAAGCTTTCTAAAACTCCCCATTTTTGATCCATTGCGCGGCTGTCGTGGCCTCGCCCCTCGAACGTCCGGTTCCCATATGTGCCTCAGCGCGTTTTGCGCAGGCTGGGAGGTGGAACGGTGAAGTTCCGGAGCACTTTTCATGTTTAGCTGGTTCGAACAGCGACTGAACCCCTTTCCGAGTGAGGAGCCTGTCGTTCCGCCCAAGGGTCTTTTTGCCTTCTGCTGGCATTACACGAAGCCTGCGGCGCCCTGGCTTGCAGCCATGGCCGTGCTGACGGCGCTGATTGCCATCGGCGAAGTGACACTCTTCCAGTTTCTCGGCGATATCGTCGACTGGCTGACAAATGCCGACAAGGCGACGTTCCTGCAGGCCGAATGGCACAAGCTTGCCTGGATGGCTGCCTTGATCCTCGTCGGCCTGCCCCTGGCGGCTGGGCTCGATTCGCTTATCATGCATCAGGTCCTGCTCGGCAACTACCCGATGATCGCGCGTTGGCAGATGCACCGCTTCCTGCTGCGCCATAGCATGACCTTCTTCGCAAACGAGTTTGCCGGACGCGTTGCGACCAAGGTGATGCAGACCTCGCTTGCCGTTCGTGAAACAACGATGAAGATCCTCGATGTCTTCGTCTATGTCGTCACGTATTTCCTGACGATGATCATCGTGATCGCCGCGGCAGACTGGCGGCTGATGGTTCCGATCCTGGTCTGGCTCGCCATCTATGTCAGCATCGTGTCGTATTTCGTGCCCCGGCTGCGCAGGATCGCGGCGCAGCAGGCAGATGCACGCTCGATGATGACGGGCCGGGTTGTCGACAGCTACACGAACATTGCGACCGTCAAGCTCTTCTCGCATGCAGGCAGAGAGGAAAGCTATGCCAAGGCCGGCATGGACGAGTTCCTGCAGACAGTGCATCAGCAGATGCGTCGCGTCACGCTGTTCCATGTGTGCGTCTATATCAACAACTGCGTGGCGCTCTTCGTCATCTCGGGCCTGTCGATCTGGTTCTGGCTGAATGGCCAGATATCGGTCGGCGCGATTGCCATCGCGATCGGCCTTGCGATGCGCGTCAACGGCATGTCGCAATGGATCATGTGGGAGGTATCCGCGCTCTTTGAAAACATCGGCACCGTCTATGACGGCATGGAGATGATGACGAAGAACCATGACATCACCGACAAGCCCGACGCGCCGCCGATGCAGGCCAAGAAGGGTGCGATCCAATACGAGCGCATCCGCTTCCATTACGGCAAGGGCAAGGGCGTCATAGACAACCTGTCGCTCGACATCAAGGCGGGTGAGAAGGTCGGTCTCGTAGGTCGTTCAGGCGCCGGCAAGACGACGCTGATGAACCTGCTGCTGCGCTTCTATGACCTGGAAGCCGGCCGCATCACCATCGATAACCAGGATATCTCGCAGGTGTCGCAGGAAAGCCTCCGCTCGCTGATCGGCGTGGTGACACAGGATACGTCGCTGCTGCACCGCTCGATCCGCGACAACATCGCCTATGGCCGTCCGGATGCGACGGACGCGGAGGTGATCGAGGCGGCGAAGCGGGCAAATGCCTTCGAGTTCATCGAAGGGCTTGTCGACTTGCAGGGCCGCAAGGGACTCGACGCGCAGGTTGGCGAGCGCGGCGTGAAGCTCTCCGGTGGCCAGCGCCAGCGGGTTGCGATCGCCCGGGTGTTCCTGAAGGACGCACCGATCCTGGTGCTCGACGAGGCGACCTCGGCACTCGATTCAGAAGTGGAAGCGGCGATCCAGGAGAACCTTTTTGCGCTGATGGAAGGCAAGACGGTGATCGCGATCGCCCATCGCCTGTCGACGTTGACGGAGATGGATCGCCTGATCGTGCTCGACAAGGGCCGCATCGTCCAGGCCGGCTCGCACGCCGACCTCGTCAGTCAAGGCGGCATTTATGCAGATCTCTGGACCCGCCAGTCCGGCGGCTTCCTCGCCGATCATTCGCAAGAAGCCGAGGAAGCGGCGGAATAAAGAAAAACCTCCCTGCGAAAGCGGGGAGGGAATTTGCTGGGCCAGTTAGGCAATAGGGCGATAAGGTAGACTGTTAACCTTGCAGATCGTGCCACCTGCGCGCTTGGTCGACGCAAGCTGCCGCCTGCACTGGATGATTCCTAACGGAGCCGTTGCCGGTTCACAGGCTGTCTGCCCAGTCTCTTACCCTGTGACGCTCGACCACGACGATGGCGCCTGCCATCGTGCCGAGGGCCGTCAGGCGGCGCTCTTCCTGGTTGTCGAGCCATGCGGCAACCGCCTCGCTGACGATGGTGTCGCGCGATATGCCGAGTTGGGCTGCGGTTTCATCGAGTCTGTCCGCAAGCGGAAGCGGAATATGCGATGCGAGCACCCTTGTTTCCATGACGGTATTTCTCCGTTAAGCACTCATTGTACTCCGAGATCGTGACGAGGTCAGCGACATTCAACACGGATGCCGCCGATGTTACCGAAAATTACCAAAATATAAGGTTGCGTCCGTACTCCATTCCCTTTGCCGCAGGGTTGTCTCGGACTATAACGCAATGATGCTCCTGCGCCCGATACTCAATTTGTTTGAAAGCTGGATCGATCCGTTCCGCCGGCGCGGCAATATACAGCCGCCGCGTTCGACGGCCGGCTTCATCTGGTTCTACATCGGTCAGGCGAAATGGCCCTTCGTCGCGATGCTCGTTCTCGGCGGCATGTCGGCGGCGATCGAGGCGGCGCTTTTCTGGTTCGTCGGTCGATTGGTCGATATTTTGAGCACGGTAAGGCCGGGTGTTGGCTGGAGCGAGATACTTGCTGCACACGGCAACGAGCTCTTCGGAATGCTCGCTTTGATCGGCTTTGTCCGTTTTCTTGTGGTCTTCCTCATCGCGCTGGTCGATCAGCAGGTCATCACGCCCGGTTTTTACAATCTCGCGCGCTGGCAATCCTATCTCCACGTCTCGCGCCAGTCGCTGCATTTTTTCCAGAGCGATTTTTCCGGGCGGATCGTGACGAAGGTCTGGTCGGCCGGCCAGGCGGTGGGTGATCTCGTGACCTCGCTCATGGAGAGCGTCTGGTTCGTGGGAATCTATGCGGCGACGACACTGGTGCTGGTGGCTCAGCTCGATCTTTCGCTTGCCGCCGTGGTGCTGTTTTGGCTCGCTGCCTTCGGCGTGCTTGCCCGCTATTTCGTGCCGCGCATCCGCTATCACTCGCGCGAGACTGCGGAAGCTGCCTCGATGCTCAATGGACGCATGGTCGATTCCTACAGCAACATCCAGACACTGAAGCTTTTCGCTCGTCACGAGGAGAGCGACCGCTACATGCGCCAGGGTTTCGATATCTATCAGGATACCGTGTTGCGCTTTACCCGGTTCATTACCGGTGTGCGCGCCTCCATGGCGCTGCTTTCCGGCCTGATGATCGTGACGATGGGCGGTTTAAGCGTCGACCTGTGGCTGCGCGGGTCGGTGAGTTCCGGTTCCGTGGCTTTTTCGCTGGCCCTCGTCCTGCGCCTCAACTTCCTCCTTGGGCGCCTGATGACGCAGTTCAACGGCATCATGCGCAATCTGGGCACGATCCAGAATGCTGCCGAATTGATCTCGCAGCCGCTCGGTCTCGTCGACCGGCCCAATGCTCCCGATCTCGTCGTCCGGGAGCCCGGCATCCGCTTCGAGAACGTCTCCTTCCATTACGGCCGGGGCAAGGGCGTGATCGAAGATTTCTCGCTCACCGTCGCACCTGGCGAAAAGGTCGGGATCGTCGGGCGCTCCGGCGCCGGCAAGTCGACCCTGGTCAATCTGCTGTTGCGCCTCTACGATCTTGAAGGCGGGCGCATTCTCGTCGATGGCCAGGATATTGCTGCGGTCAGCCAGGAGTCGCTGCGCATGCAAATCGGCGTCGTCAGCCAGGACACATCGCTGCTGCACCGTTCGGTCCGCGACAACATCCTGTTCGGCCGGCCCGATGCGGAGGAAGAACGGCTGCTCGATGCCGCACGGCGGGCAGAGGCGCTCGACTTCATCGAGCGTCTGCACGATCAGCAGGGGCGCAAGGGTTTCGACGCGCATGTCGGCGAGCGCGGCGTGAAGCTTTCCGGTGGGCAGCGGCAACGCATCGCAATCGCGCGCCTCATGCTGAAGGATGCGCCGATCCTGGTGCTCGACGAGGCGACCTCGGCGCTCGATTCGGAGGTGGAAGAGGTGATTCAGTCCAATCTCAGCCGGATCATGGAAGGAAAGACTGTGCTGGCTATCGCTCACCGCCTTTCGACCATTGCCGCGCTCGATCGGTTGATCGTTGTCGACCGCGGCAGAATCATCGAAGAAGGCACGCATAAATCCCTGGTCCAAAGAGGCGGGCTTTATGCCGAGCTATGGGCGCGCCAGTCCGGCGGCTTCCTTGGTGCAGACGCAGATTTGCCCGGGCGCCAGGCGTGGGCCGTTTAGTCAAGCGTCCGCCAGCTGGGCTCCCATGCGCTGAATCCAGGGGATTGCGGTAAAAAGATCATCTGAAAATACCCGCGACATTGTGCCCTCATATTATTGTCAAGGCTGGACATAATTTGCGATCAAGCATAGAACGCGCCGGATTGGCGGGGAATCTAAGGCCGAATTGTGTCTATGTCGATTCGCCGCTTAGAGGGGCAGTGCGGAATTCCGCGAAAATTGCGCAGAGGATGGTTTAGCCGTGAGCGAACACGAAACGACAAGCGAGGCTCCAGGGGAGCCCACGCGCCGTGATTTCCTTTATCTCACTACTGGTATGGCAGGCGCGGTCGGCGCTGCGGCCGCCGCTTGGCCGTTCATCGACCAGATGCGCCCGGATGCGTCCACGCTCGCTCTTGCTTCCATCGAAGTCGACGTATCGAGCCTTGGGCCGGGCATGTCGCTGACTGCCAAATGGCGCGGCAAGCCGGTCTTCATCCGCAACCGTACGCCCGAGGAAGTGAAGGCTGCCGACGAGGTTCCCCTTTCGGATCTCAAAGATCCGATCGCGCGCAACGAGAACCTTCCGGCTGAAGCGCAGGCAACCGGGGTCGACCGTTCTGCAGGCAAGGACAAGGAAAACTGGATCGTCATGATCGGTTCGTGCACCCATCTCGGTTGCGTGCCACTCGGACAGGCCGGCGAATACAACGGTTGGTTCTGTCCCTGCCATGGCTCGGTCTACGACACGGCCGGCCGCATCCGTAAAGGTCCGGCGCCGACGAACCTGCCGATTCCGACCTATTCGTTCGTTTCCGATACAGTGATCAAGATCGGTTGAGGGGAGACTGATTTATGAGTGGCCATTCCAGCTACGAGCCATCAACCGGCCTGGAGAAGTGGATCGATGCGCGCCTGCCGCTGCCGCGCATGGTCTATGACAGCTTCGTGGCATATCCGGTTCCGCGCAACCTGAACTATGCCTACACTTTCGGCGCCATGCTTTCGGTCATGCTGGTCGTGCAGATCCTGACAGGCGTCGTGCTCGCCATGCATTATGCTGCCGAGACCTCTGTCGCATTCAACGCCGTCGAAAAAATCATGCGCGACGTCAACCATGGCTGGTTGTTGCGCTACATGCATGCCAACGGCGCATCCTTCTTCTTCGTCGCGGTCTACCTGCATATTGCCCGCGGCCTTTACTACGGCTCCTACAAGGCGCCGCGTGAAATCCTCTGGATTCTCGGTGTCCTCATCTATCTGCTGATGATGGCGACCGGCTTCATGGGTTACGTTCTGCCCTGGGGCCAGATGTCCTTCTGGGGCGCGACCGTCATCACCGGCTTCTTCTCGGCCTTTCCGCTGGTCGGCGAATGGGTTCAGCAGTTTCTGCTCGGCGGTTTTGCCGTTGAAAACCCGACGCTCAACCGCTTCTTCTCGCTGCACTATCTGCTGCCCTTCATCATCGCAGGCGTTGTGGTGCTGCATATCTGGGCGCTGCACGTGACGGGTCAGACGAACCCGACAGGCGTCGAGGTCAAGACCAAGACGGACACCGTCCAGTTCACGCCCTATGCGACCCTCAAGGACGCACTCGGCGTTTCGATCTTCCTGCTGGTCTACGCCTACTTCGTCTTCTACATGCCGAATTTCCTCGGCCATCCGGACAATTATATCCCGGCCGACCCGCTGAAGACGCCGGCGCACATCGTTCCGGAATGGTACTTCTTGCCGTTCTACGCGATGCTGCGCTCGATCACGTTCAACATCGGTCCGATCGATTCCAAGCTCGGCGGCGTTCTGGTGATGTTCGGCGCCATCATCGTGCTCTTCTTCCTGCCATGGCTCGATACGTCGAAGGTCCGTTCTGCAGTCTACCGCCCCTGGTACAAGATGTTCTACTGGCTGTTCGTGATCGATGCGATCATCCTCGGCTGGCTCGGTTCCCAGCCGGCGGAAGGTGCCTTCGTCCTGATCTCGCAGATCTGTACGCTGCTTTACTTTGCTTTCTTCCTGGTCGCCATGCCAGTGCTTGGCCTCGTCGAGACGCCGCGCCGCATTCCAAACTCGATCACCGAAGCCGTGCTGGAAAAGCGCAATCAACAAACTGCTACGGTCAAGGCATAGGCGAGCGGAAGGAATAGAATGATGAAAAAGCTTATTGCAAGCATTCTGCCGCTCGCAGTCGTAGCTATCCTCGGAACTGCTGCATTTGCACAGGAAGCGACGCCCGGCGAGGGCGCCGCTCCGGCCGAGCACGAGGAAGGCGCCACGCCGCACTATCCGCTGAAGCACCCGCGGGAGCAGGACTGGAGCTTCGCCGGCCCGTTCGGCCATTATGACAAGGGCCAGCTGCAGCGCGGCCTGAAGGTCTACGCGGAAGTCTGTTCGGCCTGCCACTCCATGAGCCTCGTTCCCTTCCGCATGCTCGGCGAGCTCGGTTACTCCGAGGCGCAGGTCAAGGCCTTTGCCGCGAACTACGAAGTCCAGGATGGTCCGGATGCTGCAGGTGAGATGTTCACCCGCAAGGCTATCCCTTCGGATTATTTCCCCTCGCCATACGCCAACGCTCAGGCCGCTGCCGCCGCGAACAATGGCGCGGCCCCACCGGATTTCTCGCTGATCGCCAAGGCCCGCGGGATAACCCGCGGCTTTCCGCAGTTCGTCTTCGATATCTTCACCCAGTATCAGGAGGGCGGACCGGACTATATCTACTCGCTGCTGACCGGCTATGAAGAGCCGCCGGCGGGCTTCCAGGTTCCGGAGGGTGCGCACTACAACCCCTACTTCAACGCTGCCGCGGCTTTCGCGATGCCGAAGCCGCTCTCAGACGATCAGGTGACCTATGACGACGGCACGCCGCAGACCGTCGATCAGTATTCCAAGGACGTCTCGGCCTTCCTGATGTGGGCCGCAGAGCCGCACCTCGAGGATCGCAAGAGCACCGGCTTCATGGTCATCGTGTTCCTGCTGATCTTCTCCGGTCTCATCTTCCTGACGAAGCGCTCGGTCTATGCCAACAAGGAGCACTGAGCGGTTCTAGCTCGACAAGCAAATGGCGGCTTTCGGGCCGCCTTTTTTGTTGGTTCCATGTCAGCCAGTTGATAGGGTGCAACCGACTAAACGCCCTCGCATACACACGGACCTCCCATGAACAATATTGCCTCGGAGCTTGCGGCTAGCATCCGCTCCATCCCGGACTATCCGAAGCCTGGCATTATCTTTCGCGACATCACGACGCTTCTTGGCAATCCACGGGCGTTTCGCCGCGCAGTGGATGAGCTGGTGCAGCCCTATGCGGGCCTGAAAATCGACAAGATCGCCGGCATGGAAGCGCGCGGCTTCATCCTGGGCGGCGCCGTTGCGCATCAGCTTTCGTCCGGGTTCGTGCCAATCCGCAAGAAGGGCAAGCTGCCGCACGATACAGTGCGGATCGCCTACAGCCTCGAATATGGCGTCGACGAGATGGAGATGCACCGGGATGCCGTTCAGCCGGGCGAGAAGGTCATCCTCGTGGACGATCTGATTGCAACCGGCGGGACGGCAGTCGGCGCGACGAAGCTCCTTCGCCAGATGGGTGCGGAAGTCGTCGGTGCGTGCTTCGTCATCGATCTGCCGGATCTCGGCGGCCGCAGGAAGCTCGAGGAGCTTGGCGTGAACGTCCACACGCTGGTCGAATTCGCCGGGCACTGAAGCCCGGCTTTATTCGTATTCGAGCACGCTGCCCTCGAAACGGATGACAGGCGTGCCGTCTTGGTTCACGCCTTCGTTGAGGATCGAGTTCAGGAACCAGCCCGGCCTCGATGTGAGAGGCCGGCTGGCAAGCAAGGTCACCGAATAGCTGACCGTCTCGTCGACGAAGACCGGACGCAGCCATTGCAATTTCTGGAAGCCGGGCGAAGGGCCGAGTTTCGGCGGTGCAAGGCCCTGCCTGGCAAGTCGCGCGGTTTCCTTTTCCCAGTAATCGAGGAAAGTTCGCATCCAGGCGGCGCATGTATGCCAGCCCGAGGCACAGAGATTGCCGAAAAGTGTCTTCCTGGCGGCTTCCTTGTCGATATGGAAGCGCTGCGGGTCGAAGCGTGTGGCGAAATGGACGATCCGCTCCTCGGTAAAGGTATAGCCGCCGATCGAGGCCTTTTCGCCAATCGTATAAAGCTCCGCCATCCTCATGGGTTTATCTCCACGGTGTCGCGCATGCTGAACATAATCCAGTTTTCGCAATAGCAGACCAGATGGCCGTGCTGATTGTGAACCTCATGCTTGAAACGGGCGATTCCGATTCCGGGCCGCGAGCGCATTGCACGCGATTCCAGCACCGTCGAACGCCCGGACAGTGTGTCGCCGGCAAGCACGGGCTTCTTCCATTCCATCACGTCGATGCCGGGTGCGCCCTGCGAATGCGAGTTGAGCAGAAAACCATAGGCCATCATACGCATGAAAAGCGCAGACGTATGCCAGCCGGAAGCCGCGAGCCCGCCAAGGATGCTGGCGCGTCCGGCCATCTCGTCCATGTGCATTGGCTGCGGGTCGAACTCGGTTGCGAACTCGATGATTTCCTGCGCCGTCACGGCGACCGGGCCCAATGCAAAGCTGCGGCCCGGCTCGAAGTCTTCAAAAACTAGCTTCATCTGGCCTCGCCCTTTCTCGGCCGTGCGGACAAATCAGGTATTGAAGCGGAAGTGGATTACGTCGCCGTCCTGAACCACGTATTCCTTGCCTTCATCCCGGGCTTTGCCCGCGTCCTTGGCGCCTGTTTCGCCGCCGAACGCGATGTAGTCGTTATAGCCGATAGTGAAGGCACGGATGAAGCCGCGTTCGAAATCGGTGTGGATCACGCCGGCAGCGGCCGGTGCCTTGGTGCCGCGCACGATCGTCCAAGCGCGGGTCTCCTTGGGGCCGACCGTGAAATAGGTGATCAAGTCGAGCAGGTGATAGCCTGCGCGGATTAGCCGGTCGAGGCCGGCCTCTTCGAGACCGAGTGCGTGGAGGAATTCCTTGCTTTCTTCTTCGGGCAGTTGAGCCACTTCGGATTCGATCGCAGCCGAGATGATCACGCATTCGGCGCCTTGGGCTTTCGCCATCTCGGCAACGGCCTCGGTATGTTCGTTGCCCGTTGCTGCATCGGCTTCCGCGACGTTGCACACGTAGAGCACCGGATGCGAAGTCAGAAGGTTCAGGCTCTTCAGGACTTCGATCTCGTCGGCGCCGAGCGTCTTCAGCAGTATACGAGCCGGCTTGCCTTCGTTGAGAAGCTTGATCACCGCTTCCATGACGGGAAGCTGCGTCAGCGAATCCTTGTCCTTGGAGGCGGCGCGTTTGCGGGTTTGCTCGACTCGGCGCTCAAGACTTTCAAGGTCGGCAAGCATCAGCTCGGTTTCGATGGTTTCGGCGTCGCCGACCGGATTGATACGGCCTTCGACATGAGTGATGTCGTCATCCTCAAAGCAGCGCAGCACATGCACGACGGCATCGACTTCGCGGATGTTGGCGAGGAACTTGTTGCCTAGGCCCTCGCCCTTCGAGGCGCCGCGCACCAGACCGGCGATATCGACGAAGGAAATGCGGGTAGGGATGATTTCCCTGGAGCCGGCGATCGAGGCGAGCTTGTGCATCCGGGGATCGGGAACGGCGACTTCGCCGGTGTTCGGCTCGATCGTACAGAAGGGATAGTTCGCCGCCTGCGCCGCTGCCGTCTTGGTGAGCGCGTTGAAGAGTGTCGACTTGCCGACATTCGGCAGACCGACGATACCGCATTTGAAGCCCATGACTGGATGTCCGTATTCGCTGAAATCGTTGCCTTGCCTATGGGATAAAGGAGCCATGCGGTCAAGTCTTCGGCCGCTTTTACCGCCGCTCACTTGCCGATCGGGCGACACTGGCCTATTTTTCCGCAGGCGGAGATTTCGAGACCTGTTGCGGATTTTACTGAAAGGGCAAGTGACCTCGCCCAGGAGATCCTGGACCATCTCGGTGTCAAACCCGGCGACTGGCTTGAACTTCGGCTCTTGCCTGATCGGGCGCGCAGCCGACACAGTCGAAATTTCCTCGCCGACGATAATTGTCTGATTGAGAACTCGTTCTCATGTCATCAACGGGTGGATTTCCGATGAGTGACAACGACGTTGCAATAAAACCGAAAACCAAGGTCAAGCTGAAGCTGGATAAGCCGAAGCTCTACAAGGTTCTTCTCTTCAACGATGACTATACGCCACGTGAGTTCGTCGTCATGATCCTCAAAGCCATTTTCCGGATGAGCGAGGAGACGGGATACAGGGTGATGATGACGGCGCATAAAATGGGCTCCAGCGTGGTCGTCGTCTGCGCCAAGGACATTGCCGAGACCAAGGTCAAGGAGGCGATGGACTATGCCAAGGAGGCAGGCTTTCCGCTGATGTTTACGGCAGAACCCGAAGAATAGGCCGTTTCTTAACCAATCTTCTTAAGCCGCCATCCGTCAATTTTCGCTACATTGCGCCGAGGACGGAGGCCCGCATGCATGCTGAGGCAGCGACTTGGCATTATTTCGTAGCCGCGGCGCTCTTTGCGATCTTCGGGGCAATGGGTCATGTCGTGCGTGCGCTGTGCAACGTCTATCCGGACAGGCTTTCGGACAAGCCGATCATCGATCTTGCCATTTCGGACGGTTATGATCTTTCCGACATGCTCTTCGGAACGGAATATGACGATGCCGGCTACTATCGGCTCGACAGCCTCAAGAACCTGCGCATTGCCTGCTCCATTGCCGTCGTTGCCGGCATTGGCACCATGCTGTTCGTAGAGGATGCCTCGATCCTGATGGCAACGGCGATCGACGACGGAGCCAGCGCGCTTCGGGAACTGCTCCTCAACCGCTTTCAAGAGCTGCAATTGCTGATCAGCCGGGGCGTCTGATCTGATAACCTGTCTTATCCCGCATGAAGCCGCAGTTTTCGTAAAAAAGCAGCGTCGCGGGGTTCCTTGAACCGGTAAGGAGCATCACTTTATAGCAATTCTCCTTCCAGGCCGTTGCGCAGGCATGACGGATCAAGGCGCCGGCATAACCCTTCCTGCGGTGATCGGCGTGCGTGACGACATTCTCGACAAGAGCGTATGAAGCGCCGTTTCGCGTCAGATTGGGCGAAATGATCAGTGTGGCGGATGCAACGGGCATGTCGCCGGCCAGCGCGACAAATATGGTCATGCCCGGTTGGGCAAGGATGGCTGAGAAGCGGTCGCTTGCCCGGGCGGGATCGATCGCTGGATCATCGGGATTGAGGTGGCGGTAGAGCTCAAGAAGCGTCTGCAGATCGCCAGGACCGGCATGCCGGATCATGATGTCCTGCTTCGACATCGTGCTTACTCGCCCTTGCTGCCAAACATCTTCTTCAGCATTTCCGCCATGGGCCCGGTCGCAGGCAGCTTGGGCTGCGTGTGATTGCGCGCCTGATGGATGTGGGATTGGGCTGCAGACTTCCTTTCGGCCTTCGGCTTGTTTTCCTCCGCCTTGGCGCCGACAGCAAGCGCCAGCTTGTTCATCAGCTGCGAATCCTCGTTGCGCACCAGCATGTCGGCATTGTCGGCAAGCGTTTCCAAAAGCGGCTGCAGCCAGGCCTGGTCGGCCTTGGCGAAGTCCGCGAGGACGTGGTGCTGCACAAGTTCTTTGACGCCAGGGTGGCCGATGCCGAGGCGAAGGCGCCGGTAATCCTTGCCGCAATGGGCATCGAGCGACCTGATGCCGTTGTGGCCGCCATTGCCGCCGCCGATCTTCAGCCGGGCCTTGCCGGGCGGCAGGTCGAGCTCGTCATAGATGGCGACGAGATCGCAAGGCTGCAGCTTGTAGAAGCGCATGGCTTCGCCGACGGCTTCGCCGGAGAGGTTCATGTAGGTTTGCGGCTTGACAAGCAGTACCTTCTCGCCACCGAGCTCGCCTTCGGAAATTTCCGCCCTGAACTTCTTGGACCAGGGGGAAAAGCTGTGGCGCCTGTGGATGGCGTCGGCCGCCATGAAGCCGATATTGTGACGGTTTCCGGCATGTTTGCTTCCGGGATTGCCGAGACCCGCTATGATCAGCATTTGGCCAGTCCGTTTGTTGAATGCCTGCTGTCGCTTCACCACCGCGAAATGGGCAGGAAGTCAAGCGCAAAGGCACGGCGCGGCGCTAATCGCCGAGATCCAGTCCATACTTGAAGAAGATCTCCTTCTGGATTCCGTTGGAAATCAGCTTGTCGAGGGCGGTCTGCATCCGCACCTGAAGTTCGGATGGAAAATCCTTGTGACAGGCGATACCCATCGGCTGTGAGGAGAGCATGGTGACCATTTCCACCGGCTGATCCGCCTTCAGCTTTTCGAAGTAAAGCTCTGAAATGGGCATCATGTCGATACGGCCGCCGAGAAGCTTGCGAAGCGTGGCGTTGAAGTCGCTAGCGATATCGAGCTTGGTAAAGCCCTTCTGCCTCAACACCATCTCGGTATAGTCCTCGCGCTGCGTGCCGACAGTATATTTCTTGGACGCCTCCAGGTCACTCGCAACCACGCCCGATCCTTTCCTTGTGATCAAAATATTACGATCGACGAGCAGGGGCTCGATCCATTTGAAAAGGGGATCGCGCAGGCCATTGTGTGCCGTGGCAAAAACGCAGGTCATCGGCCTTGATTGCGCGAGGCTATAGGCGCGCGCCCAGGGCATCATCTCGATGGTATAGTCGACGCCGATATCGGCCATGACCTTTTCAACTTGTTCGACGGTCGCGCCCTTGATCACCTTCCCGTCGCGATAATTGAAGGGCGCGTATTCTTCAGTCGTGAAATTCACCGTCTGTGACTGTGCCGGCGCTGCGCAAGGAAGCGTCAGAAAAGCAAGAAGCAGGAGCTTTTTCATCTATTTCCACCTTCAATGCGCCGCTCACGAGGCTTGGGCGACCTCGTTTTCCGCGGCTGTGAGGTCCTCGATCAATTTCAAGGCATTTTGCGGACGACGGAAGAGGTAGCCCTGACCGTAGTCAAGCCCCATCTGGTGTAGGGTGCGGCATTCTTCCTCGGTTTCTATGCCTTCCGCAATCACGGTGCAGTCCATCTTGTGCGAGAGCGTGGTGATCCCTTCGATGAGCATCCTGCTCTTGTGACGGACGTCATCATTCGTGTCGTTGATCGACCGCGTGAAGGATTGGTCGACCTTGATGATGTCGACCGGGAAGCGGTTGAGATAGCTCAGCGACGAGTAGCCGGTGCCGAAATCATCAAGGGCGATGCGGCATCCGAAGCGGCGCAGTTCGGTGAGCACCATGCGTATTTGCGGATTGTCGTCCATCAGAACGGCTTCCGTGATTTCGACGACGATGCGATCAGAACGGATGCCGTGCCGCCCGACGAGCCCGGCGAGGCGGGAGGGCAGGGCGGCTTCGAACTGCAGCGGCGAGAAATTGATCGCGAGATAAGTATCATGCATGCCTGGGATCCGGGAGATATTCGCCAGATGCCCGATCGCTTTTTCCATGATGACGTTGCCGACGCGGACGATCTTGGCGGTCTCCTCGGCGACGTGGATGATGCCAGCCGGCGGCATCAGCCCCTTCAGGGGATGATTGAGGCGCAGGAGCGCTTCAAATCCGGCGATCCGGTGATCGTCGAGGCCCACGATCGGCTGCAGATAGGCCTCGAACCAATCCTCGGCGAGGCCGTTTTCGATGTGGCTTTCGATCTCGGCGCGCGCCCTTGCGCTGTCCAGCATACTGTTGTCGAAAATCTGCGCGCCATTCTTGCCGTCGCGCTTTTTCGCATACATCGCCATGTCCGACTTCTGCAGCAGTTCGGCTGCATTCGAGGCATGGCGCGGATAGATGGCGATGCCGATGCTGGCGCTTAAATGCAGGTCGGGGCCGAAAGGCGCCTCGAAGACGCTGGCAATCTGCTCGCACATCGCCCTGGCGCGCTTCTCGCCGTCCGTGGCCGGAAGCAGGACGGCGAATTCGTCGCCGCCAAGGCGCGCTGCCTGATCGGAGGGCGCGAGATGTCTGTTAATCCGCTCGACGAGCTCGCGCAGTGCGCGATCGCCTTCGGCATGGCCCATATTGTCGTTGATCCACTTGAACCGGTCGAGATCGATGAACAGGCAGGCAAGCTCCTGACCGGCGGCATCGGCTTCGGCGATCTTGCCGTCGAGGGCCGTCTCGAAGCCTTGGCGGTTCAGCAGACCGGTGAGATGGTCGGTTATCGCCTGACGATGGTTGCGGTCTTCCGAGGCCTTCAGTGCGGTCACGTCGGTCATGACCGACAGCAAGAGCTGGTTAGGTCCGGTGGCCGTCTTGGATTCCAGGATCAGCACGTCCATGATGCGGCCGCCTGCGCACAGGAACTTGACGGTCACGTCAAGTGCCGCGCCGTTCTCGAAACCTTCCTTGCGGTGTTGAAACGCGTCGCGGGTGTCGGGCGTCACGAGTTCGGAAAATCTGCGTCCGATCACCTCAGTCCTGCCATAGCCCGTTGCGACAAGCCAATAGTCACTGACCGCTATGATGCGATCCTCGTTGTCCAGAGAGAAAAGCATGGCTGGCGTGAGGTTATAGATATCGGTTGCGAGGCGGTGGGCGAGTTTCAGTTCCTTCTCCTCGCTCTCCAGCTTCGTCTGCATCTCGTTGAAGCTGCGGGCAAGGCGGCCGATCTCATCGCTCGACTGCCAATCGACGTGATGGCGCGATCCGAGCTGACGGGTGGCCTCTATGGCTGCGATAAGCCGCATGAGCGGCTGTATGACGAAGAGGCGGTTGCCGATCAATGCGGTGCCGAAGACGGTGAGAACGGCGAAGATGAAGATAGATATGAAGACGACTTCTTCATGCTTCAGGCCGGAGAAGAGGCCAAGCTTGGGATAATAGACCGCGATGCTGCCGAGGTTCTTCGGACCGTCGACCGTGTTGTAGATGATTGCACGGGAAACCTGAACGAGCTCACCGTCAAAAGATTTCGGGATGGTCGATTGCGTCACGTTGAGCTGACTGGATTGATCACGAACCTCAACCTTCACGATGGCGCCCTGCGAAACCATCGTTGCGCTGATCTGTGTGACGCTGTCTTCGTCCAGATCCCAGAGCGGCTTTGCGAGCGCCTGGGAATTGGCAACTAGAAGAATGGAGATGTGGTCGCGTATTTCCCTGTCGGCGCGCTCGGAAGAAAGGAAGAGAAACAATACAAAAAGCGGAGCGACAAATATGAGAAGCGCCCCGCAAACAATCGCAAAAAATCTGTTCTCAACGGAATTGTTCATCGTTCCGTTTCTCCCGGGGCTCTCATTTACGCAGCCAAAACGGCAAAGAGCGGCAAGTTTAGAAATGCTTGGGGAATGCTTTCACGAATGTGTTAAATGTTGCTGAAGTGAGCTCGCGCTAAAATTGATAAAGGCCCGCCTTCCAGTGGAAAGCGGGCCTTATAATTACGAATTGGTGTATGCGGATTATGCTTCGGCTTCGCCTTCGCCTTCAGCGGCAGCTTCTTCTTCAACGCCAGCAGCCGGAGCAACGATCGTTGCGATCGTGAAGTCGCGGTCGATAACCGTTGTCACGCCCTTCGGCAGTGCGACTTCGGAGATATGGATGCTGTCGCCAATCTTCTTGCCGGAGAGGTCGATGTCGAAGAATTCCGGGATCGCATCAGCCGGGCAGTGAACTTCGATTGTGTGGCGAACGATGTTCAGCACGCCGCCGATCTTGACCTGCGATTTCTCTTCGTTGATGAAGTGAACCGGGATTTCGACGGTGACCTGCGTGTTGCCGGAGACGCGGAGGAAATCCACGTGCATCGTGAAGTCGCGAACCGGATCGAGCTGATAGTCCTTCGGCAGAACCTTGTACTTCTCGCCGCCGACGTCGATCGTCGCAACAGTGGTCATGAAACTACCGGCATGAATGCGCTTCGTCACCTCATTGGTGCTGAGAGCGATAGAAATGGGGGCCTGCTTGTCACCATAGATGACAGCTGGAATCAAACCGTTGCGGCGAAGTTCACGGGCGGACCCCTTACCAACCCGTTCGCGCGCCTCGGCCTTGAGCTCGTAAGTTTCCTGGCTCATGGCTATTCCTTTCGAGGTTATTTGGAGAGTCTCCGGCGGTATCATCCTTCCGGTGACTGGAGGGGCCGTTTGGCCTTCCTCATCCGCGTTGCCTCCAAGGGTGTCTGCGCGGACGCGTGCGCTATAGTATAAGTGAAGCGGAAACGCAAGGCGAGGCGGCTCCGATTCCTCGGGTTGCCGGTCGGTAGCAGGCGGCTGTGAACTAATACAAACCAACGCGGGAGCAATAGGGACGGGACCGGATATCAAACCGGGTTTCTAATTATTGCGATTCAGCAGCTACAGGGCTTGCCTTTTGGGCAAGCCTGAGATGACATCCGGCCGCCTACATTCTCACAAGGCCGCCGATCGACGAGGCGGAGGAGCACATTAATGCGCTACAGGCTGATGACGGCGACGAGCGCCGTTGTTTTCGGATTGATGACGGCGGGCCATGCGGCCGGGATCGATCAGGATGGTGCAAACGCCATTCGTGACAATCTCAACAGCCTGCTGCCCGAAGACATTGCCAAGAGCGGCGTCGTCGCGGTCAATCCGGCCGGTGCGCGCTACGAGATCACCTACGACCTGGCCAAGCTGCTTTCCAAGTTCAATCCGGCGGATCTTGCAATCAACGGCCTGAAACCGATCTCGATGTTCGCCACGCCACGAGACGACGGGCTTTGGAATGTCGAAGGCGACAGCAGCCTGAATGTTTCCGGACACTTCAAGGCACCGGACAAAAAGCGCACCGATTTCACCTATTCCATCGCCTCAATGGTCCATACTTGGGTCTTCGATCCGGCGATCAGCTATTTCCGCTCCGGTGATTTCAGCGCCAAGGATATCAAAGTCACGACCGCGACCGATACCGAGCAGGTCGATGCCAGCTTCGGCGACATGAAATACAAGCTCACCTCAGCTGATGGCGCTTCCGCCGACAGAATAGACTTTGCGGCGAACGGTACTTTGACAGCGTTTGCCGAGCAGGTGCACGGGAAGGATATGCCGCCGATCCGGATCACGGCCGATACCATCGATTTCGAAGCCAAGGTCGCCAGCCTGCCGGCAAAGCAATTGAGGGACATTGTCATCTTCGCAGTCGACCATGCCGATGAAAAGCAGATGAGCAAGGAGAGCGAGGAAAGGCTGAAGGGCATGCTACGCGCCGCTTTTCCGCTGGTCTCTTCGTTCGAGGAAGTCATCACCCTCAACAATCTTGCAGTGACGAGTGCTGCGGGCGGCGGCGGCGCCCAGAGCTTCGCCTACCGCCTGGCTGTAAATGGGCCGAGCAACGCAACGCAGTTTGACGTTGCAATGAATGCTGCCAACATCACATTCGACAGTCCGATGATTCCGGCCGCCTATTCCGCCTTTGTGCCTCAGGCAGTCGATGTGCAGTTGGCCATCCCGGGCATGGATTTTGCGGCTTTCGGTGATGAATTCATGAAACTTGACCTCACCAAGCCGCCGGAGGGCAGGGAGGACGCGGGCAAGAAGGCCGTGGAGCGGCTTTTCCGCAATGGCAGGTTTGTAATCGACATTCCGAAGGTCAGCGCCAAGTCCGGCGTCTACGACATCGACATATCCGCAAGGGTAGAGAGCCGCATCGACGTGGGCAAGCAGGACTATGCGCTGCAAGCCTCGGTTCTGGCGCGCGACTACGACAAGACCATCGCGGCAGTTCAGGAGCTTGCCAAGACCAATCCCGAGCTCAATCAGGCGTCGTTCGGAATGCTGATGGTCAAGGGTTTCGCCAAGACCGATCCGGATGGGCGGCAGCGCTGGGACGTGACGGTCACGCCCGATGGAACCGTGAGCGTCAATGGCCAGCAGATCAAGGGGCCGGATAAGCCGGAATGATTTTGCCGGGCATCAGGCGACACCGACTGTCACTGCCACTCTTTGGCGCCTAAGAGTGGCCGACAGCTTGGCAAGTCGGGTGGCGCGCGCGGGGACTTCAGGCCAACATCATCGCCGCCATCGGCCAGATGATCATAAGCGGCATTCGCCGCCGCTGATGATCCGGAAGCCTGCATTGCCAGCCTCGCAGGAGTTCGGGAAGGTCTGTGTCTGACGGCCGCGCTGACCGCAGACCGGCGCATATTCGCGCGTACAGATGCCGCCCGGGCGTTCCGGACGGTCAGGCCTGTTCGGGCGATCCGGCCGGGGCGGGCGTCCGGGACGATCCGGCTCGGGAAGCGCAACCGGTGGGGCGCGGCGGCATTCGCCGCGGCCGACGATCATGAAGCCGCTGTTGCGAGCCTGGCAGGCATTTCCGAAGGTTTGAAGCCGGCCACCGCGTTCGCCGCAGACCGGCGCATATTCCATGGTGCACATTTGCTGCTGCGGTGGCCACGGGCGGGGCGAGGGTCGCGATGGACCTGGATCGACATCCATCGTGCAGGCACAGAGCAGGGGAACAAGCGCAAGAAGCGCAAGGCGTTTGAAGGCTACTGAACGTTTCATCCTGATGGCGGTCATAGGGCTTCTCATGCAAATCGCTTGCGCGAAAGTAGCCGAAAGCGCGCTGCCGAAGAAGAATAAAATACAACCCTGCCTAATATTTTGTGGGCGCGGAGAACTTTCAGTCGAAGAGACTTGAAACAGATTCTTCCTGGCTGGTGCGGTTGATCGCTTCGCCGATCAGGGTTGCGGTCGTAATCACGCGGATATTGTGGGCCGACTGGACGGCGGTGGTCGGCTGGATGGAGTCGGTGATCACCAGTTCGCGCAGCTTCGACGACGTGATGCGGGTGACCGCGCCGCCGGAAAGAACGCCGTGGGTGATGTAGGCGGTGACGCTTGCCGCACCTTGGGCCAGCAACACATCGGCGGCGTTGCAAAGCGTGCCGCCGGAATCGACGATGTCGTCAATCAGCAGGCAATCCTTGCCTTCGACGTCGCCGATAATATTCATGACTTCGGATTCACCTGGGCGGTCGCGGCGCTTGTCCACGATCGCCAGAAGACAGTCGAGGCGTTTTGCGAGCGAACGGGCGCGGACGACGCCGCCGACATCGGGCGAGACGACCATGACATTGCTGATGTCGTAATTGGCCTTGATATCGCGCGTCAGCACCGGAACGGCGTAGAGGTTGTCCGTCGGAATGTCGAAGAATCCCTGAATCTGGCCGGCATGCAGGTCGAGCGTCAGAACCCGGTCGGCCCCGGCCTCGGTGATGAGGTTGGCAACCAGTTTCGCGGAGATCGGCGTGCGCCCTGAGGCGCGGCGATCCTGGCGGGCATAACCGAAATAGGGAAGAACTGCCGTGATGCGGCGCGCCGACGAACGTCGCATCGCATCGATCATGATCAGCAGTTCCATCAGATGATCGTTCGTCGGAAAGGAGGTCGACTGGACGACGAAGACGTCTTCGCCGCGAACGTTTTCCTGGATTTCGACGAAGATTTCCTGATCGGCAAATCTTCTGACGCTGGCCTTGCCCAAGGGCACATTGAGATAGGTGCAGATCGCTTCGGCGAGATGCCGGTTCGAATTGCCTGCGAAAACCTTCATTTTGGCCCGCCTGTTGTCTGCCGATAGCCGCGCTTTTTAGCCAGCTTGCTTCCGAATGCAAGCGCAAAGGCGCCACAGGCTTTGATATTTGTAAAAAGCCTGTTGCTAACCGTTGCGCGCCTGCCGCCAGGAATCGAACTCGGTGATCGTTTTCCTGGCGATCTGCTGCATGACGGAGGCCGGAACACCGACCCAGGGATCTTCTGCTGCGGAAGGAACCTTTTCCTGTCCCTGAATGCGGTGCAGGCGGGTACCACTGCCGTCGAGGATATCCCAGACGTAAACCACGGTCACGTTGCCGTCGTCGGTAAAGGCCGAGAGGTAACCCTTCAGGATATAGTCGCTGCTGGTGTCGTTCGAACTCTTGATCGACAGACCGTGCGAGCGCGCCTCGGCGCCGAGCTGGCGGGAAAGCGGCGTCACTGCCTGGACGGGAGCGCCGATAATCGGCAGGAAGCGAACGGTGTTGCCGCCGATTGCAGACGAGGCGGCAGGATCGATGGCTGCGACCCGTTTCTGCTGGCTGCCAGGGGCCAGATTGCCCATGTCTTCTTCTTCCGCCTGCGCGTTGGAAACCGGTTCGGCAAGCGTCCTCGCGTCGACAGGCTGCGAAGCCGCGGGCGAGGGTCCGCGCCGAGCAAGCGCATCGGCCTGCGCCTGCATTGTCGTCGGCGGCGCGCCGGGACCGGATCTGTAAGTCTGATTGTTGTATGCCGGATGGTAGCCGGCCTGCCTGGATTCGCCGGCAAAGGCCCGCAAAGGCTCTGAACCCGCCATGCGCTCGACTTCGCGCTGGGTGACGGGTGAGGTGCGACCAAGCGACGAGTCGCCGATATCGACTTGCGGCGTTAGCGCATCGGTGGTGTTGCAAGAAGAAAGCGCGGCCAGGCAGACAAGGAGTATCGGCGCAGTCTGAGCTCGCGTCATCGCTGTCGTCGTCCTTCCCTCATTCGCATCAGCCCGCCTGATTTATGGGGGCGGGGGCTGTCGGCTGTCAATTCCGGAATCTTGCCGGTGATTGCCCATCATGCGCCGATGAAATCGAGCGAGTGGCGGGAAAGCGTGCGCGGCGCATCTGCCGTCGTTAGGTAGGTCTGGCCCAGCGTCATGGCCGTTCCGGTGTCGGAATCGGCTATGATCATGTGCACGAAGAGCGACATGTTCGGCTCGATCGGCTGCGGATTGCCGACATGAAACATCTGATGTTCCATCCAGGATGGCGAGAAGCGGGCGCCGAGCGAATAGCCGCAGGCGTTCAGCCGATGCCGGGCAAGCCCGCGCTCGTCCATGATCTTCGCATGCATGTCGAAGACGTCGCCGAAGGTGTGCCCTGGTTTCAGCACGGTTTCGATCGCCTGCAGGTTTTCCAGGCAAGCGTTGTAGAGTTCGCGGTGGCGGTGCGTCGGCTCGCCGATGACGATCGTGCGCATCATGGCGGCGTGATAATGGGCATAGGTGCCTGCCCATTCGAGCGTAAGCTGGTCATTTGCATCGAGCTTGCGGCGGCCCGCCTTATAGCGGCAGAGCAGGGCGTCCGCGCCGGAACCGATGATGTATTCGTTGGCGGGGTAGTCTCCGCCACCCGAAAAGACCGCGCCCTGCATGGCGGCAAGGATGTCCGCCTCGTCGGCGCCGGGCTTCGTCAGCCCGACAGCGGCATCCAGAGCATCGTCTGCAAGGGCTGCGGCACGCTCGACATAGACCACCTCTGCCGGGCTTTTCACGAGGCGCAAGCGGCTGACGAGATAGGAGACATCGACGATCTGGCCGAAGGTGGAAAGCTGGGCGTCTAGCAGGCGGGCGATTCGCCCGGTCATGCCGTGGGTGTCGTATTCGACACCGATGCGCCCACCGAGCAGGTCCATGTCGACCAGCAGGTTTCTGAGGTCGAGGGTCGGGTCGGCATTGACGCGGTCGACCCAGATGTGGATGTCTTCGAGGATCGACGTGTGCCTGGCCTGACGAAGGTCTGCCGAGCGGGTAATCAGCGACATTGTGCCATCGGCCTTGACCACCAGGGTCTGGAAGAAGCAGTAGCCGAACGTGTCGTACCCCGTCAGCCAGTACATGCTTTCCTGCGCGAAAAGCAGGATGGCATCGAGCTTTTCTGCGCGCATCTGGTCAGTAAGGCGCGTGAGGCGGCTTGCGAATTCGGCTCTTTCGAAATGCAGTGCCATGCGGTCAAATCTCCCTGATGCTGATCGCTGAAATCTGGCGGCCGTAGTCCGGCTCCTTATTATGTGTGGTGCGCCGGTACGAGAAAAAGCGCTCGCTGTCCGGATAGGTGCAAATGCCAAGGCTTTCGGCGCGCACACCCGCGTTCAGCAACCGGTCGATGGTCAGGGCCGGAAGGTCGAACATGGCATGGGCCGACGTCTTCGAAGGAATGAAATAGCGCTCGTAAGTCGAATCGTATGTGACGAAGCGCTCAACGAATTCCGGGCCGACTTCATAGCTTGTCTGGCTGATCGAGGGGCCGAGGCAGGCAATCATGGTCCGGCGCTTTGCGCCAAGCCTTTCCATCGCTGCAACGGTGTTTTCCAGGACGCCGGTCAGTGCGCCTTTCCATCCGGCATGTGCCGCGCCGATCACCCGGTTTTCCGGGTCGGCGAACAGGATCGGGCCGCAGTCGGCAGCGAGAACGCCAAGGACGATGCCCGGCGTTGCCGTGACCAGCGCGTCGGCCTCAGGGCGCGTGCCGTCATAGCTGCTGTCGACGGTGACCGCATCTGGCGAATGAACCTGATGGACTGTCGCGAGCCTTTCCAAGGGCTGGCTGAACCAGGCGGCGACGCGACGGCGGTTCTCCATTACCTTTGTGCGGTCGTCGTTCGAGCCAAGCCCGACATTCAGGCCGCGATAGAGCCCCTCCGAAACGCCGCCCGCCCGTGTGAAATAGCCGTGGCGGATCACTTCGCCGGCCGCTTCGTTCAATAGAGCGCTTTCGATCGGTGCGGGGAAGGCCGCGTCTTGCATCGGTGATTCCGGGGTGTTTGAACGGAGGCCATTGTCCGCCGGCCCGCCCGGCGAAGCATTCTCGATTGCGCCGGATGTTGGCCCAGGGCCGCGCATCCTGTCAATCCACCGGACGGAACGGCATGAGATCGACGGCCGGATAGGAGACGGCCATCGCCTTGAAAAGCTCGCCCATTCGGCCTTCGCCGGAGCCGGCCAGACGGTCCACCGCGTCCTGAATGATCTGCCGGGTGCGCGGTTCACGATCGCGGCCGAGAGCGGCAGCGCGCTCGAGAATGCCGAGGCCGATCAGGAAATCGCCCTGGTGCAACGCGCCGTTGAGATGCAGCCCGGCGCCGACGGCCGTTTTTGCAAGGTCCTCAAAATCCACATGGCTTGTCAGGTCCGCTTCACCGGGATGGGCAAGCGGCGGATCGAACTCGTGCATGCGCAAGGCCTGTAGCGTATCACCGAAGCCGGTGACGAGATGGCCGTAATCGATCGCAAGCGCCGTGCCGCCGAAAGCCTTCAGGCGATCGCAGATCCTCATCATCACAGCCTGCCGGGCCGGCGATATTTCAAACAGCGTGCCTGCCGGCGCTGCCTGCGGTAATCCAGGCAGCAGTGCCGGATCGATGCCGGCGATCCCGGCGGCGAATGTCAGCTCGCCATCGATGTCAAGGCCAACCATGCGCTCGCGAAAGCCGGTTGGCGTCTTGACGAACTGACGGATCGGAATGGCGTCGAAAAGCTCGTTTGCCGCAATCAGCGTGAAACCCGGTGGCACTTCCTCGAAATCGGAATGCCAACTGATCTTGCCCTCATGTGCGTGAAGTGTCTGTTGCTGGATATCGCGCAGGCGCTCGCTCGTCTCGATGAGATGAACCGTCATATTCTCGAAAAGCGGCGCGGCGAGACGCTCGATGACGCGCAGCATGTCAGCCATCATCGTCCCACGCCCGGGGCCGATTTCAACGAGGCGCGCGCCTGCCGGCGCGCCATGGCGCTGCCAGGCATGCACGACGAACACCCCAATCATTTCGCCGAAGAGCTGGCTGACTTCGGGCGCAGTGACAAAATCGCCGGACCGGCCGAAGGGCTCGCGGGTGCGATAGTAGCCATATTGCGGATCAGCGAGGCAGAGGGAAAAATAGTCCGTGACGCTGATCGGCCCGTTCGCCTGAATGATCGCCTTTATTTTTTCACCGAGTGCGGTCGTCATGATCGTAGCGTCCTGACGGGCTCAATGCTGCAAAGCGGCCTGGCGGCGGGCACGCGCCATCGCCCAGATGCCGAGCAAGATCATCGGGAAAGAAAGGACCATGCCCATGGTCAGCCAGTTCGTGCCGAGTAGGTAACCAAGCTGCTGATCCGGCTCGCGGAAGAATTCGACGAATATGCGTGACAGCGCATAGCCGCAGACGAAGAGACCGGTAACGAGCCCTGGTGATTTCAGCGCGCGGAAAGCGTAGACGACGAGGGCAAGAAAAAGCAGCAGCACGATGCCTTCAAGGCCTGCTTCATAGAGCTGGCTCGGATGCCGCGCAAACGGCCCGCCCGTCGGGAATACGACTGCCCAGGGCACATCCGTAAGCCGCCCCCACAGCTCGCCGTTGACGAAGTTTGCAATGCGGCCGAAGAAGAGGCCGATCGGCACCACTGTGGCGACGATGTCGAAAAGGCTCCAGATCGGAATGCTGTTCTTGCGCGCAAAGAGGATCATGGCGATCGTCGTGCCGATGGTTCCGCCGTGGAAGGACATGCCGCCATTCCAGATCTCGATGGCACGGAGCGGGTCCTCTATCACGGCCGGCAGATCGTAGAAAAGGATGTAGCCGATGCGGCCGCCCAGAACGATGCCGATGGCTGCCCAGACGATGAAGTCGTCGATCTGCGCCTTGGTGATCGGCGAGGCATTGCCCGGCCAAAGCGCGTGATTGCCGGCGATCTGCCGGGCATAGAGCCATCCGAGCAGGATGCCTGCCACATAGGCAAGCCCGTACCAGTGAACAGCCAGAGGACCGATCGAAATGGCGATCGGATCGATATCCGGAAAGGGCATGATCGAAAGAAGATTGGCTGCAGTCGGCAAGGCTTTTCCACCCGTTGTTGTGCGCGGAACATGGCGTTGCGATACGAAGCGGTCAAGTCGATTGTGAGGCAGACCAAATGCCCGCAGCCGATTATCCAGAGCAAAGCGCTTGCATCCCACACATCAAAGCCCTACCTCATTCCTCAGGGCTTTTCGCCGATCAAAATCATGTGGTGGGAAGGAGAACAACCGCCATGACGAGTGGAACAAACCGCATCATGGACGAATTCGCCAAGCTGATGACGGATGCAGCGGGCGCTGCCCAGGGTGTGCGCAAGGAAATCGAGACCGCCTTCAACGCCCAGGCCGAGCGCTGGCTGAATACAATGGATGTGGTCAAGCGCGAGGAATTCGAGGCTGTCCGCGAAATGGCGATCAAGGCGCGCGACGAGAACGAGGCGCTGCTTGCCCGAGTCGCCGCGCTCGAAGCAAAACTTGCTGCAAAAACGAAGTAAATCTCATTCAGGCACAGGGCACGGTGTGGCGCTTGAGCGGCACGCCTCTTCATCGACAAAAAAATCAGGTGTCGTTTTCCACCTGTGGACACTGCCAAAAAAGCCAATACGCAGAGTCGCTTACAACCTCCTTCTGAAATCAAATTCCGAACGGCTGTCCACAGTGCCTTTCCGGAAATGACCGGAGAGGGGCTGGCTTGTCACCGGGGGCGTTATACACTGATTTTAAATGATGATTCGAAGCGGACATTGGTAAGCTCCGGGCAGGTTCACTGCGTTAGGTCTGGCAGCGGTTCAACGAACATCAAGTGGTGGTTCCGGTTTTGCGTGTGTCTGTTCTTGTGTTCGTAAACTCAAGTTCAGTCGCATTCATTCCGGTCAAGAAGGTGCTGCATGAGCCTTATGGAATTGGAATTCGAGCGTCAGTCGAACCCGGTCGACATGATCGAGTACGTCGCCGCCAATAACGACTGGTCGTTTGAGCGGTCGGGCGAGGACGAGATCGCAATGACGGTCGAGGGGAAGTGGGCCGATTACCACGTTTCCTTCTCCTGGATGGAGGAATTCGAGGCGCTGCATCTCGGCTGCGCGTTCGACATCAAGGTTCCAGAAGCTCGCGTCAACGAGGTCACCAAGCTTCTGGCGGCGATCAACGGGCAGGTTCTGATGGGTCACTTCGATCTGTGGCGGCAGGAAGACGTGATCATCTTCCGGCAGTCGCTGCTTCTGGCGGGCGGTGCCGAGCCAACGAACCGTCAGGTGGAAGTTTTGCTTTCCAGCGCTCTCGATACCTGCGAAGCTTACTATCAGGCGTTCCAGTTCGTCATATGGTCCGGCCTGGATGCCGCCAAAGCTATGGAAGCAGTCCTCTTCGAAACGGTCGGCGAAGCGTAAGATGTCACCATCGTCTTCCGAAACAGTCGTTCTCGTCGGCGCCGGCAATATGGGCGGTGCGATGCTTTCCGGCTGGCTGAAGAGCGGAATTCCGGGATCCTGCGTTGTCGTGGTCGATCCGGGTCCGTCGCCGGCGATGATGAAGGTCATCGGCGATGCGGGCGCGACCCATGCTCCAACCGTTCCCGCCGGCATGAAAGCGGATGTCATTTTCCTCGCGGTTAAGCCGCAGGTGATGGAAACAGTCCTGCCGCCGGTGAAGAGCGCCGTCGGGCCGAAGACGGTGGTCGTGTCGGTGGCTGCCGGAAAGACGCTGGCGTTCCTCGAAAAGCATCTCGGCAAAGCCGCCATGGTCCGCGCCATGCCCAATACGCCCGCCATGATCGGCCGCGGTGTCACCGGCGCCTTCGCCAATCCGCGCGTCAGTGCCGGGCAGCGTGATCGCGTTCATGCGCTTCTTAGCGTCTCGGGTCCTGTCGAGTGGGTTTCGGCCGAATCGGACATCGATGCCGTAACGGCATTGTCCGGCAGCGGCCCGGCCTATGTGTTCTATCTCGTCGAGTGTATGGCAGAAGCGGGCCGTAAACTTGGCCTGCCGGCGGACCTTGCCATGCGCCTTGCACGGGAGACTGTCGCGGGGGCTGGTGAACTCCTACACCAGTCCCCCGACGACGCCTCGAAGCTTCGCCAGAACGTAACTTCGCCAGGCGGCACGACGGCCGCGGCGCTTTCGGTGCTTATGGCAGAAAAAGGCATGCAGCCGCTGTTCGACGAGGCTCTTGCGGCTGCACGCGCGCGTGCCGGAGAGCTTGCCGGTTGAGGATGCGCGATGACTGAAGAAATCACCTACGCCGATTTCGAGCGTGTGGACATTCGTGCCGGCACGATCATTGAGGCCGAGCCCTTTCCGGAAGCCCGCAAGCCGGCGGTCAAGTTGCTGATCGATTTCGGGCCGGAAATCGGCGTCAAGAAATCCTCGGCGCAGATCACCGCTCACTACACGCTGGAAAACCTCGTCGGCCGCCAGGTACTCGGAGTGGTGAACTTCCCGCCCCGCCAGATCGGACCGTTCCGCTCGGAAGTGCTGACGCTCGGCTTCGAAGACGAATCCGGTGCGATCGTTCTTGCTGCAACCGACAAGCCGGTGCCAAACGGCAGGAAGCTGATGTAGTCCGAGTTTGAGACGTAACTGTTCCATACGCCGTGCTGATGATCAGTGAATGTCGCGCGAGGCAGGATCAGTCAGTTCGAAATCATGAAAGATGGCTTCAAAACCGGAGCGCTGCGGCGAACAGAATGCCGGGCCGACCATAACCTCCTCAATCGACGGGTCGAACCAGGCGAGGCGCGCCATTCGCCATTCGCTGATCCGATCGCTCCGGTACTGAATGAAAAGTGCATCCTTGTTGCGGGTAACGCGCAGGGACAGCAGCTCGAAATCGTGCTCGACGCGAAAGGCCGACCAGTCGGAATTGCCATTGGTCACGACGGTGCTGAAATGCTTTGCGCCGTCGGTATATTCGATTCCGCATTTCATCCAGTGTGCTGAATCTGCGCGGACCATCATGCCGGCCTGGTCGTACAGCATTTGATAGCGTCCGGAAAATGTCACCTGTGCCGTGAAGTCGCCCTTGCGCCGGAGATACAGAAAATGGCCGTCATCACGGTGGAACCCGTAATAGGTACCTTGCCAGAAGTCTGTCTTGTGGCCGGACCGAACATGCAATGCACCCTCGTGAAGCTCTGCCAAGGGCGGAGGATTGAGCCAGGTCATCCCGTTCAGGTCGATTGCCATCTGGAACTCACGCTGGGATGCGGATGGTGGCGCGCAGGCCGCCGAGCGGGCTGTCGCCGAGAGTGACATTGCCACCATGGCTACGGGCAATGTCGCGCGCGATCGCAAGGCCGAGCCCGGTGCCGGAATCGTCCAGATTGCGTGCCTCATCCAGACGGAAGAAGGGCTTGAAGACATCCTCGCGGTTCTTTTCGGGAATGCCAGGGCCATCGTCGTCAAAATTCAGAGTCAGCCATTTTGCGCCGTGCTTCGCTTCTATGTTCAGCGAATTGGCATAGCGACGGGCATTGGACGCGAGGTTGGTCACCAGGCGCGTAAATGCGTTCGGCCGAACCGAGATCTTGTCTTCGCCTTCGATCGAATAGGTGAGTTGCTTTTCGTGCAGGGCGAAGTCCGTTGCGATCTTTCCGAGCAGTTCTGTGAGCTTTAATTCTCCGACGTCTTCCTCGATCTCGCTGCGCGCAAAGGCCATGTAGGCTTCGAGCATCGACTGCATGTCGTTGACATCGTCATTCAGTCCTTGGAGTTCCGGGCTGTTGCCGGCAAGGGCAAGCTGTAGCTTGAAGCGCGTGAGCACCGTGCGTAGGTCGTGACTGACGCCTGTCAGCATCGCGGTTCGCTGTTCGATCTGCCGTTCGATGCGTTCGCGCATCAGGATGAAGGCAAGCCCCGCGCGCCTGACCTCATCGGCTCCGCGCGGATAGAAATCATCGTGTTTGTGTCCCTTGCCGAAGCTTTCGGCGGCTTGCGCGAGCGTCAGGATCGGCCGAATCTGGCCGCGCAGAAAAAGAATCGATACTCCGATGAGCACGAGAGAAGCTCCGACCATCCAAACGATGAAGATGTGCGTGTTCGACGCGTAGGTCTGGTTGCGCTTGGTCAAAACGCGCAGGATCTTGTCGTCCAGCTTTATGCGGATTTCGACGAGGCTCGAGTCTCCAACCGTGTCGATCCAGAAGGGGCGTTTGATCTGGTCGCGGATCTCATCACTCAGGATGCCGTCGAGGATGGAGAAGAACGGCTTTTCGCGCGGTGGCGGCAGATCTCCGTCGGGCTCGATCGAAATCTGCAGGTTCAACTGCTCGCGAGCGATGCGAGTGGCCTCGCTGTAATCGGTATCCTGCGGATAGGTTTCGATGATCTGGATGATCGCCGCAATATCTCGGGTGACGGCCATCGACAGGCGTTGCGTCACCATCTGCCAGTGACGCTCCATGAAGACCGCGGCGACGACTGACTGCAGGAGCACCATGGGAATGATGATGATCAGCAGCGAACGGACATAGAGACCGGTCGGCAGGCGGCGGCGCAGCCAGCGGCCGAACCCTTTCCATCCGGAGGCTGGCGATCGTTCTTCGCGGCGCAGGGATTCGAAAGTTACCATGACTGTCGCGATCCTGACGTTGAGGCCATCAATCGATGCTCAGCCTATATCCTATACCACGAACCGTCTGGAGCCAGACAGGATTTGCTGGATCGTCCTCGATCTTGCGGCGGAGGCGATTGATCTGCACATCGATCGTGCGCTCGCCGACATCCACGTCGCTGCCGATGAGCTCGTGCCGCGGAATCGTGTCGCCGGCGCGCTTGGCAAAGAGCAGCATGATTTCCTGCTCACGGTCCGTGAGGCGGATCACTTCCGTTGCCTTCTTCAATTCCTTTCGGGTGAGCGAGAAAGTGTATGGGCCGAACATGATCTGCTCGATCTTGGGCGCGTCCGAGGCGTTGCGGCGCAGGATATTATTGACGCGCAGTACCAGTTCGCGCGGATCGAAAGGCTTCGAGAGATAATCGTCGGCGCCCGCTTCAAGGCCCGCAATGCGATTGCCGGATTCCGCGAGCGCAGTAAGCATGATGATCGGTACGTTCTTGATGGCGCGCAGGCCGCGCGTCACGTCGATGCCGGATTCGCCCGGCATCATCACATCCATGATGATGAGATCGAAGTCGAGCCCGGCAAGCTTGCGTTGCGCCTCGGCACCATCTGCAGCCACAGTCACCCGGAAGCCGTTCTCTGTCAGGTAACGGTTCAAAAGAGCGCGTATTCTGGTGTCGTCATCGACCACCAGCAGATGCGCCGCGTCATCAGAAATGATTGTTTTCCCCGCCATTCAACCCGCTTTCGTTGTTTGTCTGTCCCTCATACCCCTCAGAAATGCCTTCACGCTTTCGCGCACGTCCGGAGCGGCACCGTCGAATGCTCTCTCAATGCGGCGCGATTGCGGCTCCGCCAGAGCGAGCGCGAGCTCGCGCCCGGTCTTAGTCGGATAAAGCTTACGCTGGCGCCGGTCTTCAGGCCCGGCAACCTGACGAATATACCCCGAATCGATCAGTTGTTTGAGTACTCGAGCAAGGCTCTGCTTGGTAATTTTCAGTGTATCCAAAAGATCGGCAACGGTCATGCCCGGTTCACGGTTAACGAAATGCACTACCCGATGATGAGCCCGGCCGAACCCGCTTTTTTCGAGGATCGCATCCGGATCAGATACGAAATCGCGATAAGCGAAGAAGAAGAGCTCGATGATCTCGAAATCGATGATGCCGGTGTTTTCCATCGGTGCGGCCAACGGTTCGGCTTTGGTTACTTTCGAGCTGGTCTGTCGTGTCGCCACGTCATTTCCTTTCTCGTTCTACAGGCCCCGGGGAACTTTAGCAAAGATATGTCAGCTTTGTTGACACAATTTTACGCCGCTGTTAGCGTCCCCGGACTTTGCGGAGGCGGGACGTTCGTTCGAAACCAGCCCGTCTTTCCTCCCCATACAACGCATTTTTCCCCACTGCGTAGTGGATAAATCGTAATATGGGCAACAATCAACAGGCATGGCGTGCGGGCGCCGGAGGATTACGAGAATGGCTTCAGTTCCCTTCGACCAGTTGAATGGCGAAATCTGGTTCAACGGCGAATTCGTGCCGTGGAAGGACGCGAAGGTTCACGTGCTGACGCATGGTCTGCATTATGCCAGCGCGGTGTTCGAAGGCGAGCGCGCCTATGGCGGCCGCGTCTTCAAGCTGACGGAGCATAATCAGCGTCTTCACAAGTCCGCTGATATCCTTGGATTCAAGGTTCCCTACTCGGTCGACGAACTCGATGCGGCAACTATCGAACTGTTGAAGCGCCAAGGCTTTTCCGAGGCCTATGTGCGCCCGATCGCCTGGCGCGGCAGCGAAATGATGGGGATTTCGGCGCAAGCGAACCGGATCAATGTCGCGATCGCCATCTGGCAGTGGGGTAGCTACTTCAATCCTGCCGAAAAACTCAAGGGCATCCGCCTCGATATCGCCGACTATCGCCGCCCCGACCCGAAGACGGCGCCGTCTTCCTCGAAGGCCGCCGGCCTCTACATGATCTGCACCATCTCCAAGCATGCCGCCGAGGCCAAGGGCTATGCGGATGCGATGATGCTCGATTATCGCGGCCAGGTCGCCGAAGCGACGGGCGCCAACATCTTCTTCGTCAAGGAGGGCGTCATCCATACGCCGGTTCCCGACTGCTTCCTTAACGGCATCACGCGCCAGACGGTGATCGAACTTGCCAAGCGCCGCGGCTATACGGTCGTCGAGCGGACAATCCAGCCAGAAGAGCTTTCGAGCTTCAGCGAATGCTTCCTGACGGGCTCTGCTGCGGAAGTGACGCCGGTCTCCGAGATCGGACCTTATAAATTCACGCCTGCGACGATCTCAGAGACGCTGATGAACGACTACATGAAGGAAGTTTATCCGGCCGCGTCTGTTGCGGACGAGTAACGTGCGATCGGACTGAAGTCCGGCCGCGCCTGCCGCGCACTGCACCTTTGTTACCGCGTCCGCCCTCATCATCCGAGGCCGACACGCTTCGAGCCGCCGATGCTGCCGGCAATCAGCCCGGTCAATGCCGCGTGGCCGACGAAAGATACCACCGCCAAGGTTGCGACGTGTCGCGATTTTATCGGTCGAGGAGGAAAGGGCAAACGCGCAATTCATGCGAGATTGAGTTCGGCATGAAGTTGCGGGCAGCTCTGACGCGATGAGGCGGTCAAAAGACCGCCTCAAACTGCAAGCTTACTGATAGACATAGACGATGCGGCGGGTGCCGGGATCGACGAGCACCGGACGGTCGTTGATGCGCACATAGCGGTATTCGTAGTCGGGAATCTCCTGGAAGGTCACGGTATCGGGAACCTCGGCACCCACGACGACATCACCACCCAGCCGAACCGTCTGCGTCGGCGTGGTTTCGATATAGGTGCGGACGGTCTCCGGTGGCGTTATCGCTTCCACGGAACCGACGGGGCCAAGCAGTTCATCGCCCGGCGCGGGCTGCGGATCAGCGGGCACGACGGCTGCGGTCGACTCATACGTCACAGAGGGGACGCCAAGAACGGCCTCGTTCTCTTCGACGATCACCCGGCTGCCTTGGCGCTCGACCTGCAGGTATTTGGCATAGACCCAGCCGCGCATACCGTTGACATCGACGCGGCACCAGCGGCTCCCCTGGATACAGCCATCCAAGATGGCCGCAGAGCCGCGCGTTGCGACGCCGACCGAGGGATATTGCGGGCCTGGCCCGGAACGCACATTGAGGTCGTTGATGGCCGTCGCGCTCATTTCCGCATGGGCAAGGCCAGCGCTCGCGGCGAGCACGGCACCTGCCAGGAAAAGATTTCTCGTGAAGGTCATTCTTTGTCTCCTTGCTTTAGCTGGAGAAGAAAACGCTCCGTTCACCATCTGGTTCCGCCAGTTGGCCGCACGGGCTGAAATCTGGATTCATCGGAAAATCGCAACCACTTGAAATACCAGGATAACTGGGAAGAGCATGCTGCCATTCCAGACGCGATGAACAGTTGTTACGATGCGTCTTGAGGCGTGAGGCAAAGGTGATTCCTGCCAAAAAGCGGCTGGCGTTGATGACCTTTCCGGCTTATCGGAAGCAGGCAGAGACAAGCGAGGCATATCATGAGCATGCTCCAGGCCGGAATCATTCCGGTGACACCGTTCCAGCAGAACTGCACGGTTCTCTTCGATCCGGACACCAAGGAGGGCGTAGTCGTCGATCCGGGCGGCGATGTGCCGGTCATTCTCAAAACGCTTGCTGACAACAGCTTGACCATCAAGCAGATCTGGCTGACGCACGGACATCTCGACCACGCAGGCGGCGCGAAAGAACTGAAGGAAGCGCTCGGCGTTGAAATCGTCGGTCCGCACGAAGACGATCGGCCATTGCTGGAGCGGATCGAGATACAGGCGCAGCAATACGGCATTACCGGTCTTCAAAACGTGGTGCCGGACCGCTGGCTGAAGGATGGCGACAGAATTTCCTTCGGTAGCCACGTGTTTGAAGTCTATCACACACCCGGTCACGCGCCCGGACATGTCATCTATTTCAATCGCGCCCAGAACTTCGCCCATCTCGGCGACGTGCTCTTCAACGGCTCGATCGGCCGAACCGATCTGCCGGGTGGCAATCACCAGAAACTGCTGGAATCGATCCGTGACAAGGTACTGCCTCTGGGAGATGATGTCGGCTTCATTTGCGGGCATGGCCCTGGCAGCCGCATCGGCGACGAACGACGTGGCAATCCGTTCCTCAGGGGTATCTGAGCGTGCCAGACGCCAAAACAAAAGCGCCGCCCGGCAAGCGGCGCCTTGCTTTATAAATCGTTCGCGGATCAGCCTGCGGTGCAGAAGTGCTCACGACCGTCGTTGCCGACGAAAGTGCCGCTTCTCGGGTCGAAGCTGCGGTAGCGGTAAGAGCAGTAACGCTCCCACTGCGGCGTCCAGGGTTCGACATCAGCGCGGACAGGGGCGTAGTAACGCGGCGGTGCGCGGTAAACCGGCACGGCTTCGTATTCCGGTTCATAGGGCGGATCGATATAGCGCGGCTCTTCATAATAGCGCGGCTGATTGGCAATGGCAGAGCCGACGATCAGGCCGGTTGCGAGACCGACGGCGCCGCCGACAAGAGCTGCGTCGCCATTGTCATGATGATGCCAGCGGTCACGGGCGGATGCATCGCCGATTACAGAAAGGGTGAGGGCTGCGGCAGTAGCGGTCAGAAGAAATGTCTTGGCGAGCCTGTTCATGATCAAATCCTGTTGTTGGAACCCCGTGAGCGGTTCCTGCACCGTGATGATGACAAGATAGTGGCGGCTATCTGAACGGGCGCTGAATGACAAAACCCGGCATAGCTGCCGGGCCTGCACTCGAATTCGACGGCCTTGTCGAGGCCTCAGCCCGCAATCTGCAGATTGACGGCCTTGGGGCCTTTGCCGCGGCGATCCGGCTCGGTGTCGAAGCTGACCTTCTGATTTTCCGTCAGGCCGGCAAGGCCGGAAGCCTGAACGGCAGAAATGTGAACAAAGATGTCGGCGCCACCCTTATCTGGCTTGATGAAGCCGAAGCCTTTGTCGGTATTGAAGAATTTTACAGTGCCAGTCTCGGCCATGCGTCAGGTCCTTTTCTCTCTGCCCGCCATCCACACGGGCAGCATCAACTATGTCCCTTGCGGGGCGTTGGCAGGCAATTCTTGAAATTCGAGAAAAAGGTCCCCTCTACCTCGGCCTGTCTCATGACGGGATTATTCCCCGTCTTGGCGAGACCGGCTGACCGGAATATTAGCGTTTCCGGCGCGCACATACTTTAAGGACTTCCCATGCTCGCAAAATGCCCGAACGCCGTGAGATTGCTGCGATTAAGGGGAATTGGCAAGCAAAAGTTTTTTAACGTGTTATCGAAAGCACATTCAGGCCGGCTATCCTATTTGCGCCAAAACGCAAAATTTCGCTCGCAGTCCACCAATGATTAAGGTTTCGTATTGCCTGCAGTATAAGTTGAGGGCAGTTTTTCCCAAAAATGCAACGACAGCGCGTCCTGGCCGCTACGCTAAAATTTTTTCCGCAATTGCCGTCTAAATTCAAAAAAGGCCATAGCTCAGGCGGGCTGGCTGCGTCTTTTTCCGAGCTCCGGTACCAATTCGACCACAAGCATAGCGATAAACATCAGCGCACAGCCCGCATAGCCGAGCGGCGGCATCGTCTCGCCAAGCAGCAGGGCGCCGAGCGCCGATCCGAAGAGCGCCTCGCAAGAGAGGAAGATGGCGGCTTGCGACGGGGTGGTGTAGCGCTGGCCGATCACCTGCAGCACGAAAGCCACGCCCGAAGAGAAGACGCCGACATAGAGGATCTCCGGTGCCGCGCCTAAGATCGCCTCCATGCTGATGGGCTCGAGAAATGCCGCTATGATGAGCGCGGCGACCGCCGTCACGGCAAATTGGCCTGCCGACAGCATAAGCGGCCTTCCTGTCTCGGCGACCGTCGTGCCGGCGAGCGTGATCTGTATCGCCCAGAACGCGGCACAAACGACTGTCAGGCCGTCGCCCGTGCTCAGCGCGGAAAGTTGCCCGCCGGACAGCATGTAGATACCGGCGACGGCCATGATGGAAGCCGGCCAGACGATTAAGTGCGGCGGTCGGCGCAGGAAGGTGACTGCGATCAGCGGCACGAAGACGACATAGAGCCCGGTGATGAAGCTGGAGTTCGTCACGGTCGTCGTCTGAAGCCCTATTTGTTGCGTCGAAGCGCCGCCGAAAAGGGCAAGGCCGATCAAGCCATAACAGCTCAGATGCCGGCGCGTGGTCTTGACACTGGCCTTACGCATTTCAAGGAACAGGAAAGGCAGGACGGCGACGGTCGCGACCGTAAATCGCAACCCTATGAACCAGAACGGACCGATTGCCTTCATGGCCGTAGACTGCGCGACAAAGCCGCCGCCCCAGATGGCGGCGGCAATCAATAGAAGAAGGTTCGCCTGGACGCGCGTCATATCAGTCCTCGATGTGGGGCAGGATGTATCGTGGACGCCTACCAGTTGCATTTCATTCCGGCAAGGGCGAAGGAGGGCTCGTTCGGAGTACCGCGATTGCGTGCATGGCGTCAGGAGAATGACCGCCGGTTATACCGGAGCTTCTCTTGCAAAAAAAGCCGGCCTGAAGGATGGGCAGCGGACCCTGCCGGCGCGCGTGCCCGCTTACGGGATCAGCGGTTTGCCGGCTCTCGCGCATTGATGATGCGCTGCTCGAAGGCGGCGCGCCTGACGACGGTCGTGAGGATTTGCTGCGGGAAATCCTGCTTCGGCTCGGTCTGTGAAGAGCCTAGCCGTTCTGGCGGTCGGAGCGCGAGACACGCAGCAGCGCGCCATCGTCCTCGTCGGTGACGATCAAGAGCGCACCGTCCGGTGCGACGACAACATCCCGCAGGCGACCGTAATCACCCTCGAAAATCTGCTCAGCTGCAACCAGGGTACCGTTTTTATTGCGCTGCATGCGGGAGAGCAGTTCGAATTTGAGCGCTGCGACAAGGAAGTTTCCGTCCCATTCCGGAAACATGTTGCCGCGATAGATGGCGAGCGCGCCTGGCGCGATCGACGGGTCCCAATAATGCAGCGGCTGTTCCAGTCCTTTCTTGGCCGTTCCTTCGCCGATCTTTGAGCCGGAGTAATTGCGTCCATAGCTGATGATCGGCCAGCCGTAATTCTTCCCGGGTTCAATGACGTTGATTTCGTCGCCGCCTCGCGCGCCGTGCTCGACGGTGTAGAGTTTACCGTCGGCGATGTCGAAGGTGATGCCCTGCGGGTTGCGATGGCCCTTCGACCAGATTTCCGGCAGCGCCTTTGCGCTGTCCTTGAACGGATTGTCCGCAGGGATGCTGCCATCGGCATTGATATGCACGATCGAGCCGGCATCATCCTTCCAGTCCTGCGAGCGATCGGGATCGCCGCGATCGCCGATGCTGATAAAGAGAGTACCGTCGCTCGCGATGGCGATGCGCGAACCGTATTGAATATTGCCCCCGGTGAACTTTTTCATCGTGAAGATCGTCTTCACGTTCTCGAGTCTGCTGCCGTCGGCGGCGAGCCTGGCGCTGAAGGCTTTGGTTCCCGAGCCTTTTCGATTGGCGGTCGAAGCCGTGAAATAGATCGTGCGGCTCGTTGCAAAATCCGGCGCAACGGCCACATCCATCAAACCGCCCTGGCCACGGGCGCGCACGTCGGGCACGCCTCCGATCGGATCTGAGAGCTTGCTGTCCTTGACGATCCGCATCCGCCCTGGCCGTTCGGTCACCAGATAGGCGCCGTCAGGCAGCGCTTCCACAGCCCACGGGTGTTCGAGCCCTTCGGCCAGGGTTTCGACGATCACTGCGACTTTCTCGGTCTCGACCCTTTTTTCTGCCGCCGCGGCGAAACCGGGCGCGAAGAGGGGCGCGCCAAAAAGCAGCGAAGCTGCGAATGTTCTGGCGATAGTCATGTGGCGTTTCCCCATCGCTTTCATCCGCATTCAACGTGGAGCGGAGGCAAGCGCGCTTCAACCTTATTGCGTCGCGGATAACGGCTTTGTGTTTTGAGGTTGAATGGAAATGGTCGGCGTCGTTTCGACCAGCGCGGATCCCGCCAAGGCGCGCTGCACCAGGACCTGCGCGACGGCAGCCTTTCCCTTGATGTAGAAGCCATCGCTCAGCAGCGCGACGCCGTAAAGTGCAAGCCCGGCGATGGCGAGCATAATCATCCGCTCAACCGTCGAAAAGCGCGAGAAAAGGAAACCTTTCTCACGCTGCTGCGGCCCGTCATGGGCTGCGGCAGCAGCTGTCGCCATGGCCAGCTCGATGTAAGAAGGAAGCGGTTCGAATCCGTATGCATCCTGATGCCGGCTTCCGTTGCGGGGATTTGACACCATTACCGGGTCCTCGTGGTCATCAGTCGCTTGATACGGCGGCGCCATACGGCAAGCGCGCCCGCTGCGGTCAGGGCGAAAAGCAGCATGCTCAGCCCGCGCATGATCTGCCCGTCGGCGTGTGTCGTCATCCGCGGCGGCTTCGCCGAAGCCGCCGGCAGGGTGGTCGCTTCGGCTGCTGCCGGCACCGGTGCGGTGACCGAGCCAGTTGTTTGCTCGGTCCTTTGCAATTGCGGCGTCCCTTCGGCGCGAGCTGTCGAAATGACCCCGCATGCCATCATCGTTGAAGCGGCGACGACGCTTGCTGCAATCAAGAAAGAAAGCGAAACCCGGCGGGCACGAAGCCGCGCTGCGGCTCGTTCGTCCTCCAGAAACATTGGCATACCTCAACAAGCAATTGCGGGAGCGCTAAAGATGAGGCCCAGATCCCGGCAGGCTCGCGACCGAATTGCGGCATGCCGTGTCATTTGTTGCGGCATAATCATGGCAAATGCCAAATCCATCGAACTTTTTGATTCCAGCGAAGAAATTCGCATCTCTCCAGAGTGTGATCTTCGCAAAGCGATAAATGCTTCGGTCGCCCCGCCCGACAATTGATCATTAAGAATCATTGGCTCCATCACGCCTTTGCGCTTGAAATGCCGCCGCACATTGGACATAGAGCTAATCGCAGAACTCCGGTCCCGGCCTTCTGCCCGTTTCAATCGTATAGGACCGATATCATGGCCTTTCTTGCTGATGCTCTTTCCCGTGTGAAGCCTTCGGCCACCATCGCCGTCTCCCAGAAAGCGCGAGAGCTGAAAGCAAAGGGGCGCGATGTGATCGGCCTCGGCGCCGGCGAGCCGGACTTCGATACGCCGGACAATATCAAGAAGGCCGCCATCGACGCGATCAACCGCGGCGAGACGAAGTACACGCCGGTTTCCGGCATCCCGGAGCTGCGCAAGGCAATCGCCGCTAAGTTCAAGCGCGAGAACGGCCTGGAATATTCCTGGGAGCAGACGATCGTCGGCACCGGCGGCAAGCAGATCCTGTTCAACGCCTTCATGGCGACGCTGAACCCGGGCGATGAAGTCGTCATTCCGGCTCCCTACTGGGTGTCTTATCCGGAGATGGTGGCGCTTTGCGGCGGCACACCTGTCATCGTCGCGACCACGCAGGAAAACAACTTCAAGCTCCAGGCAGCTGATCTCGACAGGGCGATCACGCCGAAGACCAAGTGGTTCGTATTCAACTCCCCGTCGAACCCGTCAGGTGCTGCCTATACGCATGGCGAACTCAAGGCCTTGACCGAAGTGCTGCTCAAGCATCCACATGTCTGGGTGCTGACCGACGACATGTACGAGCACCTGACCTATGGCGACTTCAAGTTCGCCACGCCGGTCGAAGTCGAACCGAAACTCTACGACCGCACGCTGACGATGAACGGCGTCTCCAAGGCCTATGCCATGACCGGCTGGCGTATCGGTTACGCGGCCGGGCCGCTGCAGCTCATCAAGGCGATGGACATGGTCCAGGGGCAGCAGACCTCCGGTGCGACGTCGATTGCCCAGTGGGCCGCCGTCGAGGCGCTGAACGGCACGCAGGATTTCATCCCGGTGAACAAGAAGATCTTCGAGGGTCGCCGCGATCTGGTGGTTTCAATGCTGAACCAGGCTAAAGGCATCACCTGCCCGTCGCCGGAGGGCGCCTTCTACGTCTACCCGTCTTGCGCCGGCCTGATCGGCAAGACCGCGCCTTCGGGAAAGGCTATCGAGACCGACGAAGATTTCGTTTCTGAGCTGCTCGAAAGCGAAGGCGTCGCCGTCGTGCACGGCTCGGCCTTCGGCCTCGGCCCAAACTTCCGCATTTCCTATGCGACCTCGGAAGCTCTGCTCGAGGAAGCCTGCAAGCGCATCCAGCGCTTCTGCGCTGCCTGCAAGTAAACCAGTTGGCAGATCTGAAGAAGGGCCCGTCAGCGATGGCGGGTCTTTGCCTTTCATCGGGTCGTTGACGGTGGCTGCCTGTGGCGGCATTTGACGCATGAAGACAGTGTCGACCCGTGATCCCAAGATTGGGAAGACTGACCTTGCCCCGCGAGGCCGAGGAGGGGATGCCATCTTGTCTTCGATATTGTTCCCGCAAAAGCCCGCGCCGGGGTGAACCATGAGCGGCCACGCCTTCAAGAGAGCAAGGACAAACGAGGACGCAGATGTTCATCGCACACGACTTCGATGATCCGAAGCCAGCGGCGATCCCCGCAACCGCGCTGGGCGCCAATGCCAGCTCGACGGGCTGCAGCTTGTAACGATCGACCAGGCTGGCAGGCCGTCCGCCGGACTTGAGTTGTGATTCGTTTGTCGACAGGCGATGATCTTCCCTATCAGGCAGTGCGACTGCGGGGCGAATTTGCAGTCTTGTCCATTTAATGGAATACTGCCGATATTGGTCAGCCGGAAGCAATCGCGGCGTGCCTCGTCATTCTCGCCTTGCCGCGCGCGATAGAACCGGATGCAGTCCGGCGACTTTTCGGCTGATTGCCGACAGATCGCGTAACGAGAAAAGAGGAGAGGTGCATGATCAAGGTGGTTTACGAGGTCGTTCCCCATGACGGCGGCTGGGCCTACAGGCTCGGAGAGGTCTATTCCGAAGCATTCCCGTCTCATGCCGAAGCGCTGGAGGCAGCCCGCATCGTCGCGGCCGAACAGCAGGTCGGCGGCGATTCCGCCGAGATCAGCTGGCAGGACGAGAAAGGCAAATGGCATGAAGAATATGCCGAAGGCGGCGACCGGCCGGAGACGGAAGTCGTCGATACCAAATGGAAGGGTGGCGGTTCGGCCGATGTCTCTCCGCGTGCCTGAGCCGAGCGCCCGTTCAACGATCGATTTGAAGAAGCCGCATTTCGGCGGCATTCAGGCGAAGGCTCTTGCGCGCCGCACGATCTGCCGCATGAAGGAAAAATCCTCCAACCTTGATTGACGAAAGCCGCTAGGCTTTTCGCAACTCCGCCAGAGCGATGCGCGCGACGGCAAGCGGGCTCTCAGCAGACGAATTCATGTTGTCGCCGAGGAACCAAGCCGCCGACAGGCCCGAGTAGGCGGCAATCCATCGCAGCAGGCGTTTGGGCTCCATCCCCGTTTCGATGCAAACGATCCGGAGCTGGCGCTGCAGGCGCCCAGGCACGCTGATGGCCGGAAGGTCTTCATTGGCGAAAGTGTTGGCATAGTCGAAGCCACGTTCGCCGATCAGGCCCTTCGGGTCGATCGCAAGCCACCCGTCTTCTTCGAAATCGAGAATGTTGCCGTGGTGAATGTCACCGTGCAGCACGACCGGATCGTGCTGATGGGAAAGCAGTGCTTCAGCGACAGCACTGCATTCGCGAAGAATGCCGCCATAAGTTCTCGCTGCTGGCGCCAGCTCCCGGAACCAGCGGCGGAGCGGAATGAGGCCGGGCAGGGGCTTTTGGCGCGGCGCGTGCAGTCTCTGGACGGTGCGGCAGATGATCCTGCTTGCCTCATCGTCTTCGCCGTCCATCGCCATCTTCAGCAGCGAGCGACTGCCCGTTGCCCGTTCGAGCAGAACAGCCTCGTCATCATGTGCATAAACCTTGGCGGCACCGTTGCCGCCCCACCAGTGCATCAACGCACCGCCGGCCCTTTCGGCCTCGTCACGAGACTTCTTGAGCATTGCCGGCTTGCCGTTCCAAAGAACGGGCAGAAGGTGACTGGAATGGGTGATGATCGGTTCGCCGTCCGGCGCCAGCGACCAGCGGTCGAGATGGGTTTCGAACATGGCGGCATTCTAACGGCAGCAGCCGAAAAGGAAATCCCGCGCAAGGCGGGATTTCGTCCGATGCGTCTGAAAATCAGGCGACCTTTTCGAGCCGTGGATAATCGATATAACCCTTTGCCCCGCCGCCATAGAAGGTGGCGTTGTCCGGCGTGTTGAGCGACAGGTTCTTCTGCAGGCGTTCGACCAGGTCCGGGTTGGCGATGAAAGGCTTGCCGAAGGCGACCAGGTCGGCGCGGCCGCTTTCGACGGCATCCATTGCCATCTGATGATCGTAGCCGTTGTTGACCATCCAGCTCGCATGGCCGCCGGCCCTTTCATAAGCCTGGCGCAGATCCTTGTAGTCGAAGGGTGGATTTGTTCCTTGCGTGTAGCCGCGCTCGCCACCCGTCTCGCCCTCGATAACGTGGATATAGGCGAGGTCATGCCTGGCGAGGCCCTCGACGACATGGGTAAAAAGCTTCCGCGGGTCGGAATCGTAGCTTTCGCCCGAGGGTGTGACCGGCGAAATGCGGATCGCCGTGCGGCCGGCACCTATTTCCCTGGTCACGGCATCGACTACCTCGAAAGTGAAGCGGGCCCGGTTTTCGATCGAGCCGCCATAGTGGTCGGTCCGGTCGTTGATGCCATCGCGGAGGAACTGGTCCAGCAGGTAGCCGTTCGCGCCATGGATTTCGACGCCGTCGAAACCCGCGTCGATCGCAGCGCGCGCTGCCTTGCGATAATCGTCGATGATGCCGGGAATTTCAGATGTCTCGAGTGCACGCGGCTTTGAGGTCTCCGCGAAGCTGCCGGTGCCATCGGCATTGACCAGATAGGTCTTCGCCCTGGCGACTTTATTGGTCGAGGAGACAGGACTGCCGCCATTCGGCTGCAGCGTGGTGTGCGAGATGCGGCCAACATGCCACATCTGTACGACGATCTTGCCGCCGCCTGCATGCACGGCGTCCGTGACGCGCTTCCAGCCGTCGAGAGCTTCCTTCTTGTAGAGGCCGGGAACGTCTGCGTAACCTTGGCCCTGGTGTGTGATGGCCGTTGCCTCGGTGATGATGAGACCGGCTGTGGCGCGCTGGCGATAATATTCGACGTTCAGATCGTTCGGGATGGCGCCGGGCGAGCGGTTGCGGGTAAGCGGTGCCATGACGATGCGGTTCCTGACGGCAATGTCGCCAATCTGCGCGGGTTCGAAAAGCTTGTTCATGGAAGTCCTTTCCTGTTCTGTCGGGAGGATCACTCCGTCACGGGCGAGGCAACTCGGCCCGGCGGAGAGATAGGCAGGTGCGGTGGCGTCGAGACGGATCAGGCTCTCAAAGATCCTGGCCTAGTTGCATCAGGAAGGCAGCGATCGTTTCTTCGTTGCGCTTGTAGAAAACCCATTGGCCGACGCGCCTTGTCGTGACGAGGCCGGCGCGGCTCAATGTTGCAAGATGAGCAGATACGGTTGATTGCGAAAGGCCGGAGCGCTCGAACTGGCTGGCGCAGACACCCATTTCCAAAGGGTGCTCCTGGGAGGGGAAGTGCTCCTTCGGGTCTTTCAGCCAGTTGAGGATTTCCATCCGCATTGGATTGGAAAGCGCCTTCAGGATTTCGTCCCTATCCATCGTCTCGTGCCGAATTTAAATCGAATTATTCCGATATATGGATCGCTGCTTTTCGATATGCAAATCACGAGGGCGTGAGCTTGTTCGGTTTTGAGGTGCTTAAATTTTAAGCAAAAAAAGGGGCCACCGAAAGATCGGGGCCCTTAAGGTGTGAAGGTCAAAAACCTCCAGAGGGGAACAGCTAATGCGGTGGCACTGGGAGAGAAACCACCGATGTGCATCAGCTACAGGCGATATGGTGCTTTCTTGGGCAGCTTTCAATGCATTATTATGCATGCCTGCCATGCACTGCACAAATTATGTTGCCATGCAGCGATTACGGGCAAAAAAAGAGGGCCGCCGAACATTCGGGGCCCTTTAAGGTGTGAAGGTCAAAAACCTCCAGAGGGGAACAGCTAATGCGGTGGAACTGGGAGGAAAAGCCACCGTGTGCATCAGCTGAGTGCGATATGGTGTTTAATTGAGCAAACGGCAACCCTCTTTTGTGCATGCCAGTCATGCATTGGTTGCATGGTGTGCGATTTGGTGGACAAAGACGGGAATCAGAAGTTCCAGTTTCTCGCCTTGCTAACGATAAAATCGCGGAACGCCTTCAGCTTTGCGGCATTCTTGATTTCGTCGGGATAGCAGAAATAGGTGTCGAACGAGGGCACGTCGGCGTTGATCGCGAGCTGGATGAGGCCCGGATCACGTCCGACGATGTAATCCGGCATGCAGGCGACGCCGATGCCAAGCAGGCAGGCGCGCTTGATGGAAGTCTGGCTGTTGATTTGCAGATGCGGAATACGCTTGTTGTCCGAAGAGCGGCCGGCAATCTCCAGCCAGTTTACGTCCAGCAGGTAGCTGGGGGCGGGCTCGCCGAAGGTGATGATGCGGTGATTGTCCAGGTCCTCGACCGACTGAGGTTCGCCATAGCGGTTGATATAGGAGGGGGCGGCATAGACGTGCATATGCACGGTGAAGAGCTTGCGCTGAATGAGATCCGACTGCTGCGGTTGGCGCAGGCGGATGGCGCAATCTGCATGACGCATGTTGACGTCCAGTTCCTCGTTGTCGAGAATGAGCTGGATCTGGACGTCCGGATAGAGCTGCATGAACTCCTGGATCTTGTCCGTCAGCCAGCCCTGGCCGAGGCCGACGGTGGTGGTCACCCGCAGCTTGCCGCTGGGCGTTTCCGTCGTTTCCGTGAGCTGCATCTTCACTGTTTCGAGCTTGAGCAGCACGTCATGGGCGGTGCGATAGAGCAGCTCGCCCTGTTCCGTCAGGATCAGGCCGCGGGCGTGGCGGTGGAAGAGTTTGGTGCCGACGTCCTGCTCCAGCGCGCTCACCTGGCGGCTGATTGCGGATTGGGAGAGATGCAGCTTGTCGGC
This sequence comes from Rhizobium etli 8C-3, assembly GCF_001908375.1. Classification (NCBI taxonomy): domain Bacteria; kingdom Pseudomonadati; phylum Pseudomonadota; class Alphaproteobacteria; order Hyphomicrobiales; family Rhizobiaceae; genus Rhizobium; species Rhizobium etli. The sequence continues at coordinate 2,665,632 of NZ_CP017241.1, read as the reverse complement.
CGCATGCGTGAACGATCCGGCCTCGGCAGCCGCGTGAAAAATACGCAGCTTGTCCCAATCCAATGGCATTCCCCCACCCCTCATAGCCGATCCTACTCCGCGGCCACGGCGACGGGCATGTGGCCCGTGAGATAACGTTCGGCTTCGAGGGCGGCCATGCATCCCATGCCTGCGGCGGTGACCGCCTGCCGGAAGGTGTCGTCCGTCACGTCGCCCGCAGCATAGATGCCTTCTATGCTGGTTGCGGTCGAATCCGGAGCAGTCCAGAGATAGCCGTTGTCCTTGAGCTTGAGCTTGCCCTTGAAAAGTTCGGTTGCCGGCGCATGGCCGATCGCCACGAAGACACCGTCGACCGAAACGTCACTGATGGACCCGGTGCGGGTATCGCGCAGTCGCGCGCCGGTAACCGAAGGCGGCATCGGCGGCTTTGCCGGCGTACCGGTGATTTCGGCGATTTCGGTGTTCCAGAGAACCGTCACGTTCTCCTTGGAGAAGAGGCGCTGCTGCAGGATCTTTTCGGCGCGGAATGCATCGCGGCGATGCACGACCGTCACGGACTTCGCAATGTTGGAAAGATAAAGGGCTTCCTCGACGGCGCTGTTGCCGCCGCCAACGACGATGACGTGCTTGTTGCGATAGAAGAAGCCATCGCAGGTGGCGCAGGCCGAAACGCCGAAGCCCTGGAAATGCTGTTCGCTTTCGATGCCGAGCCATTTCGCCTTGGCGCCGGTCGCGATGATCAGTGTATCGGCGGTCCAGACCTGGCCGCTGTCGGTTCGGGCCACGAAGGGCCGCTGGTTCATCTCGACCTCGGTAACGATGTCGCTGACGATCTCGGCGCCGACATGCTTGGCCTGCTGCAGCATCTGGTCCATGAGCCACGGGCCCTGGATCGGATCGGCAAAGCCCGGATAGTTCTCGACATCCGTCGTGATCATCAACTGTCCGCCTTGCTCCATCCCGGCGATCAGCACGGGCTTCAGCATCGCGCGCGCCGCATAGACTGCGGCCGTATAGCCCGCGGGACCGGAGCCGATGATGAGTACTTTAGTATGTCGGGCAGTCATGGTCCGGATCCTTCAATGGCAGGCATCCTGTCGAAGCCGTGCGGGATATCGTAATAAACAGGTTTGTATAGTCTAGGGATGAACCAAGCTACCTTTCAAGGGGACAGCATGGAATACGCACAGGTGCTTGCGTTATTGTCACGGGCTAACCGCAGATGTTTCTGTTGGTTCGACCCCGACGCCCTCGTCTTGGCGGGCTGATGCTGGTATCGACCATTTCATCCACACCGCTACAACAGAGAGCCAGCAATGGGCAAGCGCCGATCACCATTTCCGCCGAAGGATCCGCGAGCGCGTACCAAAAAGATATCAAAACAGTGTCTGACGAAGGCGTTTTGTCTATGATGGATCTCCGACCTATCCTTCCTCCGGCCAACGAGATTTGGCAAGGATCGAGGTGCATCCAGGGCAACTTTCGCGCTATTTCTGCCTCGTTTGCGGCTTGCTGTTTCAGATCGCTCGATCTCGACGGCAACACGAGTTGAAAGCGGGCGGTTCGCAAGGGCTTGACGAGTGACGATATAATGATTGACGCGGGGTGCCGAGATACTGGGGGGTTGCGCCCTCCCAGGTTCATCATAGGTCGTGCATGCCCTCGTCAGGGGCAAGTTGAATATGCTTTGGAAGCAGGCGCGGCGTATGAAGTTGTCGCGGGCAATGATAGGAAGCGGCCCAAGGATGGCCGATCGAAAGAGAGACAGGAACCGCTACCATGGTGATGCGCGTCGAACTTGATGCAATAGATATGAAGATTCTGCGCGAGCTCCAGAATGATGGCCGGATGACGAATGTCGAGCTTGCCGAGCGGGTCGGGATATCGGCGCCGCCGTGTCTCAGGCGGGTGCGCAAGCTGGAGGAATCCGGCTTCATCCGCGGCTATCGGGCGCTTTTGAATGCGCCTGCGCTCGGTTATGATCTGGTTGCCTTTTGTATGGTCGGTCTGAAACATCAGTCGGATGCCAATCTGAAGGCATTTGCGAAGCAGACGGCCAATTGGCCGCTCGTGCGAGAGGCATGGATGGTGTCGGGCGAATCCGATTTTCTCTTGCAGTGCGTAGCCGAGAACCTTGCGGGCTTTCAGGATTTCGTGATCGAAGAGCTCACGGCCACGGAGAATGTGGATACCGTGCGGACGATGTTGACGATCCGCCAGGTCAAGGATGTCTCTCTGGTAGACATTTAGATATAGCGGTTTGCGCTATCTTCGATCGTCGAAAGAAACTGGGCTTAACGTGCGACGCCGAGATCATCTTCAATTTCACGAATGCGGAGCGATTGGGCCTGTCGATCGGGCCGCTGAAGGCGCCTGAAAATGCGCCTCGCATGTCCCTGGCCAAGGTGATGGCGGGCGGCAAGGCGGCGTTTATGAGCCATTTGTCGGAAGATGCCGTCGCCAGTTTCTGCCTCCGAGCGATAACCGGCGACGTGGCTGCTACTGCCGCAGAAGATCCTCATAGATGAGCTTCAACGCCGTCGCTTCGCCTTCGAGCGCAAAATTTGCCCGTACATGCGAGAGCGCAATCTCGCCACGGGCGAGCGTCCCTTGCGGGTCGCTGAGATAGGGGGCGATTGCCTTCGTGAGAGCTTCGCCATCGCCGGCCGGAACGACGCTTCCGTTCGTCCCCTCCTCGATCATTTCGCCATAGGCCCCGGCGTCCGACGCCACAACTGCAGTCTTCGAGGCCATAGCTTCGAGAGGCGTCAGCCCGAAACCTTCATTTCGGGACGGGGCAACATAAAGGGTTAAACGCCGATACCAGACCCTGATGTCTGGCACTTCGCCCAGAAACACGATTCGATCGGCAAGGCCGGCGGCGGCGATATCAGCCTTCAGCTTGTCGGCGAAAGCTTTATGCTCTGCCGTTACCCGGCCGGAGATCACCGCCGTCCAGTCCGGATGTTGCGGCAGCAGATCGATCATCGACCGAATGAAAAGATCGGTGCCCTTCTGATACCTGATGCGGCCGAAGCAGCCGACGAGATACCTGCCGGGCAGGCCGGTCGCCTCTATGGTGTCCTCGACGGTCTGGGGTGGATGGAAAAGTTCCAGATCGACACCGTGGCGGATCACAGTATGCGGCACCTGGAGAAAGGAGCCGGACCGGGCATTGGTCGCGACGACCGCATCCATCCGGCGGATAAGCCAGCGCGTGTAGGCGGTATGGCGGCGCTGGGCGGCCGACGTAAAGAGCAGCTTCAGCGGCATGCGCAAAAGGTACCGCAGCACGATACCGGCGGCCATCTCGTTGTTGCGGCGCGCGTGCCATACGCGATGCCGGCGTCCGGTTGACGGACGCCATGCGCCAAGAAGCTGTCTCCACGTCAGCTTCGGTAGGTCTTTCGGCAAGCCGGGGCCGAGCGCTGCAATCTTGATGCCGAGGCTGACCTGGAGGGGAATCAGCTGAACGATCGTCGATGTGACGCCGGACAGGCGCTGCTTGAAGTTCGGTGCGATGATGTCGACGTCAGCAATATCGATCGCGCCCGGCTTGACCGTTCCGGCCACCGGCAATCAACCCCAGGAGATCGAAAGCACTTCGTAGGCTTTCGAGCCCCCCGGTGCGATGACCTCGATGGAATCGCCGACTACCTTGCCGATCAGCGCGCGCGCGATCGGGGAGGAGATGGAAATGCGGCCGGCTTTCACGTCGGCTTCCTGATCGCCGACGATCTGGTAGGTCTTTTCTTCCTCGGTGTCCTCGTCGACGAGTTTGACCTTGGCGCCGAACTTGATCTTGTCGCCGGACATCTTCGCAAGGTCGATCACTTCGGCGCGCGCCGTCAGGTCTTCGAGCTCGCTGATGCGGCCCTCGTTGTGGCTCTGCGCTTCCTTTGCTGCGTGATATTCGGCGTTTTCGGAAAGATCGCCATGGGCACGGGCTTCGGCGATCGCTTCGATGATGCGCGGGCGCTCCTCCTGCTGACGCCAGCGCAGCTCTTCCTGCAGCTTGACGAAACCACCCTGTGTCATCGGAACCTTATCAACCATTTTCCTGTCCTTTGATCTTCGTGTCCTAGAGTCAGGCAGCGACACAAAAGAAAACAGGTCCCGAAGGGGACTTCGGAACCGTGCAATAATCATAATCGCCCGCTTATAGCAGATCGTTGCCGCCGATTTCCATAAAATTCGTAATGTGGCGCGCCCGGCTGATTGGGCAGGTGAGGATGTGAACCGGATCAAGGACTTGCACGCATGATCGCAGAAAGTGATTCAAGCCGCTAAGAAACGAAGTCAGGGTTTGCAGGCAGATTCGGCGGCTTGTAGGGGGTGGCATTCATCCGTTCCTTGACCGAGATGTGGATCAACGCATCGTCTGGAATGAGACGCCGGTCGCTCAACGGGAAATAAATCGCATTCCGGTTGCCGTGCCTTCGCCAGGAATTTTCCGGCACGCGCCGGGGAATGTATTCGAGGATTTTCCACCCGGCGGCCAAGGAGACATGCAAGGGCGCAGTGGCATCCAGCGGCACATACTTGTTCCCGCCTTTTCCGAGCACGATGTCGTTGACGATGCGGGTGCGGTATAGGAGGCCGGCCGGTTGCGTTTCCTGGATCATCCAGGCCAGTGGGATCTTGACTGCCGCGCTTTGCGCTTCCGGATAGCCGCCGCCGATATCGCCGTGGATGCCGGCAAACCAGACTTCCCGCAAATTCTGCTTCGCCACCTTTCCCTTGGGCCGGAACGGGCGGCCCCAATACTCCTGGTCGCGCTCCCAGAGCTCTGGCTGGAACATGGTACGCCGTTCATCGATGGCGACTGCGTGGCGCACCCATTCGACGCTCGGGTTCTTGCGGGTGAAAGGATGGGTCTTGAACTGCGGAAACCATTTCCCCGTTTCGATGAGTGAGGCCACCGTATCGAAAAGACCAAGAAGCTTGATCGGCGGGCGGTCGTTTCTCAGCATGCGTTCGTAGAGACGCATGGCAGCGAAAGCAGGCGACGCATCCTCGCCGCCATCCTTTGCAGCGCTGCCAGCTTTCTCTTCGTGCGCGGAAATTCCCTTGTAGGTCCTGTAGGCATAATCGAGCAGGTTGAGATGATGCCGGCTTGTAAGGCCGAAGGCATGGATGAAACCCGCTAGCACCCGCGCCGAATAGGCGCCACGGCTGAAGCCGAAGATGTAGATGCGGTCCCGGTCGGAATGCCGCCGGGCGGCGTCGGGCGGCCCGCGATCGTAGTTTTCGACCAGGAAGCGGTAGGCTTCCTTGACGTTCTGATCGAGGCCCCAGCCCGTCGCGAGCCCGAAAACCTCATAGGATTTGCGAAAGAGCCTGGACCAGGCATTGGCAGCGCCGAACGTGCCGACACCTGGATCGTAGTAGACCATCTGCTCATCCGAGCGTTTCAAGGTGCCGAACAGTCTGACAATATTGGTCCGGTCGGCCGAAATCTCGTTCGATGTGCCATCGAACAGAATGACGATGTTCTTTGCCATCAATCGCTCCGGATGAACCGCGGCAACGGTAACATCCGCAAGGTTTTACGGCAACTTCCGGTCGTTCAAACGCTCAGAAATAGCTCTGCAGCGGGCGAACCTCAAGGTTGCCGGCCTTTAGGGCCTTGATCGCCTGGGCAGCTGCTTCGGCACCGGCCATCGTCGTGTAATACGGCACCTTCTGCATCAGTGTCGCGCGGCGGAGCGACTTCGAATCGGAAATCGCCTTGTTGCCGTCCGTCGTGTTGATGACAAGTTGGACCTGGCGGTTGCGGATCGCATCCTCGATGTGCGGACGGCCCTCGAGCACCTTGTTGATCTTCGTCGCTTCGATGCCATGTTCAGCCAAGAAACGTTGCGTTCCGCCGGTGGCGAGCACCTTGAAACCTTCGCCTACGAGAACACGGATTGCAGGCAGCACGCGTGACTTGTCGTGGTCGCGAACGGAGACGAAGACCGTCCCGTCGCGCGGCAGTTCAACGCCGGCGCCGAGCTGCGACTTGGCGAAGGCCAGCGCGAAATCGGTGTCGAGGCCGATGACCTCCCCGGTCGAACGCATTTCAGGCCCAAGCAGGGTATCGACGCCCGGGAAGCGGGCGAAGGGGAAGACGGCCTCCTTGACGGCGATGTGCTTCAAGGCGCGCGGATCGGGCTTTTGGCCGTAGGCGGCGAAGGCCGCATCCAGCTTCTCGCCAGCCATGACGCGGGCAGCGATCTTGGCAATCGGTGCTCCGATGGTCTTTGCCACGAACGGCACGGTGCGCGAGGCGCGCGGGTTGACTTCGAGCACGTAGACGGTGTTGTCCTTGATCGCGAACTGCACGTTCATCAAACCGCCGACATTCAGCGCCTTGGCCATGGCCTTTGCCTGGCGCTCGAGTTCGTCGAGCAAGTCCCCCGACAGCGAGCGCGGCGGCAGCGAGCAGGCCGAGTCGCCCGAATGGATGCCGGCTTCTTCGATATGCTCCATGATGCCCGCGACGTAGACGTCATCACCGTCGGAAAGGCAGTCGACGTCGACCTCGATGGCGTTCGTCAGGTAGCTGTCGAAGAGCAGCGGGTTCTTGCCGAGCAGCGTGTTGATCTGGCCGGTCTTGTCGTTCGGATAGCGCTGCTTGATGTCTTCGGGAACCAGTTCCGGAACGGTGTCGAGCAGATAGGTCTGCAGCATCGATTCCGAATGGATGATCTGCATGGCGCGGCCGCCGAGAACGTAGGAGGGGCGTACCACCAGCGGGAAGCCGATTTCGGCGGCGACGAGGCGGGCCTGCTCGACGGAATAAGCAATGCCGTTGTTCGGCTGGTTGAGGTCGAGCTTCATCAGAAGCTTCTGGAAGCGGTCGCGGTCTTCGGCAAGGTCGATCGCATCCGGCGCGGTGCCGAGGATCGGGATGCCGTTCTTTTCCAGCGCTTCGGCAAGCTTCAGCGGCGTCTGGCCGCCGAACTGGACGATGACGCCGACGACTTCACCCTTTTCCTGCTCGGCGCGCAGGATCTCGATCACGTCTTCGGCCGTCAGCGGCTCGAAATAGAGGCGGTCGGAAGTGTCGTAGTCGGTCGAGACGGTTTCCGGATTGCAGTTGATCATGATCGCTTCGTAGCCGGCATCCTTCAATGCGAAGGCGGCGTGGCAGCAACAATAATCGAACTCTATACCCTGGCCGATCCGGTTCGGACCGCCGCCGAGGATGACGACCTTCTTGCGGTCGGAGACCTGCGCTTCGGAGCGGGCAGCGCCGACGAAGGGTGTTTCGTAGGTCGAGTACATATAGGCAGTCGGCGAGGCGAATTCGGCCGCGCAGGTATCGATGCGCTTGAAGACCGGGCGGACATTGAGCCTGTTGCGAAGTTCCGCCACTTCTTTCGGACGCTTGTTCGTCAGCGTCGCAAGGCGCGCGTCCGAAAAGCCCATGGCCTTCAGCATGCGCAGATTGTCGGCGTCGCTCGGCAGGCCATGCTCGCGGATACGAGCCTCCATGTCGACGATCGCCTTGAACTGGGCGATGAACCACGGGTCGATCTTGGAGCCCTCGTGAACCTCGGCCTCGCTCATGCCCTGGCGCAGGGCCTGGGCAACCATGCGCAGGCGATCGGGCGTCGGTGCGCCGATCGCGGCGCGGATGGCATTCTGGCTGGACTCGCCTTCCTCCACGTCTGGGATTTCGATTTCGTCAAGGCCCGTCAGGCCCGTTTCGAGGCCGCGGAGCGCCTTCTGCAGGGATTCAGCGAAGGTGCGGCCGATCGCCATGACTTCGCCGACGGACTTCATCGCCGTCGTCAAGATCGGCGAGGCGCCCGGGAACTTCTCGAAGGCAAAGCGCGGGATCTTGGTGACGACATAGTCGATCGACGGTTCGAAGGAGGCGGGTGTGGCGCCGCCGGTGATGTCGTTTTCAAGTTCGTCCAGGGTATAGCCGATTGCGAGTTTAGCCGCGACTTTGGCGATCGGGAAACCGGTGGCCTTGGAGGCAAGCGCCGAAGAGCGCGAAACGCGCGGGTTCATCTCGATGACGACGAGGCGGCCGTCCTTCGGATTGACGGCGAACTGGACGTTTGAGCCGCCGGTCTCGACGCCGATCTCGCGCAGCACCGCAATCGAGGCGTTGCGCATGATCTGGTATTCCTTGTCGGTCAGCGTCAGGGCCGGAGCGACGGTGATCGAATCGCCGGTGTGGACGCCCATCGGATCAATGTTTTCGATCGAGCAGATGATGATGCAATTGTCCGCCTTGTCGCGGACGACTTCCATTTCATACTCCTTCCAGCCAAGGACCGACTCCTCGATCAAGACTTCGGTCGTGGGCGAAGCGTCGAGGCCGCCGCCGACGATGTCGAAGAATTCCGAACGATTGTAGGCAATGCCGCCGCCGGTGCCGCCGAGTGTGAAGGACGGACGAATGATGGCTGGCAGACCGACGTCATCGAGCGCCTGGGCGGCGATCGCCATTGCGTGGTTCAAATAGCGCTGCTTGCGGTCGCTCTCGCCCAGGTTCCACTGGTTTTCCAGATCGTCAAGCGCAGTGTCGAGTGCGGCGCCGGAGAGGCTCTCGCGCAGCTTTGTGCGCTCGGCTTCATGCATCTTGCGGTCGGCGTCCTTGATGTCTGTGGCATTCGCCAGCATCGAGCGCGGCGTTTCCAGCCCGATGCGGGCCATGGCTTCGCGGAAGAGGGCGCGGTCTTCTGCCATGTCGATCGCGGCCGGCTTGGCGCCAATCATCTCGACATTGTAGCGGTCGAGAACGCCCATTCGCTTCAGCGAAAGAGCCGTGTTCAGCGCCGTCTGGCCGCCCATCGTCGGCAGCAGCGCATCCGGCCGCTCCTTGGCGATGATCTTGGCGACGACTTCGGGGGTGATAGGTTCGACATAGGTCGCGTCGGCGAGACCCGGGTCGGTCATGATTGTCGCCGGGTTGGAGTTGACGAGGATGACCCTGTAGCCTTCCTCCTTCAGCGCCTTGCAGGCCTGGGTGCCGGAATAGTCGAATTCGCAAGCCTGGCCAATGACAATCGGTCCCGCGCCGATGATGAGGATCGATTTGATGTCTTGGCGCTTCGGCATGGGCGGTATCCGTTTCTAGCTGCGCAAAAAGCCGGCCAGGGTGGGAGGCACCGGGTCGGGTCGCGCACGAGGGGTCTTTTCAGGCTAGAAGCGGCTTATAGGCAAATGTATTTGCAAACGGAACCCCATAAATCGCGGAATCGACAGGAATTCGAAAACTCCTGAAACGCCGTTCACGGGCCGGGGACCACAATGACACGTATCTCGCCGCTGCGTGCCGGATTGGCGATTGCTTCCGGCGCGTCGTCCAGCCCGATGCGGCGGGAGATCAGAGGCTCGACCTTGATGACGCCGGAGGCGATCAGGTCGGCAGCACGGCCGTGCGTGAAGGGGTTCAGAAACGAGTTCACCAACTTGATCTCGCGAAACAGCAGATCGAAGGGCTGCATGGAAATCCTGGCGCCCTGCGGCATGACGCCGAGGATCACGACGGTGCCGCCGCGGCGGGCAAGGAGAGGAGCCTGTTCCATGGTCTGCGCCACGCCGGCGCATTCGATCACCACATCGGCACCGCCCGGCAGAAGGCCGTGGTCGGCCGTCACAAGGTCGACGACGTCGCGTGCTGAGGGGTCGGCCGTTGCCGTCGCGCCAAGGTCTTCTGCAAGCCGCCGTTTATCGGCGTTGCGCGTCACGAGCACGACGCGCGTTGCACCGGCGAGGCGCGCAAGCTGCACGACCAGCAGTCCGATCACGCCACCGCCGAGCACGGCCACTGATGCGCCCGCCCCGATCTTTGCCAGATCGACGCCGTGCAGACAGCAGGCGAGGGGTTCACAAAAGGCGCCATGCAGCGGTGCCAGCGACTGAGGCAGTTCGAACGCTTGTTGCTCCGGCATGCAGACATACTCGGCAAAACCGCCATCCCGATGAATGCCGATCGCTTGCAGGTTCCGGCAGAGATTGACGCGTCCGCGCCGGCATTCGGGGCAGCGTCCGCAGGCGATGTTCGGATCGCCCGTCACCCGCATGCCGGGGCGAAAGGCGGTCACGCCTTGCGAAACGGCTTCGATGATGCCGACGAATTCGTGTCCGAGCGTCACGGGGGGCTTCGACGGAAATTCGCCCAGGAAGAGATGTCGGTCGGTGCCGCAGATCCCGCAGGCTTCGATCTTCACCAGCATTTCGCCGGGGCCTGGCACCGGCTTTTCCATTCGGTTCACCGCAAGCCGCCCCGTCGCTTCCAGGCGTAGTGCTTTCATCATGTCCTCCCAGATCCTCTCCTTCAGTGAGAGCGAAAGCAGGAGTCACGTCAAGCATTTGGTGCATTTTCTTCAACCGAAGCAAGGCAGCAACCAGCGGCGTAGCCACGGCCGAGCGCAATTTCGAAGCCCTTGCCCGTCTACTCGGCAACGGCGCAGGCGCAAGAAGCACGAGTTTGCGGCAAGGCTTCCGTGCAGCGTTTTTGCATCGGTCTTTTCATTCTGGCGGGGGCGGATGAATGGGTGATCTTCAGCGGGAGTGACACCGTCTGGCCTTGCCGGCAATGTGCTCGTTCCCGCGCTTTGTCTGCGTCTAAAGCCCTTTGCCTGAAACCTGCTGGCCTTCACGTCGCCACCGGATATATAATTGCCCAAGAGCGCATGCCTGCGCATCGCCAGGGGAGAGTTCAGATGGAATGGAAGGGTCGCCGCCAGTCGGACAATGTCGAGGATCGCCGCGGTGATGCGACACGTGGCGGGTTCGGCCGTAATCCGTTCGGCCGCAACGGCGGCTTCAGCTTCCCATCCGGCGGCGGTGTGGGACGCAGGGGCGGCGGGCTCTCGATCGGCACGATCATCTTCCTCGTTGTCATCTATCTGATCTTCAAGGCGATGGGGATCGACCTGATGCAGGTGTTGGATGGCGGCATGACGGGCGGCTCTGGCTACGAGCAGAGCCAGTCGGAAAGCACCAGCACGCCCGCCGATGACGAGATGACAGCATTCATGCGTACCGTGCTGGCCGAGACCGAGGATACCTGGCAGGGCATCTTCCAGGCTCAGGGCAGGGATTATGAGGAGCCAACACTGGTGCTCTTTGCAGACGCGACGCAATCGGCATGCGGTTTCGCATCCGCCGCCACCGGGCCATTCTATTGCCCCGGCGATCACAAGGTCTATCTCGACACCGCCTTCTTCCAGGAGCTCGAGAGGAAATTTGGCGCCTCCGGCGACTTCGCCGAAGCCTACGTGGTCGCCCACGAAGTCGGCCACCACGTCCAGAACCTGCTCGGCATCCTGCCGAAGTTCAACCAGGCGCGCCAGCGCATGAGCGAAGCCGAGGCCAACAAGATGTCAGTGCGCGTCGAGCTGCAGGCCGATTGCTTTGCAGGCATTTGGGGGAAATATACCGAGCAGAAAGGCATGCTCGATGCCGGAGACCTTGAAGAGGCACTGAACGCTGCTCAGCAAATCGGCGACGACACGCTGCAGAAGCGGAGTCAGGGCTATGTCGTGCCGGAAAGCTTCAATCACGGCACGTCCGACCAACGCATGCGCTGGTTCAAACGGGGCTTCGACAGCGGCCAGCTCGCCGCCTGCGATACGTTCTCCGGGCCGCTTTAAGCGAGCTTCTTTTGCCAACGGGACCGGTTTTTTTCTATTACCAGCCGCAGGCGCATGCGGCCTGCACTGCGCGCCTTCAATGATTTCGTGAAGAAAGCGGCGGCCCGCTTGGGATCTCCGTTTGTTCCGCCCGCCGATCAATATCCTTGGCGGCTTGATCAAAAACTTTGAAATGTTCTCGTATTGTTTCATTTTTTTCGTTGAGCTATGTTACAACCCCGGCGACGCGATCGTCTTTCCAGAAGCAATCCCCTGTTGAGAGACATTCCATGCTGGATCCCAAATTCGTTCGCCGCGGCCTCTTCCTCGTTTTCCTGATCCTGTTTTTGGACGTGATCGGAATTGCAATCATCATGCCTGTGCTGCCCGCCTATCTCGAGGAACTCACAGGCGGAACCATTAGCGATGCCGCACTCGACGGCGGCTGGCTGCTGGTCGTCTATGCGGGCATGCTGTTCTTGTTCTCGCCGCTTTTTGGCAATCTCAGTGACCGTTTCGGCCGCCGTCCGATCTTGCTTCTTTCCGTGTTGACCTTCGCGATCGACAACCTGATCTGCGCGATTGCCACCAGCTTCTGGATGCTTTTTGTCGGACGGGCGCTCGCAGGCTTGAGCGGCGGCAGCTATGCGACGTGTTCTGCCTATATCGCCGACATCAGCAATGACCAAAACCGCGCCAAGAACTTCGGCCTGATCGGCATTGCCTTCGGCATCGGCTTCACCATTGGCCCGGTCATTGGCGGTTTCCTGGGCGAATTCGGCCCGCGCGTTCCATTCTTCGGTGCAGCGGCGCTTTCCTTCCTCAATTTCGTTGCAGCCTATTTCCTGTTGCCGGAAACCCTCCCCGCCAAGCATCGGCGCGCTTTCGAATGGAGGCGAGCCAATCCGCTGGGCGCGTTGAAGCAGATGCGCAATTATCCCGGCATCGGCTGGGTCGGCGCCGTCATGTTCCTCTTCTGGCTTGCACACGCCGTTTATCCGTCGGTCTGGTCGTTCGTCTCGACCTATCGCTACGGCTGGAGCGAAGGCCAGATCGGCCTTTCGCTCGGCATCTATGGCATCGGCGCTGCGATCGTGATGGGGCTCGTGCTGCCAAAGATCGTGCCGGTTCTCGGCGAGTGGAAGACCGCCATCGTCGGCCTTTCTTTTTCTATCGTCGGTCTGACGGGGTATGCCTTCGCCTGGGAGGGCTGGGTCGTCTACACGGTCATCATTCTGACCGTGATGGAAAATGTCGCCGATCCGCCGCTTCGCAGCATTGCCGCCGGCATGGTGCCGCCATCTGCGCAGGGTGAATTGCAAGGAGCGCTGACCAGCCTCAGCAGCATTACGACGATCGCAGGCCCGCTGATCTTCACCCAGATGTTCGGCTATTTCACCAGGCCGGATGCCCCGGTGACCTTTGCCGGTGCTCCCTACCTGCTCGCTGCCTTCTTTATCCTCTCGGCCGCCCTGGTGTTCCTCGCGAAGGTCCGGACCGCGAAACCTTCAAAAGCCCTGGAGACGCCGGCGCAATGAGCTATCAGAATTCGTGATGATGTGATGAATTTTTCATCATCTGCCTCTTTTGGGATGGCTCTTTGCGGGCCTTTGATCTAAGGCCCGGTATTACTTTGCCGCGAAATGCGGCCTGAAGTGATTCAACCAATTAGGGATGGCTTTGATGGACGCGCCGATCGACGTGCACAGGCTTGCGCCGCAAACCGACAATCGCTGGAGTGCGCATTTCCGCGCCACGCTGGCACTCGGCATTCCGTTCATCGGCGCACAGCTTGCCCAGCTTGGCATCAACACGACGGATGTGATGATCGTCGGCCGCCTCGGCGCCGAGAATCTGGCTGCCATGGTGCTGTCGGCGCAGTTCCTGTTCACGATCCTGATCTTCGGTTCGGGCTTTGCCATCGCAGTTATCCCGATGGTCGCGCAGGCTTACGGCCGGGGCGATGTCGTCACCGTTCGTCGCTCGATGCGCATGGGCCTTTGGATGGTCACCGTCTATTGGCTCGTCATGCAGCCGGTCTTCTTATATGCCGAGGAGATATTACTCGCCGCTGGCCAGAAGCCGGAAGTGGCAAAGCTTGCGCACGGCTATATCCTGATCGGCCATTTCGGCGTGCTGCCGGGGCTGCTTTACAATGTCGTGCGCGCGCTTGTCAGCGCGATCGGCAAGGCTGCCGTCGTCCTCAATGTGACCATTGCCATGCTGGTGATGAACGCGATCTTCGCATACGCCCTCGTCCTCGGCCACTTCGGTTTTCCAGCAATGGGCCTTCAGGGCGCTGCGATCGTTTCGGTCGCAGTACAGACTGCAGGCTTTGTCTTCATCCTCGCCTATGTGCAGATGAGGGAGGAGACACGGCGTTACGAGATCCTGGTGCGTTTCTGGCGGCCGGATTGGCACGCGCTTTGGGACGTCGTTCGCCTCGGTCTGCCGATAAGCGTAACCATACTTGCAGAAGTCAGCCTCTTTACAGTTGCCTCGCTACTGATGGGTTACATCGGCACGATCGAGCTTGCGGCACATGGCATTGCGCTCCAATGGGCGTCGATCGCCTTCATGATCCCACTCGGCCTCTCGCAGGCGGCAACCGTGCGCGTAGGCATTGCGCACGGGCAGGGTGACCATCCCGCTCTGGTTCGCGCCTCGATCGCGGTACTGATCATCGCGGCGGCGATCTCCGGTATCGGCGGCGTGCTTTTTGCCATCATGCCGGAATTCCTTGGCAGCTGGTTCCTGGACGTCAGTTCGCCGGAAGCGCCGCAGGTGCTGGCTTACGCCGGTCCGCTCATCGTCGTTGCGGGCCTCTTCCAGCTCGTCGACGGCATGCAGGCTGTCGCCAATGGTTTGCTGCGCGGCCTTAAGGATGCTCGTGTGCCGATGATCATGGCGCTGATTGCCTACTGGCCCATCGGCTTCTTCCTTGCTTGGTTGTTCGCTTTCCCGATGGGCTTTGGCGGCGTGGGCATCTGGTTCGGTTTTCTCGTCGGACTTGCGGCTGCCGCGGTCATGCTCTGCGCACGTTTCTACGTCCTCGTGCGTCACGAGGGGAAAACGGCCGGCGCCTGAACCGGCCGTTCGATCGTCAAGCTGCAACCGGCTTGTAATTGGCAATGTCGGCGCGGATGCCGAGCCGCGAAAAAAGAGCCTGCGGATCGAAGTTTCGCGCCCGGTGTGCCGCCTGGACGGCGGCCTTCACCCGCTCGATCACCTCGGCGCTTTCCCATTCGGCAATGGTCACGAAATTGAATTCGCCCGGCCCTGAAACCTGCTCGAGGACCGTGTGCCGGATGAAACCTTCCTGGGCCTGCAGCACCTCGTGTGTCTTCAGTACATTGATCAGAAACTCCTCGCGTGCCTCCTCCGGCACGGCAAACTTGTCCACACGATAAAAAGCGCCGTTCATCACCATCTCCTTGATTGTCGATGTCACGCGAACCGGTCTAGTTCCTCAAGTTAAGTTGAGGTCAAGCATCAGGCAGAAGAAAAAGCCCGCGGCAGTGAACCGGCCCCGAAGTTGGACATCAATCTTCGGGGGTTGCCTTTCCAAGTTCACCGAGAGTTTGAAGCAATCGACTGTCTGGCGGTGCGTGAGCGGCGGGGAGAGCTATCGCAACGCCTGTTCCACCAAAGATATCCCACTCCTACAAGGGCAGTGTCGGACGCGTGGCCCCGATCTCCTCAAACGCAGTTCACTGCGCATGGTGCCGACCAGAAATGGACGACGGACGTGACGGAGTTCAACATAGCGGGCAAAGAAGCTCTATCTCTCACCGGTCATGGACCGTTCAACGGCGAGATCATTGCCTTCGAAGCCAGGCGGCCCGCCTTCAAGCTGGTGGAAAGCATGTTGACCAAGGCGCTGAGCCGGCTGGGCCACAACGAATCGGCCGATCCTGCATTCCAATCAGGGATGGCAAGACCAGATGCCCGCCTGTCGAGTCGGGCTTCAACAACGCGGGCGTCGAAAACATGTCACGTAAAGGCAGCTGCCTCAATAACGCAGCCATGCAGGGCTTCATTGCCATCCTCAGATCCGAGTTCCTCCGCCCGATAAAGTTTGCCGGCGTTCAAAGCCCGCAATCCCGTATCACCGACACCATCCGCCATCACGACAATGACCGCATCAAAATGAAACTCAAGGGGCCGAGCCCTTTATCGTACAGGACCCAGCCCTCAATTTTCCCAGCCTTTGAACCGTCCAACTTGATGGGGTCGGTTCAACAGGCAGGCTTTTTCGACAAACCAGAAGGGCCTCAACGCTCGGCGAGCGCTGCTTCGCCTTTCTTGCCGCGCACCATGTTGATGAAGCGGCGGAAGAGGTAATGGCTGTCCTGCGGGCCGGGAGAGGCTTCCGGATGGTGCTGGACGGAGAAGATCTGCTTGCCGGCGACGCGCAGGCCGCAATTGGTGCCGTCGAAGAGGGAAACATGAGTCTCCTCAACGCCTTCCGGTAGCGACTTCGTGTCGACCGCAAAGCCGTGGTTCATCGAGACGATCTCGACCTTGCCGGTCGTATGGTCTTTCACCGGATGGTTGGCGCCATGATGGCCTTGGTGCATCTTTTCGGTCCTGGCGCCGAGCGCGAGACCCAGCATCTGATGGCCGAGGCAGATACCGAAGACCGGGATGTCCGTCTTGATCAGCTTGCGGATCACCGGCACGGCATATTCGCCGGTTGCCGCCGGATCGCCGGGGCCGTTCGACAGGAAGATGCCGTCCGGTTGCATGGCAAGCACGTCCTCGGCGCTGGTCGTTGCCGGAACGACCGTCACTTTGCAATCGAGGCCCGCAAAGAGGCGCAGGATGTTGCGCTTCACGCCGTAGTCGAGGCAGACGACATGGTATTTCGCCTTGTCGGCGCCGAGTTCTGCGTAGCCTTCGTTCCAGATCCAGGGCGTCTGCACCCATTGCGACGACTGGCCGGAGGAGGCGATCTTGGCCAGGTCGAGGCCCTCGAGGCCGCTCCAGGCCCTGGCTTCGGCCTTTAGGGTTTCAAGGTCGAAGACGCCGTTCGGGTCATGAGCAATCACCGCATTCGGTGCGCCGTTCTCGCGGATCCACGCGGTGAGTGCGCGGGTGTCGATGCCGCAAAGGCCGATGACGCCGCGGGACTTCAGCCAGGCATCGAGATGCTTTGCGGCTCGGTAGTTGGAGGGCTCGGTGATGTCGGCCTTGAAGATGACGCCGACCGCGCCATGGCGCGCTGCCGGCGTCAGGTCTTCGATGTCTTCGTCATTTGTGCCGATATTGCCGATATGCGGGAAGGTGAAGGTGACGATCTGGCCCAGATAAGAGGGGTCGGTCAGGATTTCCTCATAGCCGGTCAGCGCCGTGTTGAAGACCACTTCGGCCTGGACCTTGCCGGTGGCGCCGATCCCCTTGCCTTCGATCACGGTTCCATCAGCCAGAACGAGCAGGGCAGTCGGCTTTTCGGTTGTCCAGGGTGCTGTCGCGGTCATCTTCATCCCGTTTCCGGCAGGTCCTGACGTCTTGGGGCCGTCAGACTGCCAATTGTGTTCGCAAGCGTATGGGCGCAGCTTGTCGCAGCGCATCTCAGGCCTGATCACGAATTTTGGTGCAGGTGGCGGTAGATAGCCGCGCTGTGCCCCGTCGTCAATCTTTCTAGCGTGGATCGGGCGCCTTTTCCTTCGCTTTCTCGCGCAAGTCTCGCAATTTATTTGATCCATGCCATCGGGCTGGTTTATGAAGCGCAATTCAACAGGAGTGAAGACAATGCTGCGCGATCAGGTCGCCACCGCGCTTAAGGACGCGATGAAATCCAAGAATGCCGAACGGCTCTCGACCGTCCGTCTGATCCAGGCGGCGATCAAGGACCGCGACATCGCCAATCGCGGCACAGGCAAAGGCGAGGCTCCGGATGACGAAATTCTGCAGATCCTCGCCAAGATGGTGAAGCAACGCGACGAATCGGCGAAGATCTACGAAGAAAACGCCCGCCCGGAACTTGCTGCCAAGGAACGCGCCGAGATCACTGTGATCCAGGACTTCCTGCCGAAGCAGCTTTCGGACTCCGAGGTGCGGGCGAATATCGCTGCCATCATCAAGGAGACCGGCGCCGGGGGGCCGAAGGACATGGGCAAGGTCATGGCAGCGCTCAAGGAACGTTATGCCGGACAAATGGACTTCGCCAAAGCGTCCGGCACGGTCAAGGAACTGCTGAAATAGGCTCCGTCAGGCCGGGCCGAGAACTGCCTCGGCCGCCGCATCGATGATCGCAAATTTCGCAGCCTGATAGTTCCAGTATTCGAGAATGAAGCCGCGCGAGAGCCAGAGATCGCCCTTGCGCGGCGGCTCCTCCCAACCGATGCTGCCAATTGCGGCTGCCTGTGAAAGCAGGCGCTTCAGGTGCGTGTTCGAAATCATGAACTGCGCCCGGATTTCCCCAAGTGATACGGGACCAAGAGCCATGCGCTCCTTCGAGCGGTCGAAGCCCGGCAGGCGCGACATCAGATAATCCATGACCAGCCCACCCGAATTTGCCCAGTTGAAGAGATTGAAGGTCCTGCCAGGGTCGCGTACAGCATCGGTTTCGATAATCGCCTTGGCGATCAGCGGCTGAATTTTGCCGATGGTTGAAAGATCTGCGCTCGCTCGCTCAAGGCGTTTCCCGCCATCGGGCCCGTCGAGGATGAACAGATGGGCGAGGAGCCACTTCAGGAAATGCTGTTCTGCCGTCTCCGTCGGCTCAAGCAACCGCGCGCGGCGATCGCTCTGGCTGCTTGCCGGCCTCAGGAAGCGATAGGCAAGCATTTCCTGCATGAAAGTGGCAGCGGTGTTGCGGCTGGCGATCTTGTTGGTAACGACAAATTCGACAAAGCGCCCGGAGTAAAGCCCTTTCGTTATGCCGTCGGGATACCCATAGTGCAGCGCAAATCCGGCATGCGCCATCAGCCAGCGCTGCTGGGCTGCAAAGATCGAGGCAATGCGCGGGCTTTCGCGATAGATCGCGAGCATCTCATTGGCGCAGAGTAATACCGCTTCAAAAAAACGATCATCGGCTGCAAGTTTTTCTGCGGTAATGGACATCGAGCAATCCAGGCGGGCACACGTATTCCATCTGTCACGAAGGACGCGCCTGTCAATGTTACTTCGCACAAGGGTGCTGCAAAATTACGAGGGTCAGTTAACCGGCAAGGTTAAGCCAAAAGTAAAGAAGGCAGGAGCTGGGGGCGCTCCTGCCTTCTTGCTCTTTGCTTGTCGCTGGCGACGCAGGCCGAGACCCAAACCAGCGGCGTATTTGCAAAGGCACCCTTGCGAGGCGGCGCCGGGGGTAGGGATGGAGCCTCGCTCGGGGATCGCTTGTTGGGACGGAGCCTATTGCGATGCAGCAGAGGATTCAAATTACAAAAATATAATAATTCGATCGTGCGCGTTTTGCATGTGGATGAACAGATCGCGCCGGCAGTGCCAAGTTTGGCCCCGCGATCACCTTTCATGCGAACTAAACGACTGATAATCAATGATCTTATTTGTCGTGACGCGTGCCTTGCCGAAGGCTTGTTTGGTCTGTCCGGATTGCGGACAGGCGCTCGGCGTGCACAGTTGTCGCACCCCTTCAGCTGCAGGCTTTCACGTTTTTTTGATTGTTTTTCCCGGTGCTTTCAGAGGCGATTTTTCAATGCTTCTGTTGCTGGCAAAGTGGCGCAGATGCGGCGGCTGCTTTTTGGAAAACTCCATGTCACCTCGATGTTTCCTTGCTACTCGTTTCGTCCTTTAGGAGGACGAACTGCTTGTGAACATGCCTCGCGCTGCATCTAAATGTTCGATTGCTTCTAGGCACCCAGGCGTCGCCGTCAATTCAAAGGCGAGGTGTCAAGCCTGTGAATAGCGCGTCTTTTGCCCGAAGTTCGTGGCAGGCTCGTCCAAACCTGCGTATATGATGGTTGTCCAAGAGGTTCATATGCGCTTTTCCAATTCCTTTCTCGATGAGATACGCGACCGCGTCCAGATCTCGGATGTGATCGGCCGTCGCGTGAGCTGGGACAAGCGCAAGACCAATGTTTCGCGCGGCGACTACTGGGCCTGCTGCCCGTTCCACGGCGAGAAGTCACCGAGCTTTCACTGCGAGGACCGCAAGGGCCGCTATCACTGCTTCGGCTGCGGCGTAACTGGAGACCATTTCCGATTCCTGACCGAGCTTGAGGGCATGAGTTTCCCCGAAGCCGTTCAGCAGATCGCCGATATGGCGGGTGTCGCCATGCCGATCGCCGATCCCGTCATGGAGAAGCGCGAAAAGGAGCGCGGCACGCTTCAAGACGTCATGGAACTGGCGACGCTGTTCTTTCAGGACCAATTGCAGACGGCGAACGGCGCGCGGGCGCGGGCATACCTGCGCGACCGCGGACTGACGGGCCGGACAATCGAAACCTTCCGCCTCGGCTTTGCACCGGACAGCCGCAATGCGCTCAAGGAGTTTCTGGCCGGCAAGGGCGTTGCCAAGGAGCAGATCGAAGCCTGCGGTCTTGTGGTTTATGGTCCCGACGTGCCGGTCAGCTACGATCGCTTCCGCGACCGCATCATGTTTCCCATCCTCTCGTCGCGGGAGAAGGTGATCGCCTTTGGCGGGCGCGCGATGTCGCCGGATGCGCCAGCGAAATATCTCAATTCCAACGAGACCGAGCTCTTCCACAAAGGCAATGTGCTCTACAATTTCGCACGCGCCCGGCGAGCGATCCAAGGCGCAGACGGTGCCGGCACCATCATCGCCGTCGAAGGTTATATGGACGTCATCGCGTTGCATCAGGCCGGCATCGAAAATGCCGTTGCGCCGCTCGGTACTGCTCTTACCGAGAACCAGCTCGAACTGCTTTGGAAAATGACACCGCAACCAGTGCTCTGCTTCGATGGCGACAACGCCGGCATCCGCGCAGCAAACCGCGCTGCAGATTTGGCACTGCCGCATCTGAAGCCCGGCCGAACCGTGCGTTTTGCGCTGCTGCCCGATGGCAAGGATCCGGACGACCTCGTGCGCCATGATGGCCGTGCGGCGTTCGACAAGGTGATGGACCAGGCAAAGCCGCTCGCCGAGATGCTCTGGAGCCGCGAGATCAACACGGGAAAATTCGATACTCCGGAGGCGCGCGCCGAACTCGAAGCCCGGCTGAAGCAGATGGTCGCCGTCATCGTCGACGAAAATGTCCGACGCCACTATCAGCAGGACATCCGGGACCGGCTCAGCGCATTCTTTCAGCCGCAATTCCAAAACCGTGGCGAGCGCCGGAGCTTCGATCGCGGCGGCCGGCAAGCCGGACGCGGCGGGCAGGAGGCGCGTGGCGCGCGCATTTCCGGCGGCGGCGTTTCCGAGCGCCTTGCGCGTTCGGGCCTCGTGCGTGGGCATCAGGAAATTCCGGCCTTGCGCGAAAGCGTGCTGGCGCTCACGATCGTCAATCATCCCACCCTGATGCAGGACGAGTACGATGAAATCGCCTCGATCGATTACGACAACCGCGAGCTTCAGCGACTATGGTCAGGTGTGCTCGGTGCTGCGGCGGCCGTCGCCGGGCCGCATCTGACGCGCGAATACCTGATCGACCGGCTGGAGGAGCAGGGCTTCGGCGCGCTCCTCAAGAGCCTGGAGCAGCAGATCCGCAACGCGCGCCTCTGGATCGCGACGGAGGAGGCGGCCATGGAGGATGCTCGCGAGGGCTACCGCCAGGCGCTTGCCTTCCACAAGCGCGCCAAGGCGCTTCGCTGGCAGAAGATCGAACTTGAACGCGAGATCGCCGAGGCAACGGAAGCCGGAGACGGCGATGTCATCGACCAATTGATGCGCGCGCTGCAGGAAGTCCATTTTGAAGGTCTCCGGCTGGAGAACCAGGAAGCCATCATCGATGGTTTCGGCGTGCTTTCCGGCCGCGTGAAGGGTGCGGCGAGCCATTGATGGATGGCGGCGACATGTCATTTTCGGCCGCAGGTGCGCTCTTCGACAATGGCCCGGATCCGCTCGTTATCCTGAAGCGCGTCTATGGATATCCCGCGTTTCGCGGCAAGCAACAGCAAGTGATCGATCAGCTCGTGGCAGGTGGCGATGCCGTGGTGCTCTTTCCCACGGGCGCCGGCAAATCGCTCTGCTTCCAGATCCCGGCGCTCTGCCGCGACGGCGTAGGTATCGTCGTTTCGCCGCTGATTGCCCTGATGCGCGATCAGGTGGAGGCAATGAAGCAGCTCGGCATCCGCGCTGCAGCGCTCAACTCGTCGCTCTCCCGCGAAGAATTCATCGACGTTCGCCGGGCACTATCGGCGGGTCAGCTCGATCTTCTTTATGTCACGCCTGAGCGGATCCTCATGGACGGCTTCAGAGAGATGATCGGCAGTGCGAAGATCGCGCTCTTTGCGATCGACGAGGCGCACTGCGTCTCGCAATGGGGGCATGACTTTCGCCCGGAATATCGCGAACTCGGCAGGCTTGCCGAACACTATCCGGGCGTACCGCGCATCGCCTTGACGGCTACCGCCGATGCGCACACCCGCCACGACATCATCGAACGGCTGGCGCTGAACAACGCCAAGGTTTTCACCACCAGCTTCGACCGGCCGAACATTTCCTACGAAATCGTCGAACGCGATCAGCCGCGCCAGCAGCTCCTGCGGTTCCTCTCCAGGCACAAGGGCAATAGCGGCATCATCTACTGCCTTTCGCGCGCCAAGGTCGAAGACACGGCAGATTGGCTGAACGCGCAGGGCATCCGCGCGCTTGGCTATCATGCCGGCATGGATCGGTCGCTGCGCGATGCCAATCAGGATGCGTTCCTGAAGGAAGACGAGCTTTGCCTCGTCGCCACAGTCGCCTTCGGTATGGGAATCGACAAGCCGAATGTTCGTTATGTCGCCCATCTCGACCTGCCGGGCTCGATCGAGGCCTATTACCAGGAAACCGGCCGTGCTGGGCGCGACGGCCTGCCGTCGGAGGTCTGGATGGCCTATGGCATGGCCGACGCCATCCAGCGCCGCCGCATGATCGACGAAGGTAACGCGGCCGATGAGATCAAACGCATCGAACGCGGCAAGCTCAACGCGCTGCTCGCCATCTGTGAAACGGCTTCCTGCCGCCGCCAGGCGATCCTTGGGCATTTCGGCGAAGCGCATGCCGGCAATTGCGGCAACTGCGATACCTGCCTGAAGCCTGTCGAAACCTGGGATGGGACGGAAGCGGCAATCAAGGCGCTTGCCGCCGTCTATCGTACCGGCGAGCGTTTTGGCACCGGCCATGTGATCGATGTGCTCCTCGGCAATGCCAATGAAAAGACCGAGCGCTTCGGCCATGTCGGCATGCCGGTCTTCGGCGCAGGCAAGGATATCCCGGCCCGAACCTGGCAATCCGTCTTCCGCCAGCTCCTTGCCATGGGTCTGATCCGCATCGATCATGAAGCCTATGGCGCGATGAAGCTGGAGCCGGATGCTCGCGCCGTCTTCAAGCATGAACGCCAGGTCTTCTTCCGCAAGGACCGCCCGGCCTCGGAACGACGCATGAAGAAACCCGAACGTAGAGAGCGCAGCTCCGGCCTTTCCGGCCCCGACGGCATTCTCTTCGAAGCCCTTCGGGCCGAGCGCACCTTAATTGCCAGATCCCTTGGCGTTCCGCCATATGTGGTCTTCCCCGACACGACTCTGATCGCCTTCGCCACCGAACGGCCAAAAAACCGGAAGGAGCTGCTGAACATCTCAGGGGTAGGGCAATCGAAGCTCGAGCGCTATGGCGATGCTTTTCTAAATGTCATTCTGGCAAACAACGACTAGACCGCAATAGGGTGGTCGCGGCGGCCTTTCCAGTGACTGAACTCAGTCAATTTGTTACCGCAATGCCGAGCGAGGTCGATCGGCGAAATCGAGGACGGGTTTTACGTGCCAGCTGTCCGGAAGGGAGCTTCCAAACCGGATCGGTTCAGTGCTGAACAAGACAAGCCGATGGCAATATGCTAACTCGGCGACAGTTGGAAGTATCGGAAGAAAGACCGTCAATGACCTCGCAATTCATCTCCCATCTGCGCGGCGAACTCTCCGCGATCAAGGATGCCGGCCTTTACAAGTCCGAGCGCGTCATCACCTCGAAGCAAGCCGGCGAAATCTCCATCGCTTCCGGCGAGCGCGTGCTGAACTTCTGCGCCAACAACTATCTGGGCCTTGCCGATAACGACGAGCTGGCCGAGGCGGGCAAACGAGCGCTTGAGCGTTATGGATACGGCATGGCCTCCGTCCGCTTCATCTGCGGTACGCAGGAGGAGCACAAGCAGCTCGAATCCCGCATTTCGTCGTTCCTCGCCATGGAGGACACGATCCTTTATTCCTCCTGTTTCGATGCCAATGGCGGCTTGTTCGAGACGCTGCTTGGAGAGGAGGATGCAATCATCTCCGATGCGCTTAACCATGCCTCGATCATCGACGGCGTGCGGCTCTCCAAAGCCAAGCGTTTCCGCTATGCCAACAACGACATGAAGGCGCTGGAAGAGGAGTTGAAGAAGGCCGAAGGCAGCCGTTTCAAGATGATCGCGACCGACGGTGTGTTCTCGATGGACGGCATCATCGCCAACCTGCAAGGTGTCTGCGATCTCGCGGAGCGATACGGCGCCATGGTCATGGTCGACGACAGCCATGCCGTCGGCTTCGTCGGCAGGCATGGCCGCGGTTCACCGGAACATTGCGGCGTCGAGGGCCGTGTCGATATCATCACCGGCACGCTTGGAAAGGCACTCGGCGGCGCTTCGGGAGGTTATACTTCGGCAAAGGCCGAGATCATCGACTGGCTGCGGCAGCGCTCGCGGCCCTATCTCTTTTCCAATACGCTTGCACCGGTCATTGCCGCCGCCTCGCTCAAGGTCTTTGACCTGATCGAGAACGGCAACGCACTGCGCGAAAAACTCTCAGCAAACGCTTCGCACTTCCGCGCCGAGATGACCAAGCTCGGCTTCACGCTGGCGGGCGAGGGGCATCCGATCATTCCGGTGATGCTCGGCGATGCCAAGCTCGCACAGGACATGGCGGCGTTGATGCTGAAGAAGGGCATTTACGTCATCGGCTTTTCCTTCCCGGTCGTGCCCAAGGGAAAGGCGCGCATCCGCACGCAGATGTCGGCAGCGCATTCCAGGGCCGATGTCGAGCGGGTGGTTGCGGCTTTCGCGGAATCGGGCAGGGAACTCGGCGTCATTTGACGCTGCCATGTCAGAAGGACAGATGAGGGACCGAAGCGTCAGCGACGTTCTCAACGAAATGAAGAGCAATTAACCCTGTGCCGCGCTCCCCGAGGGGAGAAGGGAAGCAGCCAAGCTGGGCACCATCGAACGGGAATCCTCGAATGTCGAATATGATGAAGGCGCTGGTCAAGTCGAAACCGGAAGTCGGGCTCTGGATGGAAAGCGTCCCGGTTCCCGAGGTCGGGCCGAATGACGTTCTTATCCGTGTCAAGAAGTCGGCGATCTGCGGTACGGATGTCCATATCTGGAACTGGGACCAGTGGGCGCAGAAGACCATTCCGGTGCCGATGGTCGTCGGTCATGAGTTCTGCGGCGAGATCGCCGAGATCGGTTCTGCCGTCACCAGATACCATGTCGGCGAGCGGGTCTCCGGTGAGGGCCATATCGTCTGCGGCAAGTGTCGCAACTGCCGCGCCGGCAGGGGGCACCTCTGCCGCAATACGCTTGGCGTCGGCGTCAATCGTCCCGGCTCCTTCGGTGAGTTCGTCTGCATTCCGGAAGCCAATGTCGTGCCGATCCCGGACGACATTCCGGACGAGATCGCCGCGATCTTCGATCCCTTCGGTAATGCGGTTCATACAGCGCTTTCCTTCGATCTCGTCGGAGAGGACGTGCTCGTCACCGGTGCAGGCCCGATTGGCATCATGGGCGCGCTCGTCGCCAAACGTTCCGGCGCCCGCAAAGTCGTCATTACCGACATCAACCCCCACCGGCTGGATCTGGCGCGCAGACTCGGCATCGACTACGTCGTCGATGCGTCGAAGGAGAATCTCGCCGATGTCATGAAGGCGATCGGCATGACAGAGGGTTTTGATGTCGGCCTGGAGATGTCGGGTGCAGCACCCGCATTTCGCGACATGATCGACAAGATGAACAATGGCGGCAAGATCGCAATCCTCGGCATCGCGCCGGCTGGTTTCGAGATCGACTGGAACAAGGTCATCTTCAAGATGCTCAACCTCAAGGGCATCTACGGTCGCGAGATGTTCGAGACCTGGTACAAGATGATCGCCTTCGTGCAAGGCGGGCTCGACCTGTCGCCGGTCATCACGCACCGCATCAAGATCGACGAATTCCAGGAGGGCTTCGAGGCGATGCGCTCGGGCAATTCCGGCAAGGTCGTGATGGATTGGAACTAAGGGAAAGCGATGATCTACCAATGAAGCTGCGACTGCGGCAAGGTCGCATTCGAGGTGGACGGAGACTTGGAAGACGGCGATCGACTGCAATTGCTCGCCCTGCTGTGGGCGAGGCGGCCTGCTTGCTTTCGTATCGCGCGACAAGCGAAAGCTGCACACGCCGGAAGAAAGGCCGTCGCCCATGCTTCGAGATAGCTATGGGCGCGGGTATTCTGCAACGGCAGCTGAAAACCAGGAAGATCTCTCGTTGCCAAGCCGCAATTCTTGCTCCCCTTGTCTTCTTGCGGTGACATCCTATCTAAGCGAAGCAATCGCTTGAGCGGTTCCTAGCCTGTGGATAAGGCTTTTTCCGTGTTTTCGACGGCTTTTTTTGTGGAAAAGCTTGACGGGAGCGAAAATTGTGGGAATCACCGTTCGACTTGAAAAGCGGTGAACTGGGTCGAGGCGGATCGCACATAACCATGGCCGGAAATTTCGAAGCACTAAAGCTCTGTCGTCCGGCATCAGCGATCGTGGTTAATTGGGCTTTAAAGGTCATCTCGTTAGGTGAGTAAGGTGATTCGAGGCTTGGGTTTGCGCACTCAGGCTTCGGGGTCCGTTCACCGCAGCGAGTTTGAATAGCGTCAGGAAGGCGACGATATAAATGGTAACCAAGGTCAAAGAGAACGAAGAAGCGGAAGTCGAACGCGACGGCGCATCCGACGGCCCTCTTCTCGATCTTTCCGATGACGCGGTCAAGAAAATGATCAAGGCCGCGAAGAAACGCGGCTACGTGACGATGGACGAACTGAATGCCGTTCTTCCGTCCGAGGAAGTGACGTCCGAGCAGATCGAAGACACCATGGCGATGTTGTCCGATATGGGCATCAATGTCATCGAAGACGAAGAGGCCGAAGAGGCAGGCCAAAGCGGCGGTGACGACGACGACGCGGGCGGTGATGACGAGAGCGAAGGTGGCGAACTCGCACCTTCCGGCGGCACCGCGCTCGCAACCGCAAAGAAGAAAGAGCCGACCGATCGTACCGACGATCCGGTGCGCATGTACCTTCGCGAGATGGGTTCCGTCGAGCTCCTGTCGCGCGAAGGCGAAATTGCCATCGCCAAGCGCATCGAGGCCGGACGGGAAACCATGATCGCCGGGCTCTGTGAAAGCCCGCTCACCTTCCAGGCACTCATCATCTGGCGCGACGAACTGAACGAGGGCACGACCCTGCTTCGCGAGATCATCGATCTCGAAACGACATATTCCGGTCCTGAAGCCAAGGCCGCCCCGCAGTTCCAGAGCCCTGAAAAGATCGAGGCAGACCGCAAGGCTGCGGAAGAGAAGGAAAAGACCCGCCGCATGCGTTCCGGCGACGACGACATCACCGATGTCGGCGGTGAAGGCATGCCGGTAGAGGAAGAGGAAGAGGACGAAGACGAATCCAACCTTTCGCTCGCAGCCATGGAAGCAGAGCTGCGGCCGCAGGTCATGGAAACGCTCGACCTTATCGCCGAAACCTACAAGAAGCTGCGCAAGCTGCAGGACCAGCAGGTCGAGCAGCGCCTTGCCGCGACCGGCACGCTGTCTTCTGCCCAAGAGCGCCGCTACAAGGAACTCAAGGACGAACTGATCAAGGCCGTCAAGTCGCTATCGCTCAACCAGAACCGCATCGAGGCTCTGGTCGAGCAGCTTTACGACATCAACAAGCGCCTCGTTCAAAACGAAGGCCGCCTGCTGCGTCTGGCTGAATCCTACGGCGTCAAGCGAGACTCGTTCCTGGAGCAGTATCAAGGTGCCGAGCTCGATCCGAACTGGATGAAGTCGATCGGCAATCTGGCTGCGCGCGGCTGGAAGGAATTCGCCAAGGGCGAGAACACGACGATCCGCGACATCCGCCAGGAGATCCAGAACCTCGCCACGGAAACCGGCATCTCGATTTCGGAATTCCGCCGCATCGTGCACATGGTGCAGAAGGGCGAGCGCGAAGCGCGCATCGCCAAGAAGGAAATGGTCGAAGCGAATCTTCGCCTCGTCATCTCCATCGCCAAGAAGTACACCAACCGCGGCCTGCAGTTCCTCGACCTCATTCAGGAAGGCAATATCGGCCTGATGAAGGCGGTCGACAAGTTCGAATACCGCCGCGGCTACAAGTTCTCGACCTATGCGACCTGGTGGATCCGCCAGGCGATCACCCGCTCGATCGCCGATCAGGCGCGCACGATCCGCATTCCGGTGCACATGATCGAGACGATCAACAAGATCGTCCGCACGTCCCGCCAGATGCTGCATGAAATCGGCCGCGAGCCGACACCGGAGGAACTGGCCGAAAAGCTCGCCATGCCGCTCGAAAAGGTCCGCAAGGTCCTGAAGATCGCCAAGGAGCCGATCTCGCTTGAAACCCCCGTGGGCGACGAGGAAGATTCACACCTCGGCGATTTCATCGAAGACAAGAACGCGCTTCTGCCGATCGACGCCGCCATCCAGGCGAACCTGCGCGAGACAACGACGCGTGTTCTCGCCTCGCTCACGCCGCGCGAGGAACGCGTGCTGCGCATGCGCTTCGGCATTGGCATGAACACAGACCATACGCTCGAGGAAGTCGGCCAGCAGTTTTCGGTCACCCGCGAGCGTATTCGCCAGATCGAGGCGAAGGCGCTACGCAAGCTCAAGCATCCGAGCCGCTCCAGAAAACTCCGCAGCTTCCTGGACAGCTAAGAGCGCTGCGGGCTGCGATGACAGCCTTGCAATTGACTCCTTGATGATCGAAGAGCCGGGGCCCGTCCCGGCTCTTTCTTTTTGGGTTGCCAGACATTCCGTCGCTTTCGGCTCGCCCTAATGGTATAGTGCAAATGTTACGGGGGAAGGGACCGGCCGCAGCGGATGAGCGAAGGTCGCCACATACCTGCGTGGACCAAAACCCTCCGTGGGGAGGTGTGCAATGACCACTTACGTCATGCTTATCAACTGGACGGATCAAGGCGTTCGCAGTGCACGCGACTCGGCAAAAAGGCTGGACGCGGCAAAGAAGGCGCTCGGAGAGATGGGCGGCTCCTTCAAGGACTTCTTTCTGACGATGGGTGAATACGACATGGTCTCCATATGTGAGGCGCCGGACGACGCGGTGATGGCGCGCTTCACGCTGCAGCTTGCGACGGCCGGCAACGTTCGTACGAAAACGCTGAAGGCGTTTCCGGAGGCTGCCTATCGCGAAATCATAGGCTCGCTCGGCTAGCGGCGAGCAGCCTGCGGATCGCAGCCTCGTAAAGGTGAAAGGATGTGGACGATCGCCCGCGCTGCCTTCGCTTGGTCGCGCGGCAAGGAACTTTTTTGTTTTGCGGCTTGATGCTGCCTTCTTAAAAGGCCACATCCCTACCTTGTCGGAGAACAAAATTCGCGGGCATGCAGAAGATCGTCGCAAAGCGCTGGGGGGAAATCAGTTGGGGTGTCGCAGCCTCGATCGCGCTGCATATTGCCGTCGTTGCGTTTTTCCTGGTGAAGCTGCCTGAAAAAACGCCGCAGCCGCCAGAAGAGGAGACGGTCAACGTCGATCTCGTGCCTCCGCCGGAAGAGGAAAGGAAGCCGGAGGAGAAGAAGGCCGAGGAAAGGAAGGCGGAAGCGCAAAAGCCGCCGGAAAAACCTCCCGAACTGCCGAAGATCGAGGAGAAGGCCGAGCAGAAACCGCCGGCGCCTCCACCGCCTCCGCCGCCGGAAGCCAAGCCGCAACAGAAGCCGTCCGAACCGCCGAAATCCGAAGCCGGGAACGATCCCTCCGGCAAGGAAGGGAAGGGACAGATACCCGTCCTGAGGACCGTCTTCGAATTCGGCGACAAGGATAGCGGCCCGCGCAAATCAAAAACGGGCAATGCTTCGGCCGAGGCTGGCAAGCCACCGGTGACGCCGCCGGACAAGCCGATACCGGATGAGCCCAAGCCTGCCGCATCGGCCGCGGCAAAGCCTCCCGTCACCGACCAGCCGCCGGCAAACCCAGTGCCGGACGATGTCAATGTGCCTGAAGTGGATGTGGCCAATATCGACCCGCAAAACAACGGGCCTGCAGCTGGCGCGGGAGACAAGGCGACAATCGGTTTCGAACAGGCCAAGCCTGCGGACCGACCCAAGATCGACCATACGGAAACGACAAAGGCTGAAAAGCCTACCGAGCTGAAGGAAGCAAAGACGCTGTTTTCGCAGAATGAAACTAATGATCCGATCGCCCGGACCGCCATGGGCAACCTGCCGCGCGGAAGGAGGGCCGCGCAGCTTTGCAGCACCGAGCTTCGTGAGCAACTGGTTCACGGAGCGCCGGCCTACAATCCTGTAATGGTTCCCACTTACGCGCTGCCGCGCGGTACGGTGCTCGATGTCCGGCGCGGTGCCTTTCGTACGCGCGAGGGCTGGTACGACGTTCAATTCCGCTGCGAGGTGGACGAGGGCGTAACCAAGATCGTCTCGTTTGCCATCGATGTCGGTGATCCGATCCCGCCCAGCCTGTGGCGGAGCCGCAATCTTCCGGAGTTCTGACACGGGCTCGCACCAGCCCTGCGCAAGCAGGCTTCCATAGTCTGCTTTCATCGCTGAATGTTCCGGTGAATGAAAGGACGATGATGTCGAATGAAATCGAGCGCTTCTTCGAAATGCAGGACGAGGCCGCAAGTCTGGCGTTCCTCGAAAACAAGGGTGATGAGCTGACCGATATTCTGGTCGCAGCGCTCGAAGACGCCCTGAAAATTCTCTCCGGCGAAATCCGGCCTGAAACACTTCATTAATCGCTGCAAAGACGTTGCGTCCTTCGCCTGCCGCTGGCACAGTCCGGCCGGAAGGAGACGCTGCGTGGCCAAAAGTCAGTTCACGATGCGCCGTTCGGCGATGGCCGGGGTGGAGGCCGTGGAAGCGGAAACGCGCCACAGTTTCGCACGCCATACGCATGAACAGTTCGGCATCGGCCTGATTGTCTCCGGTGCGCAGAAGTCGCTGAGTGGCTGCGGCATGGTCGAGGCGGAAGCGGGCGATCTTATCACCGTCAATCCGAACGAGGTTCATGACGGCGCACCGATCGGGAAGGGGCGGTCGTGGCGCATGCTCTATTTCGATCCGGCGATCATCGGCGATCTCGCACAGGAGGCCGACGAAGAAAGTGTGATTCGCGCGGAAATTCCGCGCCCGGTCATCCGAAACAGCGTCCTTGCAAGCCGCTTCGCAAGCCTCTTTGCCGCAATCACCAGCAGCTCCACACAGGATGATCTTGCATGCGAAGAACTGCTCCTCGTCGTCGTCGCAGATGTGATGCGCGAACAGCCGATGCCGGAAGTGGCGCGCATGGCGCCTTGCACCATCCGCAAGGCGAAAAGCCTGATCGACGGTGATCCCCTCGCCAATGTCTCGCTTGCCGACCTTGCGCGGGAAAGCGGGCTTAGCCGGTTTCAGGTGCTGCGCGGTTTTGCCAGAGCAACCGGCATGACGCCGCATGCCTATCTCGTCCAGGTGCGGATACATATGGCTCGCCGCCTGATCGCTTCGGGCACGCCACTTGCCGAAGCTGCCTTCGCCAGCGGCTTTGCCGACCAGAGCCACATGACACGCGTCTTCACTGCAAAATATGGCCTCACGCCGCGGGTCTATGCCACCGCGTTTGCCTGACGACCTGCAATTTCGTTCAAGAAGCCTCTTCGTCTTTGCGGTTTTGTCCGTCCTTCGAAACGGAGGATCCCATGACAAAAGCGCTCCAGGGCTACATCTATCTGACGCTGGCGATGATCACGGTCGGCAGCACGGTTATTGCCAGCAAGATCATCGCATCAGGCCTTCCGCCGTTTACGGCAACGGCCCTGCGTTTTGCTGCGGCCTTTCCCTTCTTCTTGCTTCTGATGCGACTTACCCGATCGCGGCTGCCGAAACTGTCGCGCCACGATTGGTTCATCCTGGTGACGCAGGCAGGGGCGGGCAGCGTCGGCTATACGACATTGTTGATCTCCGGCCTGCAGCTGACGTCGGCGACGAATGCCGGCGTCATCATCGGCACGCTGCCAGTCGTCTCGGCGGTGATCTCGATCCTCATTCTCGGCGAAAGGCCGCACCGCTTCCTGCTGATTGCCATCGCGCTCGCTGCTTTCGGCGTCTTCTGGGTCGCTGTGTCGCCGGGCGCGCCCGCAGGCGGCTCACTGGCCGGCAATGCGCTGATCCTCGGCGCCGTCATCTGCGAGGGGCTGTTCATTCTTCTCAACAAGCGCATGCAAAGCGAGATCCTGCCGCTCACGCAGTCGGCGCTGATGACCGGTATCGGTTTCCTCGTTGCCGGCATTCCGGCTCTCTTCGAAAGCCATGCCGCAAGCGGCTTTACCGCAGTGGTGCTCTCGGCCGTCGTCTATTATGCGCTGGTGCCGACCGTCGGTGGCTTCATCTTGTGGTACGCGGGCTTAGACCGCGTCAGCGGCAGCGAGGCTTCGCTGTTTACGGCAGTCGCTCCGGTCTCCGCCATCTTTTTTGCCTTCGTGCTGCTCGGCGAGCCTGTCGGCTTTCATGAGGTTTTCGGCGCCGCCTGTGTGCTCGCCGCCATTTTGGGGCTCGGCGTCTGTGCGCTAGCCCGGTGCGATGCGCGTGACCGTCACCCCTTGGGAAGCGCCGGGTACGACCCTATGTAGGGACCGTGCAATCTTTCGAAGGCGAACGCTCATGTCAGACAAGCCGATCAAGATTCCCGGACCTGATCATCCGATCACCGTAGACCACAATCCAGCACGTGTCGTCGTCAAGCTCGACGGCAAGGTCGTCGCTGATACGCGCGATGCACTGACATTGCGCGAGGCTTCCTACCCGCCGGTGCAGTATATTCCGCGCAAGGATGTCGACATGTCGCTGCTTCAACGCACCGACCACTCGACTTATTGCCCTTACAAGGGCGAGGCTTCCTATTACAGCATCACCCCTGGCGGCGAGCGCTCGAAGAACGCCATCTGGACCTATGAAAATCCGCATGCGGCGATGCGTGAAATAAAGGACCGTATGGCGTTCTATCCGGACCGCGTGGATTCGATCGAAGAACTGCAGGCGCCTGAGGCAGGCGAGTTTTAGAGGGCCGTCCCGACAAGACAGCGCACAAGACCTTCGAGCGACACGCGGCCGGCGGGAAGGCCATCAGCGCCGGTGACGGTCGCGTGCATGACGTTGCTTTCGGTCATCATCCGCATACCTTCCTCCACGGTCGATTTGCCGGGGATGCGGATGACGGCGTCGCTTGCGGGATTGCTGAGCGGCTCCATCAGCGCTTCGATTGGGATGACGCGGCTGCGATTTACCTCCTTGACGAAGGCCGCGATATAGTCGTTTGCGGGATTGAGTACGATATCGGCGGCCGAGCCCTGCTGGATGAGCTCGCCATCGCGCAGAATGGCGACTTTGTCGCCAAGCCGCAATGCCTCGTCGAGATCGTGCGTGATGAAGACGATGGTCTTCTTCAGTTCCTTCTGCAGGTCGAGCAGCACGCTCTGCATGTCGACGCGGATCAGCGGGTCGAGGGCTGAAAAGGCCTCGTCCATCAAGAGGATCTCGGCATCGTTGGTCAGTGCACGGGCAAGGCCGACACGCTGCTGCATGCCGCCTGAAAGCTGGTTCGGATAATGCCCGGCAAATCCGTCGAGGCCGACGCGCTTGATCCAGACATTGGCACGCTCTTCGCGCTCGCCCTTCGGCAGGCCCTGTATTTCCAGCCCGTAGGCGGTGTTCTGCAGCACGTTGCGATGCGGCAGAAGGCCGAACTTCTGGAACACCATCGCCGTCCTGCGGCGGCGGAACTGGCGGAGCTCCTCTTCGCTCATCTTGCAGATGTCGGTATCGCCATAGAGGACTTCGCCCGCTGTAGGGTCGATCAGCCGATTGATATGGCGGATCAGCGTCGACTTGCCGGAACCCGAAAGCCCCATAATGACGGTGATGCTGCCGCCGGGAATGGAGATGTTGATATCCTTCAGCCCAAGGACATGCCCGTGCTCCTTGTTAAGCTCGGTTTTCGACATGCCTTGGGTGACAGCTTCGATGAAATCGCCGCCACGCGGGCCGAAAATCTTGTAGAGATTGCGTATTTCAATCGACTGACTAGCCATGCACGATTTCCCGGTGCTTCTGCAGCCTGAGACCATAGGCCTGGCTGATGCGGTCAAAGATGATGGCGATGCCGACGATGGCGAGACCGTTGAAGACGCCGAGGGTGAAGTACTGGTTGGCAATGGCCTTGAGGACCGGCTGGCCGAGGCCCTGGACGCCAATCATCGAAGCGATGACGACCATGGCGAGTGCCATCATGATCGTCTGGTTGATGCCGGCCATGATGGTCGGCAATGCCAAGGGGAGCTGGACGTTGCGCAGCTTCTGCCAGCTCGATGAGCCGAAGGCGTCGGCCGCTTCGAGCACGTCCTTGTCGACCATGCGGATGCCGAGATTGGTGAGGCGTATCATCGGCGGTAAGGCATAGATGACGACGGCGATCACGCCGGGCACGCGGCCGATGCCGAGCAGCATGACGACGGGAATCAGATAGACGAAACTCGGCATGGTCTGCATGACGTCGAGCACCGGATTGACGGCATTCTGGAGCCGGTCGGAACGCGACATGCCGATGCCGATCGGTATGCCGATCGCGACCGAAAGCACCGTGCAGACGAAGATCATCGAAACGGTCTTCATCGTATCTTCCCACATGTCGAACCAGCCGATCAGCAGAAGCGTCGCGGCGCAGCCGATGACAATCTTCCAATTGCGGCTCCCAAGCCAGGCAATGCCGGCGACGGCCAAAATCACCAGCGGCCAGGGTGTGCCGGTGAGCAGCCTTTCAGCCCAGATCAGAAAGCTTTGCAGCGGGCTGAACAGCCCTTCGATGCTGTCGCCGTAAGCGCGGGTAAAAGCGCGGAAGCCTTCGTCCACGTTCTTCTTCAGAACGCGCAGCGTGTCGGCATCCATCGTCGGAAATTTCCAGAGCCAGTCCATGTTCGTTCCCCATGGCTAAAGCGGCGGCGGCCCTGGTCTTCTTGTGGCCGCCGCGCAAAAGGATCGGGCTGGCGGTGGCTGGATGTCAAGCACCGCCTGCTGCCTATCATGTGGGATCAGAGGGAAGCCTTGATCTTCTCGGCGGCTTCCGGAGAGACCCATTCCTTCCACAGGGCTTCGTTTTCCTTCAGGAAGTGCTTGGCGCCGTCTTCGCCGGTCGCCTGGTTGTCGGTCATCCAGGCGATCAGCTTGTTAACGGTGTCGTTCGTCCAGGCGCGCTTGCTGAGGTAATCCATGGCCGGGCCGGCGCGATCGGCAAAGCTTTTGCTCACGAGCGTCTGAACGTCGTCGGCCGGCCAGGCGTTCGGCTTGGGATCGGGGCAATCAGCAACCGAGGTACAGCGCTTCCATTCCTCCGCATCGTATTCCGTGCCATAGCCGAGTTTCACCATTTCATATTTCCCGAGCAGCGAGGTCGGGGCCCAGTAGTAGCCGACCCAGGGCTGTTTGCCTTCGTAGGCCTTGGCGATCGAACCGTCCAGGCCGGCTGCCGAACCGGTATCAACCAGCGTGAAGCCGGCCTTGTCGCCGCCATAGGCCTTGAAGAGCTGCGAGGTCACGACCGTTCCGCCCCAGCCTTGAGGGCCATTGAAGACGGCACCTTTGCTCTTGTCTTCGGGAGCAGGGAAGAGTTCGGGATGCTTGAAGAGATCAGGGATCGTCTTGATGTCCGGATGGGCTTCGGCGACGTATTTCGGGATCCACCAGCCCTGGATCGCGCCGTCCGAAAGGATTTTCGAGGCGGCGACGACCTTGCCGCTCTCCAGGCCGCGCTTCACGAGTTCCGGCTGGAGACTGACCCAGGCTTCCGGTGCGACATCCGGCTCACCCTTTTCAGCCATTGATGTGAGCGTGGGAACCGTGTCGCCGCTGACGATCTCGGCGCTGCATCCATAACCTTCCTCGAGAATGATCTTGTCGAGGTTTGCGGCAACTTCGGCGGATTGCCAGTTCATGCTCGCGATGGTGACGTTGCCACACTCCGCAGCCGAAGCTGGGCTGCCAAGGCCGACAAGGCCGACAAGGCCGGCGGCAAGGACGGTTGAAGCCAAAAGTGCATTCATTTTCTTGTTCCCTCTGGTCGCGGTGTGACGTGAACCCGGGCGCCTGCGGCACCGCGTCCGCAAGCAAGCCCATTGAGCATGCTTTCATGCGCTATGGGCCATTCCGTTTGCGTCAAAAAATGGCGCATTGACGCTTTCTTTCAATGGCTGACCAGGCCTTCTGTCGCTATCGGAACAATCGTTCCAATAGCCGCAAATTTTGGCAGACAGATCATACAGAAAGAAACGCGTCTTTTGCGTGGGTATTGCCAAAGCGGGGGACGCCGCGGGACTGGAAATCAGCCGATCGCGCATATTTTCTCAACCATACTGTCGGGTCTTGCCCCCGCCACCCGTCCTATGATCGTCAACAGGAGATAGGAGTACGACAATGCCTTACATCGACGGATTCGTCGTGGCTGTTCCGAAAGCCAATATCGAGGCTTACAAGAAGTTGGCGAATCTCGCCGGCTCGATCTGGAAGGAGCATGGTGCACTCAAATATGTCGAGTGCCTTGCCGACGACGTGCCCTATGGCGAACTCACCTCCTTTCCGCGTGCGGTGATGGCGAAGGAAGACGAAGTGGTTGGGTTTTCCTGGATCGTCTATGGATCGCGGAAGGAGCGCGACGATATAGTGGCCAAGGTCATGTCCGATCCACGCCTGCAAGGCGATGAATGGAAAACGGTATTTGATGGCAAGCGAATGATCTACGGCGGCTTCGAAACTGTCGTCGAACTTTGAAGAAGGAAGTCCTATGCCCCAGGCGATCATCTCCGTGTCTACCCAGGGGCAGGGGCTTTATGAATTCACCGACCAGGCTGAGGGCTTCGTCCGAGCTACTGGCGTGAGCGAAGGCTTGCTCACTGTCTTCGTGCGCCACACTTCCTGCTCGCTCTTGATCCAGGAAAATGCCGACCCGGATGTGCAGACCGATCTCAGTACCTTCTTCCGCCGGCTCGTGCCGCCGTCGTCTGACCCATCGATGCGCTGGATTGTCCACACGAGCGAAGGTCCAGATGACATGCCCGCCCATATCAAGGCGGCGCTGACACAGGTTTCGTTCGGCATTCCTGTTACGAGCGGCAAGATGGTGCTTGGCACCTGGCAGGGGCTTTATCTCTTCGAGCATCGCGACCGTCCTCATCGCCGCGAAATCGTGCTGCACATGAGCACCTGAACCGAACCTGAATAGGCAGTTCGAACACCATTCAGTTTAGCTCTCTATAGTCGGATCATCCCCGCAACGGGAGTTCGATCGTTCTTTGAAACCAGGGAAATTCGATGACCAATTTCATTGCCAAGGTCTCGTTAGCCGCATTGCTTGCCATTGCTTCCATCCCCGCCAGCGTCTCGACTGCCGCCGCATCGGGTCTTGAGCGCGGCGCTGTCATCGACGTCCAGTATCATCGTCGGCCAGCGGTCTATCGCGGTTGCTCGCCGATCATGGCTGTCCGCGCGGCCCGCTGGTCTGGCCTTCGCGACGTGCGCGTCGTCAACGTCACACCGCGCCGCGTCGTCGTTGCCGGCCGTGACCGCCGCGGCTGGGACCGCATGACCTTCGCGAACGTCCGCGGCTGCCCGCTGATCCGCCGCTAAAAAGTAGCACCCCGCCGGTCTTTGAGACGCGGCGGCACAAGAACCGCCTTTGCCAATTCTCCTCGGATCACGGCAAAGGCGGTTTCTTATTGTTGGTTTGCGGCCGCAATAATGAAAAAAGCCTCGCGACGGGCGAGGCTGAGTTCTAGGCCGCTTCGGGGAAAAGAAGAAGCGACGTTCATCTCATTAGTACCGCCGAGTACGGCTGCAAAGTGCACTTTTGTCAATTCCGGTACGCTTTTGTGTTCGGGAATGTTTTTTTAAACGATCCGGCGGCTGCGCCGCTGATCGACCCGAAATACCGGCGGATGCGCATGAGCGGAAGATCTCTATGCGGAAGATCTCTATCAAGAGCTTGAAGATCGCCAGCGAGATCATGCAGCAGGCGGCCTTGATGCCTTCTTTGAAAAAATGCCGGAGGCTGCGTCGTCACCGACGATCGGCCTTTTTCGACTAGGGCTGAGCAAAATGCCAATCGGACTATTCTCAAGCCGTCACGTTCAGGACGGGCGCCGATGGCATGGCCGTCGTCGGTGCTGCGTCGTGCCGCGAGTTGCCTCGTGCAACATCAACGGTCCGGCGATCAAGCCTGCGAGAACGGAGTGGACGCCATCGGCGGGCGCCAACCTTGCCACGCGCCATCTTCTCGTGGGAACGCGCGCGGCCAAGACCAAGGTCACCGGTCGCCAGACAGGTCACGCGCGAATGAACAGCGCGCCGACGAGGCCGAAGATAACGATCGATTGCAGGATGAACATCGGCAGTTGATCGGACATGTATCCCTCCCATGGGCACGATTTTCATGCTTGTTCGGTAACAGTCATGCTGGCTGCTAAAGCCGGGATGCTGGAGGCGAATGCTGCCACGGCATCACTGAGAGCGCAAATCACCTTTCGAATATCGAACTCCTCCTTTTTTGCGGTCGGAAGAGCAAAAGATGGTATAATCGCTCGCGATGAGATGTGCGGCAGACACCGTCTTGCGAATGCCAGAAGTGAAATTGCATTCGAAAATAAGGCGGTGTTTCAATATTCGAGCATCGCATCATAACATCGCATGGAACCTTTTATGCACTCCGTAGTTTTAGAGTGTACAGGAGGACTACTATGACCAATGATTTTAATAGACCTGGCCCGGATGTTCGTTCGACACCGGGCAGCGACCGCCGGTCACCATGGGCAATGTGGATCGGTATCGCGGCTGTTGTTGTAATCATAGCCCTTGCAGCGATTTACTGGCCGCGCACCAGTGCACCGCCAGCCACACCGCCCGCCGGCGAGACAACAACGACTCAGCCGCCAGCTACAACGCCACCGGCAACGTCGACCGCACCGGCAACGCCACCGGCAACTGAGCCGGCCCCGGCAACTCCGGCACCGGCAACGCCGCCGGCTACGGAACCGGCACCGGCAACCCCACCGGCAACGCCTCCGGCGCAACAGTGAAGTAATAGGAAGCCCGCCTGTTTCTCAGATGGCGGGCTTTTCTCTTTCTGATTGTCTGCGACCCGCTTCGACAGTTGAGGGACGAGGTGCCTATGGCACGTTCCTTCGGGTGCGTCACAAAAATCACGGAAAATCAAAGCATTCTAGTCGACCGTTTTCGATAAAACTGGGTGCTCGTCCGAGTTCATCCGCGATAATTGTATCGACTACACAAAAATACATATGTTTCGTAGTCGCATAGATGCTTGTCGTGGCAATACTGAATCTAGTTATTCGTAATTGCGTAAAAAATTAGTTTGCATAGTCGATTTTCATCGGTATAAAATATAATTAATAAAAAATATACATGGAAACGCCCTTCAATTCGGCCTGCAGTGTAAAAGTCGGGATTGGCGAAAATGAAGGACGAAACTCTATTACTTGATCCGCGTGATCATAAGATACTTTCAGTATCAAGGGCGCTTGGCTATGTGTTCGCCTTTATGCTGATTATCACGATCGCTGTGGCGATGATCCCCAATCAGTTTTTCATTGTCTCCACGCGCGCGGTCATCAATGCGCCTGTGCAGATGATCGCCTCGCCAATTTACGGCAGGGTGGACAGGATTTTTCTGCAGGTCGGACAGGTGGTCAAGCTTGGCGATGTCATGGCGACGGTCTCCAATCCCAACCAGGACCAGACGTCTTTGACCGGCTTGCGGCTCGAAAAGCTCGATCTTGCCGAAAAGCTGAACAATACGAGAAGCGTCGTTCAGGAACGTGCCGACCAGCTCCAGAAGGTCAAGAGCCAGATTGCGGACGTCAAGAACGGCGTGATCAGCGAGCTTTCGGCAATCATCGAGAATGCTCGTTACAACGTGCAGACCTACGAGGCTCGGCTCAATGAACAGAACGCCCTGCTGCAGAGGCAGCTGGTGCTTCTGAAGAAGAAACTTGTTTCCGAGGCCAGCATCGAACCGCAGCGCCAGAAGCGTAACGCAGCGCAGTTCGAACTCGACTCCGCGCGCGGCGAACTGCGTCGCAACGAGATCGTCCTGTCGCTCGTCGAACGCGACATCTACACTGGCGGTACCGTCGCAGCCAATCTGCTGACGCTTGAAATGCAGCGCACCAAGCTTGCCGGCGAGATCGCCGAAGACAGAATCGAGATCAACCAGATGACGGAGCGCAAGCGGCAGGTCGAAAACCTGATTGCGCGGGAGGAAGGGCGGCTTGGCAAGACCGGGGCCGCCGAGGTCGTCGCCGAGCGCCATGGCCAGATCGTCAGCGTCGACGCATCCTTCGGCGATTTCGTGATGCAGGGTCAGCCGGTGGCAAAATCGCTGGACTGTAACGAGGCCTTTGCTGCGGCCGTCTATCGCAGCCGCGATGTGACGTCGCTCGAGATCGGCATGCCGGCCATGGTCAATTTCCGCAGCCTCGGCGTCAAGCGCGACGCCCATATCTACAAGATCGTGCGCTACTTCAACTCAGGTCCGGAAAATCGCTATTACGCGAAGTTTCCGCAAGCCGAGGGCCACGAGGTCTATGTGCTCGTCAAGATCGATGAACCGTCCGGCGAGGACGGCGCTCCGGCGCACCAAGGCAACGACAAATTCTTTGGATGCCATGTCGGCGAGGATGTGATCGTCTCCTTGGGCGAAACGATTGTTTCCCGGATCGCCCGCTATTCGAAGCTGGCAATGGACCGGTTGGCCTCTCCCGGGACGATGCTTTCGGCGTCCGCGCTTTTTGACAAGGCGACGTCGCCGCGCTCAGCCGCTGCCGAACCCGCCATTCCGTAACGCCGGTTTCGCCGCTGCATTGATGAGGTTCCACAATGAAGCATTTGAGATCGACCATCAACATAGGACGCTTGCTGCTGCTCGCCGCGGCAGTGATCGTGCTGCAGACATATCCGGCGCGTGCCGATGGCGAACATCAGAAACTTGCCTGCACGCTTTGCGACGGGCTGGCTTCCCACATGGGCGGCGATCCTGCGCAGCCCTTCGTCCTGCGCAGTTTCGAACCGGCAAACGGCGGGTCGGCTCTCCATCCGGCTCTGGAAAACACCGGCTTTACCTATGACAACGCTCTTGCGCTCATGGCGTTTTACGGCTGCAAGCGAAAGGCCGAAGCGCGCCGCATTGCCGATGCTCTCGTGCTCGCCGTCGAGACGGACCGTCATTATCATGATGGACGACTGAGGAATGCCTACCGGTCCGGTCCAGTCGTTCCCGGCAAGGAGGGAATGCTGCTGCCCGGTTATTGGAGTGCAGCCAGCAATTCCTGGATAGAGGACGGTTATCAGGTCGGCAGTGCGACGGGCAGCACTGCATGGGGCGCACTGGCGCTGCTCACGGCCTACGAGGAGACAGAGCAGCCTGCCTACCTCGACACTGCGCGCAAGATCATGGATTGGATCCACCGCAGCACGGCAGATCCGCAAAACCCTGGCTATTTCGGCGGATTTTTCGGCCATGAGCCGACACCTGAGCGCATGACCTGGAAATCGACGGAACATAATCTCGACGTCTATGCCGCCGACAGCTGGCTTGCGCGTTTGGACGCCGGTGGCGACTGGACCTATCGCGGCGACACTGCGCTCAAGTTCCTGCATGCCATGTGGAACGACGGCGAGGGGCGCTTCTATATCGGCAGCGCGCCCGACGGCAACGCGCCGAACGTCGAGATGTCAGGGCTCGATGCCGAACTGTGGCCGCTGATTGCTGTGCCGGATTTCAAGACAAAGGCAAGGCAAGTCATGGAATGGACCGAGCTGAACCATGGCGTCGATGGCGGCTTCGACTTTAACAGCGACCGGGACGGCATCTGGCTCGAAGGCACAGCGCAGGCGGCACTCGTCCTGCGGCTTGTCGGACAGCCAGAAAAGGCCGAGCCATTGT
This sequence comes from Rhizobium etli 8C-3, assembly GCF_001908375.1. NCBI lineage: Bacteria > Pseudomonadati > Pseudomonadota > Alphaproteobacteria > Hyphomicrobiales > Rhizobiaceae > Rhizobium > Rhizobium etli. Next base: position 2,623,687 of record NZ_CP017241.1, on the reverse strand, counting down.
TCAAGACCATCGCTGCCCAGGTCACGCCCGGCGGGCTCGTCTATGCAACGGTCAACGAGCAGCTTTCGACAGGCCTTCAGGTCGGTCCGAACTCCTTGCCCGGCGATTTCAAATATTACCGTCTACCGCATATCGGGGCGACCGGCTGGGCCGTGCTTGCCGCGCTTGACCTCAACCCTTTCCTCGGCCGCACGGGCCAGTCGCTGACCAGCAAGGATAGTCCATGTCCCCCGAAGTAGTCACTCTCTCGGACGCCATTCTCTTCTCGCTGCTGGCGCTTGCGCTCATCATGGGCTGCGCTTGGCTGCTCGACAGCCGCCGGGGCAAGGATCGCGTTATATTCGGTATGATCCTCATCGTCATGTTGTTGAACTATCTCTATTTCCGCATCACCAAGACGCTGCCGGATTTCGAATGGAGCGCCTATGCGGTGTGGCCGCGCGCCTATCTCTCTTTCGAAATCGTCGTCATCTTCTATACGGCTCTTTCGATCGTCTTTTTCTTCCGTCGGACCGACCACGGTGCGGCTGCAGACGCGAGCGAACTCACTATCGCCGGCGCCGCATCGCCGCCGGCCGTCGATGTCTTCATCTGCACCTATAATGAAGATCTATCCATTCTGGAACGCACCATCCTTGCCGCCAAGGCGATCGACTATCAGAGTTTCACTGTCTGGGTGCTCGATGACGGACGTCGCGACTGGCTGGAGGATTACTGCGCCGAAGTTGGCGTGCGATATCTGCGCCGCAACGACAATGTGGGCGCCAAGGGTGGCAATCTCAACAATGCCATCCAGCAGTCGGCGAAAGAGACCAACGCGCCCTTCATCCTCATTCTCGACGCCGATTTTGCGCCGCAACGCCCCATTCTAAAGCGCACAGTCGGCCAGTTCGCCGATCCACAAATCGGGGTCATCCAGACGCCGCAGTTCTACTACAATGCCGACCCCGTCCAGCATAACCTCCTGGCATCAAAGGCATGGGTGGACGACCAGCGCATCTTTTTCGACGTCATGCAGCCTTCCAAGGACGGATGGGGGGCCGCCTTTTGCGTGGGCACGTCCTGCATCGTTCGGCGCGACGCGCTCGGCCTGATCGGCGGCATGCCGCAGGAAACGGTCACGGAGGATATTCACCTGACCTACCGGCTGCTGCAAAAGGGCCTGAAAACCCGCTGGCTGAACGAACGCCTGAGCGTCGGGCTCTCTGCCGAAAGTCTCTCAGGCTACATTACCCAGCGCTGCCGCTGGTGCCTCGGAACCATTCAGGTCGCGCTGCTCCGTGATGGCCCGTTTCTTGGCCGTGGATACACGTTCTTGCAACGGCTGCATTATTTCCACGGACTGCTCTTCTGGTTTTGCCGCCCGTTCATCCTGCTTTTGATGGCAGCGCCCATCCTCTACTACTTCCTCGGCCTGCCGGCGATCCAGATGGAGCCGGAAGCCTTCTTCCTCTACGCGCTTCCGATGGTCGGCGGCATGTGGGCATTTCATGCGTGGGTTTCCGGGCGGCGCAGCATGCCGCTCTTTACCGAAGTGTCGCAAATGGTGTCGGCGGTCCCCATCACGATCGCCCTGATTCACGCCCTCATTCATCCGTTCGGGCGGCCGTTCAAGGTCACGGCCAAAGGCGAGGACCGGGCGCGCGTCGATGTCCTTTACCCGATCGCCGGGACGTTCCTCCTGGTCATCATCCTTACATTCATGGGTATGCTCAACGGTCCCCTGATGGGCACCTACAACGATCTCGACGGCTTCAGTGTCGCCTGGGGCATGGTCGTCATGGTCTATGCCTTCGTTTCCCTGCTCGTCTGCATAGAGCTTCCGCGAGAGCCGCTTGACAGCATCCGGTTTCCCCTCGCACGGCAGGCAAATCTTGTACGCGACGGCAATCTTGTGCCCTGTACGATTAACACAATTTCAATCAGCAAGGCCGAGATCACGCTGCATGACAATCGGACGGCCAGGCAGATTAGTGCAGGCGACATTCTAATCTTTTCACCCTTCGCCGACTTCGACGTCGCGGCCAGGGTCAGCGACGTCGATATTGCGCGCCTTGCCCTGTCCATGGCGATCGTTGCGGTCCGGGACCGCCGCTACGACTGGAAGATCCGGCAGACCGCCGAGGATGTCCGCCGGAAGATGATCCAGCGCCTGTTCAGCGAGATGCCGCAGGCCATGCCCGCCCGCGCCTATCCGCTTGCCGCCCTCCGCGGCCTCTGGCGCCGGACGTTCAATCCCCCCTCGAAAGTTTCCGGTAGCATCGAAAAGCACGAAGTCAGCGTCAGATCGCGGCAGGCGCCGCGACGTTGGCAGAGGCGGCGTGACCTTGCACCAAGCATGCCGCTTTTGCAGGTTCGAGCGGCGACTGCTGGGCCGCCGCTGGCGGAATGAACAGAACGGCTTTAGGCGCTTGGTCCTAATGCACACCGTCACATCAGTTAATGGCATTCTTCGACTGATTCCAAGATGGTGCAGCACTAAACCAAACTGCCCAATCCAAGCGGATCATCGACGCCGGTATCGAGCGCCGCAAGAGCCTTGTGGTCCGGCAAAGAAGTTCACTTTTACAGAATCTGAGTTTCCCGTGAGATAAACGATGGCGATGGAAAATCAACGTCATACGAAAGAAATGGTGGGCCCGGAGGGACTCGAACCCCCAACCAAGCGGTTATGAGCCGCCGGCTCTAACCATTGAGCTACAGGCCCTCACGTGGCTTTGCCGCGCGGGCAGCGGGGCAATGGCCCCCCGGTGCGGTTTCGCTCTAGCGCAATTCGGATGCAGCGACAAGACGCTGCCGCAATAGCTTCACAATCAATCTGCAAAGAGTGAGGCGGGATGGCGACAACCAAGGAGTGAAAAAATGGCGCTATGGACTATCAGAAACTTGGCCTTCGGCGTGCTGATCGGCGTACCTGCCGCGCTGGCGGGGCTGTCGGCTTCGGCTGCCGACGAAACAAAGCCGCGCGAGGCGGTGATCACGGTCTCGGGCGAAGGGGAGTCGGCGCTGGCACCGGACATGGCTGTGCTCAACCTTGCCGTCGTCAAGCAGGCGAAGACGGCGCGCGAGGCGCTTGACGAGAACAACAAGGCGATGGCCGGCGTGCTGGCAGCGCTGAAGAAGGGCGGGATTGCCGACAAGGACCTGCAGACCACGGGCTTTTCGGTGCAGCCGCAGTATAATTATCCGCAGAACAACGACGGCCAGCCGAAGCCGCCGGAGCTGATCGGCTATCAGGTTTCCAACGGGCTGACGGTGCGCGTGCGCGATCTTGGCGAGCTGGGTGAAATCATCGACCAGGCCGTGACGCTCGGCGTCAACCAGGGCGGCGACATCCAGTTCACCAACGACAAGCCGGATGCGGCAATCGAGGAGGCCCGAAAGGATGCCGTCGCGGCAGCGATCAACAAGGCAAAGACGCTGTCGCAGGCTGCCGGCGTGAAACTCGGCCGCATCGTCGAGATCAGCGAAAACAGCGCTCGGCCGCTGCCGCAGCCGGTCTACCGTGCGGCGATGATGAAGGAGGCAACCGACGCTGCTGTGCCGGTTCAGGGCGGCGAAAACACCTATAGGGTTACGGTCAACGTCACCTTCGCACTCGAGCAGTAGGCTCAATTCTCCACTTTCAAGTGAAAAAAAGCCGCTGATGTTCTTGAGCGATATCAGCGGCTTATCAGCTGCCGGAGATCCGTCGGCGGCCTGCGCGGCATAAATCGCTTTATCACGCGAGTGTTACACTATAAAATCGATCGTGTTATTCGGTCCGGAGGGAACCCTGGGTTCTGTGTGTCCTGCTTCGATCCCGGCCGATGAGGAGGAACTGGCTTAATCCACAAGAGGAGACAGACATGACGAATGCCTTGCCGCCACTTCACAACGGACACGCCCCGATAACCCTTCAGGAATTGTTCCGCGAAGCGCTCTATGCCTTCGAGGAATGGGATACGGAACTTACCGAGCCGATCGTCACGTTCGAAGGGCGGGTCATCCCGATCAGCCTCGTCTTCGAAGCCATGCGCGAATGCGACGACATCGTGCCGATGAACATCGTCGGCGCAGTCACCGAAAGATTGACCAAACCGTGGGAAGGCGAAGGACCGCTCGATCAGATGAGCTTCTCGACGGCCGCGCGCGTCATGCGCGTGCTGGTGCGCAAACGCCTTCTTGCCAACGGAAGCGCCGATATCATGGCCGTCTCAAGCCGCACAGCAGAACGCAAGCCGCCCGAATGAGCCTTTGAGGGATCGCGCCCGACCCGCGGTCCCGTCACGCTCGCAGGGAACCGCTCTCGCTTCCAATCGTTGAAGACAGACACGAAGGATGTGAGCGCCATGCTGAAATCAATCATACGCGAAATCATGGGTCCGGCGCCGCGTGCGCCCGTTTCGCCGGACTGTCTCAAGCCATTCATTGGCTCAAAGCGCGTGCTCATCATATTTGCGGATGCCGATGATGATCGCGCGGCTGTTCAGGACGAGTTGCTTCGCACCTCTCATCTTCGTTTCATAGAGGATGATATCGAGGTGTTCAGTATCGCCGGCGGAGGAGTGTTTCCGCTTTTCGAAGGCTCTTACGACCTCGACGCCGATGAAATCCGCGATGACCTCGAAGGTCCGCAGCCCGGTGAATTCGGCCTTGTCCTGCTCGACCGGCACGGAAGGGTGAAGTTGCGTTCCAGCGAGCCCGTGCCTCCCGAGGAAATCATCGGCGCGCTGTCGTCGATGCCGCACTGAACTTCGGTAGAATCGCGATTTTTGCTTTACTTTTGCCGTTGGATGCAGATGTTCTCTGCCGGTTCGATGACGCAAGAGGAGCGAGGTTTATGACTATCGAGGAAGATCTCGGCCAGATCGCTGAACAGGAAAAGGTTCTGAGCTTTGACGCCTTCGACCTCACTACTGCCTGGCAACTCGGCAAGCTCTTGCAGGAACTCGCCACCGAACGCGGCCTTGGCGTGGCAATTGACGTCACGCTGCAGTCCATGCCGGTCTTCTACGCAGCGCTGCCGGGCGCCACTCCCGACAATGTCCAATGGGTTCGCCGCAAGCGCAACATGGTATTCCGCTATTGGAAGAGCAGCTATGCCTGTGGTCTGAAGCTGCAGAAGGACGGAAAGACGGTCGAAGACAACGGTCTATCCGGCGCCGACTACGCCCCGCATGGCGGCAGTTTCCCAATCAACGTCAAAGGAACTGGCTGCATCGGCGCCGTCACGGTTTCGGGTCTGCCGCAGCGCGACGACCACAACCTCGTCGTGGAGGCGCTGTCGCTGATACTGGCGAAGGATTTGGATACCTTGCGGCTGAGTTAACATCTTCCGCCTTTCAAGCGGGAAAGATGTTAATCCGTGTGTGGCGATGGCCGACCCGTGAACGCTACTCCAAAGGAATGATGGCGTCAGGGAAAAGCCTCCGGCCTCATGTTGGGGAGTTGCCTCAAATCCTCCCGCCGGTCTCTAAGATGCCCTTGGTCAGGCTGCCGGTCGCCGGGAAGAGCGGAATGAGGCAGGCCTGGAGCGCGTGGTAGATATCACCCTTGCCTGGGAAGAGGCTGTGGGACGGAACGAGCTCTTCCGTCAGCTCTTCGTGCCAACCGCCGTTTTCATGGTCGATAAAGGCGCGTTCGATGATGTTCCAGATCTTGCGGTAGCTTTGCTCGTGGAAGTCGCTCGGCAGGTGCTCGTTGAGGAAATGGGCGGCGGCGGCGCCCTCGCAGGCGGGCCACCAGAGCTTGTTGCGCTTGACTGGCTTGTCGTCCCAATCGAGCGTGTAAAAGAAGCCGCCCTTGTCGTCGTCCCAACCGAGCGCCATGGATTGTGCGAAGAGGGCCTTCGCCGCGTCGGGCATCCAGTCGTGGCGCTTGCCGCCGAGTGACCACAGCTGCAGGAGGAGACGGGCCCATTCAAGCCAGTGGCCGGGCGTGGTGCCGGCGGGACGGAACATCTCGTTTGGATGATAGTAGTTCTTGTCGAGTGCCCAGTCGGCGCTGAAATGCTCGGCGACGCGCCAGCCGACGGAACCTGCCGACCGCAGAATGACGAGATCGGCGATGCTTTCGGCCTTGGCGAGATAGTTCTTGTCGCCGGTGGCCTCGAAGGCCGCCATCAGCGCTTCGGTCAGATGCATGTTGGAGTTCTGGCCGCGATAGGCGCCGCCGTCGAGCGGTTGCCAGTCGGATGTGAATTCTTCGGCGATGGCCCCATGCACAGGTTCCCAGAACCGTGAATTGAGGACCTCGGTGATGTCGGCCAGCATGCCGTCGGCCAGCGGATGGCCGATGGTTTTCGCTGAGGACGCGGCCAAAAGGACGAAGGCATGGCCATAGCCCTGCTTGTTGTAATCGACCGGGCCGTCATTGTTCAGCGACCAGAAGTAGCCGCCGTTCTTCTTGTCGCGATGATGATTCCAGAGGTAGTCCATGCCATGGTCGACGACGCCGGCTGAACCCGGACGGCCGAGAAGGACGCCGAGCGAGAAGCAGTGGACTGCGCGCGAAGCAATGTGGATGCTGCGAACCTGTCCCTCGGCATTTAGCGGCCTGCCATGGTCGTCGAGATCGTAAAAACCACCCTTGGGATTGACCGAATTGTGCTGGAAGAAATCGAAAAGGCCGTTCGCCTGGGCAAGAAGCCAGTTGCGGTGATATGCGCGGGCGCTCCAGTTTCCGAGCCCGGTTCCGCCAATTGCAGGTGCCATGTTACTCCTCCGATTTCGTGCACAACGCCTTGCGAAATGGCCTATACAGGGCACGCTCGAGTCTGTCACCCGCCAGGTGTTCCAAACACCGAAACGCCTAGCATATATTGACATAAAGATATCTTTATGTGATTTGGTCACTTTAGTCTTTAACGACGTCAAGGAGTCCGCCCGTGTTCGACAATCTTTTTGGTCCCGAAGGGGCAAAACGCGACGGCAGCGAAGTCTTTGCAGCTCTGCGGAAAGCCGCGAGCGAGCGGATCCTCGTTCTTGACGGCGCCATGGGCACGCAGATCCAGGGCCTCGGCTACGATGAGGATCAGTTCCGGGGCGAGCGCTTTATCGGCTGCGCCTGTCACCAGAAGGGCAATAACGATCTTTTGATCCTGACGCAGCCGGATGCTATCGAGGAAATCCATTACAAATACGCCAAGGCCGGCGCCGATATTCTCGAAACCAACACCTTCTCCTCGACCCGCATCGCGCAGGCCGATTATCAGATGGAAGGCGAGGTCTATGCTCTCAACAAGGAAGGCGCCGAGATCGTGCGCCGCGCAGCGATCCGCGCCGAGCGCGAGGATGGCCGCCGCCGTTTCGTGGCAGGCGCCATCGGCCCGACGAACCGCACCGCCTCGATTTCGCCGGATGTGAACAACCCGGGCTTTCGCGCCATCAGCTTCGATGAACTGCGCATTGCCTATGGCGAGCAGATCGATGGCCTCATCGATGGTGGAGCAGACATTGTCCTCATCGAGACCATCTTCGATACGCTGAATGCCAAGGCTGCAATCTTTGCCTGTGAGGAGCGGTTCGAAGCCAAGGGTATTCGCCTGCCGGTGATGATCTCGGGCACGATTACCGATCTTTCCGGCCGCACGCTGTCTGGACAGACGCCTTCGGCCTTCTGGAACTCGGTACGCCACGCCAATCCGTTCACGATCGGCCTCAACTGCGCGCTCGGTGCCAATGCGATGCGTCCGCATCTGCAGGAGCTCGCAGCTGTAGCCGACACCTTTGTCTGCGCCTATCCGAATGCCGGATTGCCGAACGAATTCGGCCAGTATGACGAAACGCCGGAGCTGATGGCGGGGCAGATCGACAGTTTTGCCCGCGAGGGCCTCGTCAACATCGTTGGCGGCTGCTGCGGCTCGACGCCGGAACATATCCGCGCGATCGCCGAGACAGTTGCCAGGTACAAGCCGCGGCCGATTCCCGAGCATCGGCCCTTCATGTCTTTGTCCGGCCTTGAACCCTTCGAACTGACCAAGGACATCCCTTTCGTCAACGTCGGCGAGCGCACAAACGTCACCGGTTCGGCCCGCTTCCGCAAGCTGATCACCAATGCCGATTATACGGCAGCGCTCGATGTCGCCCGCGATCAGGTGGAAAACGGTGCGCAGGTCATCGACATCAACATGGACGAGGGCCTGATCGATTCGGAAAAGGCAATGGTCGAGTTCTTGCACCTGATTGCAGCCGAGCCCGACATTGCCCGCGTGCCGGTGATGATTGACTCGTCGAAGTTCTCGATCATCGAATCCGGCCTGAAGTGCGTTCAGGGCAAGCCGATCGTCAACTCGATCTCGCTGAAGGAAGGCGAAGAGAATTTCCTCGCCCAGGCGAAGCTGCTGCACCGTTATGGCGCGGCCGTCGTCGTTATGGCCTTCGACGAGACGGGGCAGGCGGATTCTTATGAGCGCAAGGTAGAAATCTGCACGCGCGCCTATAAGCTCCTGACCGAGAAGGCGGGTTTCCCGCCCGAAGACATCATCTTCGATCCGAACATCTTTGCGGTCGCGACCGGCATCGAGGAACACAACAATTACGGCGTCGATTTCATCGAGGCGACGCGTACGATCCGCCAACGCATGCCGCTCGTGCATATTTCCGGCGGTGTTTCCAATCTGTCCTTCTCGTTCCGCGGCAACGAGCCGGTGCGCGAGGCGATGCATGCGGTGTTCCTCTACCACGCCATCCAGGCTGGCATGGACATGGGTATCGTCAATGCCGGCCAGCTTGCGGTCTATGACCAGATCGATCCGGAACTGCGCGAGGCTTGCGAAGACGTCGTTTTGAACCGCCGGCCGGACGGTACCGAGCGCCTGCTCGAAGTCGCCGAACGTTTCCGCGGTGCAGGGACGAAGGAAGCCAGGGTTCAGGATCTTTCCTGGCGCGGATGGACGGTCGAGAAGCGTCTTGAACATGCTTTGGTCAACGGCATTACCGAATACATCGGGGCCGATACCGAAGAGGCCCGCCAGAAGGCGGCACGTCCGCTCCATGTCATCGAGGGCCCGCTGATGGCCGGCATGAATGTCGTCGGCGATCTGTTTGGCTCGGGCAAGATGTTCCTGCCGCAGGTCGTCAAGTCGGCGCGCGTCATGAAACAGGCTGTCGCCGTACTGCTGCCCTACATGGAAGAGGAAAAGCGTCTCAATGGCGGCGACGAGAGGCAGGCTGCAGGCAAGATCCTGATGGCGACCGTCAAGGGCGACGTGCACGACATTGGCAAAAACATCGTCGGCGTCGTGCTAGCCTGCAACAATTACGAGATCATCGACCTCGGCGTGATGGTGCCGGCGACGAAGATCCTCGAGACGGCAGTGGCCGAAAAGGTCGATGTCATCGGCCTTTCGGGCCTCATCACGCCTTCGCTTGACGAGATGGTGCATGTGGCAGCCGAGATGGAACGTGAGGGCTTCGATATCCCACTGCTGATCGGCGGCGCGACGACCAGCCGTGTACATACGGCGGTGAAGATCCATCCAGGCTACAACAAGGGCCAGACGGTTTATGTGACGGATGCGAGCCGCGCCGTCGGCGTCGTCTCGTCCTTGCTGTCTCCGGATACTCGCCAGGGCTATATCGACGATATCCGCTCTGAATATGCCAAGGTTGCCGCTGCCCATGCGCGCAGCGAAGCCGAGAAGGTTCGCCTGCCACTTTCCCGCGCCCGCGAAAATGCGCAGCAGGTGGATTGGGCTTCCTACAAGCCGACCAGGCCGCAGTTCACCGGCACCAAGGTGTTCGAGGATTACGATCTGGCCGAAATCGCCAAATACATCGATTGGACGCCGTTCTTCCAGACCTGGGAGATGCGCGGGCGCTTCCCGGCAATCCTCGAAGACGAGAAGCAGGGCGAAGCTGCGCGCCAGCTCTGGGCCGATGCACAGGCGATGCTCAAGAAGGTAATCGACGAAAAGTGGTTCCGCCCACGCGCCGTGATAGGCTTCTGGCCGGCCAACAGCATCGGCGACGATATCCGTCTCTTCGCCGATGAGGCGCGCGACAAAGAGCTTGCGACCTTCTACACCCTCCGCCAGCAGCTTTCGAAGCGCGACGGCCGCCCGAACGTGGCGTTGTCGGATTTCGTCGCACCGGTTTCGAGCGGCGTCGAGGACTATGTAGGCTGCTTCGTGGTGACGGCGGGCATCGAGGAAATCGCCATCGCCGAGCGCTTCGAGCGGGCGAACGACGACTACTCCTCGATCCTCGTCAAGGCGATCGCCGACCGTTTCGCGGAGGCCTTTGCCGAGCGCATGCACGAACGGGTCCGACGCGAATACTGGGGCTATGCCAAGGATGAGACGCTTAGCAACGAGCAACTCATCACCGAGGAATATGCCGGCATCCGCCCTGCGCCGGGCTATCCGGCGCAGCCCGACCATACAGAAAAAGCGACGCTCTTCCGCCTGTTAGACGCCGAGAAGGCAGCCGGCGTGAAACTGACAGAAAGCTACGCCATGTGGCCCGGCTCTTCGGTCTCGGGCCTCTATATCGGCCATCCCGATAGCTATTATTTCGGGGTCGCCAAGGTGGAGCGTGACCAGGTCGAAGACTATGCGGTTCGAAAGGGCATGGAGATTTCCAAAGTGGAACGCTGGCTCGGGCCGGTACTCAACTACGTGCCGCGCAAGGCCGCCGAGGAGATCGACGACGCGGCATGAGTGCCGTGTGTGCGATGTAGGTGTTGATTCATGAAACCCGGAAAGTGAATCACTTTCCGGGTTTATGTATTTGATAACTCTACATATTCTTGCATTCATTCTCCGGTGCTAACCGATGGATAATGACGACATTAGAGCCTGGGAAGGCGAGAATTGAACGCAGTTCTGCGCGATACCGCACGGTTGGGCCACCTCGCTGACCGGCGATGAGCTGATCACCTTGCCACCGATGACCGCTGGGCCGCTCGCATCTGGCAATTCTCAGGCCCCGATCGTCAGCTCTGCCACGAAATCATAAGCGTCGCCACGATAGAGCGAGCGGGTGAATTCGACCGCGCGCCCCGAACCGAGATAGGAGATACGCTCGATCGATAGGCCGGCGGCGCCAACGGGAACACCAAGGAGATGGGCGTCGGCGTCCTTCATATTCGTGGCAGAGATGCGCTGCACCGCGCGTACCGGACGAACCTGGCGCCGCTCCAGTTCAGCATAAAGAGATGTCGTCACCACGAAAGGATCCGGCAGGAATTCGCCGGAGACACTGGCATTTTCGATTGCCAGAGGCTGGTCGTCGGCGATGCGCAGGCGGCTCAGCCGCGAGACCTTGATGTCGGCGGCAAGGCCGAGAATCATCATCTCGTCGGGCGAGGGGGTGTGGATGCCCTTGTGCAGCCATTCGGAGCGAGAGGTCATGCCGCGGCGGGCCATATCCTCGGTAAAGGAGGTGAGCTGCGACAGGCGCTGTTCGACCTTCGAGACCGGCTTGGTCACAAACGTGCCGGACCCATGGCGGCGCACGAGCAGGCCGTCCGCGACGAGTTCGTCTATCGCTTTGCGGACCGTGACCCTACTGACGGTCGAGAACTCCGCGATGTCACGCTCCGGAGGCAAGGCGTCGCCGTGGCCGAGGGTACCGGCACGGATGGCCTCTTCAAGAGTGCGGCGCAGCTTGACATAGAGCGGGCCGCTGCCGCCGGCTTGAAGGCGCTCGGGGGAAAGAATGCTGGCAAAATCATCCGTCATGCCGCGCCCTTCTGTCGCTCCTGAAGATAATTTACTGCGAGTTCGATCGCACCCTGGAGGACATCGCCTTTAGGCACTCTGAGGAGTGCTTTATGCCGCTCGGCCAGCCAGGGTTCGTAAGCCCCCGCGAGGCCGCCGAGCAGACAGATCGCCGGGCATTCCGGCCAGAGGAGGGCGTCCAGGTTTTCGTCGATCGCCAATGCGGCGTCCTTGATGATGCCAATTGCGATCTTGTCGCCTTGTGCGGCGTAGTCGAAGACAAGCGGCGCGTATCGCGCAAAATCCCTGGGTTTCGAGGCGTGGGCGAATTCGACGACGCGTTCGGGGTCGCCGCCATATTCAGCCATGAGCTTTGCCGTCAGCGGCGAAGACGGGCGCACCTTGTCGTAGGCGAGCAGCGACTTTTCCAAAAGGTCGCGGCCGAGGCGCGCACCGCTCGCCTGATCACCGACGACGAAGCCCCAGCCGCCGATGCCTCGCAATTTGCCGTCCCGGCGCGCATTGTAGACCGAACCGGTGCCGAAGGCGCCGATGACGCCGTCGGAATCGCCAAGCGCGCCCTGAAGCGCGATCAGAGCATCAGTGACGACATGGCCGTCTGCGAAGGGCAAGTTGCGTTCGATGCGGGCTCCGTAGTCGCCGACATTGGCGCCCGCGACTCCGACAACTGCGGAGACTTTGGAGATGGTTTCTGCAGGCAGGCCCGCTTCGCGCAGAGCATCGTGCGCTGACTCCACGATATTGAGGAGAGAGCCGTCTAGATCGGACAGGATGTTGGCAGGCCCCGCCTTGCCGCGGCCCAGAACATTGCCCCTTCTGTCCGCAACTGCAGCACGGCAGCTCGATCCGCCTCCGTCTATGCCGATTGCCAGTTCCGTCATCGAACCTCCGAACGACGCATCCATTTGGTTTTATTACCATACCAAAAAAATACCATTTACCAAGCGGAATTGGCGCGAAAAATCTGCATTTGTATCTCTTTGATTTTTAAAGATAAAATTTTTAAATGAAGCTTACGGACGTCAAAAGTTAAAATTCGGCTGGACAATTGGTATTTTTTTGGCCTTAATTCTGGAAAAGGGAACAGCACGTAGAGGCAGATGGAACCGGCGTCAGGACACCAGCCGGTCTCTTTGAGAAAAGGTGGAACTACGATTGCCGCGTCGGCGCAAACGCCGTGGAGACCGAGCCGCCTGCAGCTTTTCCTTAAGGATAATATCGCGCCCGGTTCAGCGTATCGGCAGGGCGCATACGGGCCGGGGCGTCTTCGCCTTCAGCGTCCGTCTGGCTTTCGGGGGTCGGCAGGTGATGACGGCCCTTCCAAGGGGAGTTGGGTGTAGCCTTCAGGCACGCCAACTGCTTGTTTCAGAACCAAGATAGCGCCCCCGCGGCGCTTAAAACAGGAGAGGGAAATGAAAAACACTGCTCTGAAAAGCCTGCTGCTTGCCTCCAGTCTGCTTACGTCTGCCGGCTTTGCCTATGCTGCGGACGTCACGCTGACGATCGAAAGCTGGCGCAACGACGACCTGCAGATCTGGCAGGAAAAGATCATCCCGGCCTTCGAGGCCAAGAACCCGGGCATCAAGCTCGTTTTCTCGCCGACTGCGCCGACTGAATACAACGCATCGCTGAACGCAAAGCTCGATGCCGGATCGGCAGGCGACATCATCACCTGCCGCCCGTTCGACGCCTCGCTCGAACTCTTTAACAAGAAGCAGCTTGCTGATCTGACAAGCCTGCCGGGCATGGAAAACTTCACGCCGGTTGCCAAGGCTGCCTGGTCGACCGACGACGGCAAGTCGACCTTCTGCGTTCCGATGGCTTCGGTCATTCACGGCTTCATCTACAACAAGGATGCCTTCGACAAGCTTGGCATCGCCGTTCCCAAGACGCAGGACGAGTTCTACGCCGCGCTCGAAAAGATCAAGGCGGACGGCACCTACATCCCGATGGCAATGGGCACCAAGGATCTTTGGGAAGCCGCAACCATGGGCTACCAGAACATCGGCCCGAACTATTGGAAGGGCGAAGAGGGCCGCATGGCCCTGATCCAAGGCAAGAAGAAGCTGACGGATGCCGAGTGGGTCGAGCCTTTCAAGGAACTCGCCAAGTGGAAGCCCTATCTCGGCGACGGCTTCGAAGCGCAGACCTATTCCGACAGCCAAAACCTCTTCACGCTCGGCCGTGCAGCGATCTACCCGGCCGGCTCGTGGGAAATTTCGCTGTTCAACAGCCAGGCGCAGTTCAAGATGGGCGCATTCCCGCCGCCGGTTCCGAAGGCTGGCGACACCGGCTACATCTCCGACCATCCGGACATCGGCGTCGGCTTGAATACGAAAAGCCCACATCCTGAGGAAGCAAAGAAGTTTTTGAGCTGGGTTGCTTCCTCCGAATTCGCAGACATTTACGCAAACTCGCTGCCAGGCTTCTTCAGCCTGAACTCAAATCCGGTGAAGATGAGTGACCCGCTGGCTCAGGAATTCGTTTCCTGGCGTGGCCCGTACAAGTCGACCGTCCGCTCGACCTATCAGATCCTGTCGCGGGGCACGCCGAACCTCGAAAACGAAACCTGGGTTGAATCAGCCAATGTCATCAACGGCACCGATACGCCGGAAGTGGCTGCCGAAAAGCTCCAGAAGGGTCTAGACGGCTGGTACAAGCCGGGCAAGTAAGCCGCAAGAAGGGCGGCGATCTTCGCCGCCCTCGTTCCTGTGCTCGTCACAGGAAAAAAGCCCAGCGAAGTCTTTCGCCTGAGAAGAGTCTCCCGTGGCGCCGTGGCGGCGAACTGGATCCCTGTTGATCGGCATAAACCGAAGACAGGGACGAGGGAGAGAACGAAGCAAAGCGAGCCTGAAACAATGACCGATCTGACATCGGCAACCCCGATTTCGCTCAAGCGCCCGGTGCGCTGGCATATCGGTGTCTTTCTTCTTCCGGCAATCGTCATCTACTCGGCGATCATGATCCTGCCGTTGATCGAAACGCTCAGGCTATCGTTCTACAATGTGGTTGACGGTGTGCCCGCCTTCGTTGGCCTTGCGAACTACAAGGTCCTGTTCGGCGATCCACGCTGGGCGCAAGATTTCTGGAACGCGCTTGTCAACAACCTGATCTTTTTCGCCATCCATATGTGTGTGCAGAATCCGATCGGCGTTGCGCTGGCGGCGCTCCTGTCCACGCCGCGGCTGCGTTTCGTCGCCTTCTACCGCACGGCGATGTTCCTGCCGACACTGCTTTCCTTCGTGATCGTCGGCTTCATCTGGAAGCTCATCCTCTCGCCGATCTGGGGCGTTGCACCCTGGCTCATGAGCCTTGTCGGCATGAAATCCTTCTTCGCGCCGTGGCTCGGCCAGTCCGGCCCGGCGCTGGTCGCCGTCTCGCTGATTTCCAACTGGCAATATATCGGCATCCCGATGATGCTGATCTACGCGGCGCTGCTCAGCATTCCGGAAGAGGTGATCGAGGCGGCAGAATGCGACGGCATCACCGGCTGGGCACAGTTCTGGAAGATCAAGCTGCCGCTGATCCTGCCGGCGATCGGCATCATCTCGATCCTGACCTTCGTCGGCAATTTCAACGCCTTCGACTTGATCTACACGGTGCAGGGCGCGCTTGCCGGTCCCGATATGTCCACCGACATTCTGGGAACGCTGCTCTACCGCACCTTCTTCGGCTTCCAGCTGCAGCTCGGCGACCGCTCCATGGGGGCGACGATCGCGACGACGATGTTCCTGATCATCCTCGCTGGCGTCTCTTTCTATCTTTTTGCCATCCAGCGGCGCATGCGCCGGTATCAGTTCTAAGGAGCGTGGTCCATGTCCAACAGAGCACGCACATCGCCCATCCGCACCGGGCTCGTTCACCTGGCTTTGATCGGTTACACGCTCGTCGCCATCTTTCCGGTGTTTCTCACGATCATCAACTCGTTCAAGGACCGCAACGCGATCTTCCGTTCGCCGATGCAGCTTCCAACGCCCTCGACCTTCAGCCTTGTCGGCTATCAGACGGTGCTGGGGCAGGGCGACTTCGCGACCTATTTCCAGAACAGCTTCATCGTGACGGTCGTCTCGATCTTCTTCGTGCTGCTGTTCGGCGCGATGGCGGCGTTCGCCTTGTCCGAATACCGCTTCCGCGGCAACGCGCTGATGGGCCTCTACATGGCGATCGGCATCATGATCCCGATCCGCCTCGGCACGGTCGCGATCCTGCAGGGCATGGTGGCAGCGGGTCTCGTCAATACGTTGACAGCGCTGGTTCTAGTCTACACGGCGCAGGGCATTCCGCTGGCGATCTTCATCCTGTCGGAATTCATGCGCACGGTCTCCGATGACCTGAAGAATGCCGGCCGCATTGACGGGCTTTCCGAATACGCAATCTTCTTCCGGCTGGTGCTGCCGCTTGTGCGCCCGGCTATGGCGACGGTTGCGGTCTTTACGATGATCCCGATCTGGAACGATCTCTGGTTCCCGCTGATCCTGGCGCCGGCCGAATCCACCAAGACCGTCACGCTCGGCTCGCAGATATTCATCGGGCAATTCGTCACCAACTGGAACGCCGTTCTGGCTGCGCTGTCGCTGGCGATCCTGCCGATCCTCGTGCTCTACGTCATCTTCTCGCGGCAGCTGATCCGCGGCATCACCTCCGGAGCAGTGAAATGACCATTTCGCAGAAGCCGGTCCGTGTTCTCGTCGCGGGGCTCGGCAATATGGGCCGCAGCCATGCGCTCGCCTATCACAACAACCCGGACTTCGAGATCGTCGGTCTCGTCAACCGCTCGAAGCCGGAGCTTGCGCCGGAGCTGCTGGGCTACAGGATCTATCCCGACTTCGAGACGGCGCTGACCGAACTGAAGCCCGATCTCTGCTCCATCTGCACCTATTCCGACAGCCATGCCGATTATGCGGTCGCCGCATTCGAGGCCGGTTGTGATGTCTTCGTGGAAAAGCCGCTTGCAACGACCGTTGCCGACGCCGAGCGCGTCGTGGCGGCTGCGAAGAAGGCCGGGCGGAAACTGGTGATCGGCTACATCCTTCGCCATCATCCGTCCTGGATGAAGCTGATAGAGGAAGCGCGGAAACTTGGGCCGCCTTATGTGTTTCGCATGAACCTCAATCAGCAATCCAGTGGCCCGACCTGGCAGACGCACAAGTCACTGATGCAGACGACATCGCCGATCGTGGATTGCGGCGTGCATTACGTCGACGTCATGTGCCAGATCACCGATGCCAAGCCCGTCGAGGTGCGCGGCATGGGGCTGCGACTTTCCGGCGAGATCGCGCCGGACATGTACAATTACGGCCACCTGCAGGTGATCTTCGAGGACGGTTCCGTTGGATGGTACGAGGCCGGCTGGGGGCCGATGATCTCGGAGACGGCCTTCTTCGTGAAAGATGTCATGTCGCCGAACGGGGCGGTCTCGATCGTCATGGACCCGAACGCGAAATCCGACGACATCGACACGCACACCAAAACCTCCGTCATCCGGCTGCACAGTGCCGAGACGGGGCCGGAGGGCAAGTTCGTCAGGCCGGATCAGGACATGACGATGGCGGGAGAACCCGGCCATCAGGAGCTCTGCGAGCGCGAGCAGTCCTTCATGCTCAAGGCCATTCGCGAGGATCTCGACCTCAATCGCCACATGGCCGATGCCGTTGCATCGCTACGAATCTGCCTCGCCGCCGATGAGAGCGTGCGCACTGGCAAACCGGTCAAACTGCAAGGGAACGACTAGTGGGATCGCTTCAACTCAAATCCATACGCAAGACCTATGGCACGCATGAGGTGCTGAAGGGCATCGACCTTGAGGTCAGGGACGGCGAATTCGTTATTTTCGTCGGACCGTCCGGTTGCGGAAAATCGACGCTGCTGCGCAGCATCGCCGGCCTCGAAGACGTGACGTCCGGCGCCGTCCTCATCAACGGAAAGGACGAGACGCTGAAGCCGCCCGCCAAGCGCGGTATCGCCATGGTCTTCCAATCCTACGCGCTTTATCCCCACTTGACGGTGAAGGACAACATGGGGCTCGGCCTGAAGCAGGCCGGAATGCCGAAGGACGAGATCGACACGCGCGTCGGCAAGGCATCGTCGATGCTGTCGCTTGAGCCCTATCTCGCGCGCCGGCCCGCCGAGCTCTCCGGCGGCCAGCGTCAGCGCGTCGCGATTGGCCGCGCCATCGTGCGCGAACCGGAACTTTTCCTCTTCGACGAGCCGCTTTCCAACCTCGATGCGGCACTGCGCGTCCAGACGCGCCTGGAGATCGCCCGCCTGCATCGCAGCCTGAAGGCGACGATGATCTACGTCACCCACGACCAGGTCGAGGCGATGACGCTGGCCGACAAGATCGTCGTGCTGAACGCCGGTGCAATCGAGCAGGTCGGTTCGCCGATGGAACTCTACAATCGTCCGGCAAACGTCTTCGTCGCTGGCTTTATCGGCTCGCCGATGATGAACTTGATCCCGGCAGAGAAGCTCGGCGACAAGGAGGCAAGGACGATCGGCGTTCGTCCCGAGCATCTGACGCTTTCACGCGAGCAGGGGACCTGGAAGGCCAAAATCGTGCATGTCGAGCATCTCGGCGCCGATACGATCGTCTATCTGGAGTCGGATCAATGTGGCCTGCTGACGGCGCGCCTGTTTGGCGAACACAAGTACGAGCCGGACGAGATTGTTTATGCGACGCCGGACAAGGCACATATGCATCGCTTCGATGCCAAGGACCAAGCGATCCGTTAGGTCGCAAGATAGATTTTCGCCCTCGAGCTGGCTTGTTTCATACGTATCTTCAGCTCATCCGAGGACGGGCCGCATGAAGCTTCGTTCGTAGCTGATGATGCTGCGGTTGCGGCGGTCGAGCTCGAAGGCCGCCTGGCACTCGGTGTCCGTCGCCATGCGTGTACGATAATCCTCGTAGGCGGCAAGGCTCGGGAACGAAAAGAGGGCAACGGCAATGTTGTTGGCGCCTTCGGACGGCAGGAAGTAGCCGTGATGGGTGCCGCCCATCCGGTTGACGATCGGAATCCAGAGCCGAGCATATTCCTCGAATTCCGCGATCTTATAAGGGTCGAGGACGTAGCGCAGATGGCAGGTAATCATCGAAAGATCCTCGAATGATGTTAGGTTGCCGGGCAAACTGCCGTCCGGCCGTTGGCATATGGCTTACGAGCTTGCCGCAAGCCGCTCGGTGAGTTCCTCGATGCCGACCTCGGCTTCGACGCTGTCGCCCCTGGCCATCAGGTAAAGCCCGAGAATGAAGGCGAGTGCAGCGATGAAAAGCAGGTAATAGGCATGCGCCATGGGGTTGATCGGCAGCAGCGAGGCGACTGCCAGCGGGGTGAGACCGCCGAAGATCGCATAGGATACGTTGTACGAGAAGGAAAGCCCCGTGAAGCGGACGCGCGCGGGAAAGGCCCGGACCATCACGTAGGGCACGGCGCCAACCATGCCGACGGAAAGGCCCATGATCGCGTAAAGCACGAAGAGCACTGTCAGCGAGACGGCAGCGTAGCTGTAGAACGCGAAGGTAGCGAGGCCAAAGAAGATGCTGGCGGCGGTGAAGAACTTGCCGGAGCCGACGCGGTCGACGATCGCGCCCGCGGCTGCCGTGCCGAAGATCAAGAACAGCGTGCTGAAGCTCGTCGCGGCAAGCGCCTGCTTGGCGGTGTGGCCGTAAAGTTTCTCAAGGAAGGTAGCGGTCATCAGCGTGGTGACGACGATGCCCGCTGACAGGATCCAGGTCAGCAGCATCGAAATGATGACGCCGCGCGGATGATCGCGAAGCACCGCCTTCAGCGGCAGTTCCCGCGCCAGAGAACGGCTCTGCTTCATTTCAGAGAAGATCGGTGTTTCCTGCAGCCAGCGCCGCAGATAGACGGCGACGAGGCCGAAGATGCCACCGACGAAGAAGGGAATGCGCCAGGCATAGGCAGCGACCTCCTCGGACGTGAAGACCGAGTTGATGATCGTCGCGATGAAGGAACCGAGCAGGATGCCGAGTGTCAGGCCGGAACACAGGAAACCGCAGGCAAAGCCGACGCGGCGGAAAGGGACGTGTTCAGCGACGAAGGTCCAGGCGCCCGGCACCTCGCCGCCGATCGCCGCACCCTGAAGGATGCGCATTAGGATCAGCAGGATGGGAGCGGCAACGCCGATCGAGGCATAGGTCGGCATGGCGGCCATGCCGAGTGTCGAGAGCGCCATCAGCAGGATCGAAAAGGCGAAGACGCGCTTGCGGCCGAACTTGTCGCCGAAATGTGCAAGCACGACGCCGCCAAGCGGACGAACGAGATAACCGGCGGCGAAGATGCCGAAGGTCTGGATGGTCACCAGCCAGCCGGGCATATCCGGCGGGAAGAACAGATGGCCGATGACGGTGGCGAAGAACACGAAGATGATGAAGTCGTAGAATTCCAGCGCACCGCCGAGAGCGGAAAGGCCGAGCGTGCGGAAATCCTGGGAGGTGAGGCGGCGGGGAGCCGCGGCGGGCGTGGTGGTGGGAGACATGAGGCTGCGCTTGTGGATGAACAGGGATCGTTCGGTCCATGCGGCATGGCGCCCGTCAGTTCAAGCGTTTTTTCCTGATGGCGGATTATTGACGCGTTTGGAAAAGAAAAAACTGCCACGGAGAATGGCGCTCTTGTCCAGTCATTTGTGCAAGATCAATCGCGCACGACGAGCAGGTCGGCGGCCATGAAGCGGAGCGTGACGGTTTCGCCTGCCTGTGGCGGGGTGATGCCCGGGCTGTTGAACATGTCGAAGGAAATGACGTTGCCGCCGACATTCATGCGGGTGCGGATGACGGAGCCCAGGAAGTGGGCGGAGATGACCTGGCCGGTCAGCGCCGTATCGCTCCTGACGCTGTCGGAAAGCGAGCCTGCTTCCGGACGAAGCGCCAGCGAAACGGTCTCGCCTGCCTTGTAGGCTGCGAGCGACTGCTTGAGCGTCACGGCCTGGTCGCCGATCTGGATGCGGTTTGCCGCCGGATCGACGACCTTCGCCTCGATCATGTTCAGCGTCCCGACGAAGGACGCGACGAAGCGGGTTGCGGGCGTATTGTAGACCTCGAAGGGTGTACCGATCTGGTCCGCCTTGCCGGCATTCATAACGACAATTCGGTCGGAAATCGAGAGCGCCTCTTCCTGGTCGTGCGTCACGAAGATGGTGGTGATGCCGAGCTTCTGCTGAATGAGGCGGATCTCTTCGCGAAGCGACACGCGGATCTTCGCATCAAGCGCGGAGAGTGGCTCGTCGAGCAGCAGGACCTGCGGCTTGACGGCAAGCGCGCGGGCAAGCGCCACGCGCTGCTGCTGGCCGCCCGACATCTGGTAGGGAAAGCGATCAGCGAGATGGTCGAGGCGGATGAGGCCCAGCATTTCCTTCACGCGCGCATCGATGTCGGCCTTCGACATGCCCGCAACCTTGAGACCGAAGGCGACGTTGTCGTGCACGTTCATGTTCGGGAACAGTGCGTAAGCCTGGAAGACCATGCCGATGTTGCGCTGGTTCGGTTTCAGCGGGCGCTGATCCTTGCCGTTGATGAAGAGGCTGCCGCCGGTCGGCGTTTCGAAGCCGGCGATCATGCGCAGCACCGTAGTCTTGCCGCAGCCGGACGGCCCAAGGAAAGAGACGAATTCCCCCTTCTCGATGCTCATGTTGAAATTATGGACGACCTGAACCTGGCCGAAGGATTTCTGAAGATTGGTCAGCGTGAGGAATGACATGGCCAGTTACCTTGCGGGGGCGGATTTTTGGAAACGGGAGATGAGGTTGAGCAGACCCATGCAGAGCCATGTGATCGAGAAGGCAATGACGGCAAGCGCCGAAGGCTCGTAAGCCTTGTTGGCACCGACGAGCTGCAGATAAGGCCCGAAGGCCGGCCGGTTGAGGAGGGCAGCCATCGTGAATTCGCCCATGACGATCGCAAGCGTGATGAAGGCGCCCGACAGCACGCCGCTCATGACGTTCGGGAAGATGCAGCGGAACATGATGGTCGGCCAGCTGGCGCCGAGGCTTTCGGCCGCCTCTGTCAGCGTGCGCACGTCGATGGCGCGCATGGCCGTATCGACCGCTCGATACATGTAGGGCAGCGAAAGCGTGATGTAGGAGCAGACGAGCAGGATGTTCGTGCCGGTCGTGTAACCCGTCAGGGGCAGGACCGACGACGAATTATACATGCGCAGATAGCCGAAGACGATGACGATCGCCGGGATGACCAGCGGCAGCAGCGTCACGAATTCCACGATCGGGCGCATCTGCGGCAGGCGCAGGCGAACCCAATAAGCCGTCGGCACGACGAGCAGCATGCCGAAGACGATGGTCAAAAGGGCCATCAGCATGGAATAGCCGAAGGTCTCGCGGAACTGGATGTCCGAAAAGACCGACTGATAGGCATCGAAGCTGTATACGCCGCGGCGCATTCGCAGCGAAAACTCGATGGTGCCGATCAGCGGAATGATGAAATAGGACGCACCCAGAAAAATGGCGATCCAGGCGCCGAGACGTTGAGCTTTCATTTCTGCCACCGTTCGGCGCGCATGCGCAGCATCAGGTAAAGGACGTTGGAGACGCCGGTGATGACGATCATGCCGAGCGCGATCGCGTAGCCGAGGTTCGGGTTGTGAAGGACATCGCCGCGGATCTGCGCGTAAAGCAGGATCGGAACGATGTTCAGTGAGCTTCCTGTCAGTGCATAGGCTGTCGCGATGGCGCCGAAGGCGTTTGCAAAGAGCAGCAGCGTCGTGCCGAGCAGGCTCGGCCAGAGGATCGGCAGGGCCACCATCGTCCAGTACTGGCGGTTCGTGGCGCCAAGAATTTCAGCGGCCTCGCGCCATTCCTTCTTCATGCCGTCAAGCGCCGGCGTTAGGATCAGCACCATCAGCGGGATCTGGAAATACATGTAGGTGATGGTGAGGCCGAAGAAGGACAGCAGGTTGAAGCCGGTGCCGTAGAGGTTGAAGCCGAACCAGTCGCGCAGGAAGATGGTGACGAGGCCGGTGCGGCCGAGCGTTGCCAGGAACGAGAAGGCAAGCGGCACGCCGGCAAAGTTCGATGCGACGCCGGAGAAAGTCAAAAGTGTCGAGCGGACAGAGGAGGGCAGTCCCCCCAGGACGACTGCCCATGCGAGAAAGAAGCCGATCAGCGCACCCCCGAGAGCGGAAGCCACGGACACGCGGATGCTGATCCAATAGGCGCTCATGATCGACGGGGTGAAGAGATCGCCGATGTTCTTGAACGTGAATTCGCCTTCGGGCGTGAGGAAGGCGCCGACGACAAGATAAAGCGTGGGGATGATCAGAAACAGCAGAGCGAAGATGACGAAGGGCAAGATGCCCAGCCAGTCGATTACGCGATCCTTGTTGATCAGGGGGGCGGTGCTCGCCAAAGGAGTTGAAACGGTGCTCATGCAAAGCTCATCCGGGGGCCTCGGAGTGAAAGAAAATGCCTCCCCGCTATCAGGGCGGGGAGGCATGATGTCATGCCTTACTGAACGTTGGCACCGACGACGCTGTCCCACTTGGTGGTGATGGCGGTCTTGCCTGCGGCCTGCTCGTCGAGTGTCGGGAAGACAGCCTTGGCATAGCCTTCAGCCGGCGGCAGCTTGTCGAGCAGTTCCTTCGGAATCAGGCCCTTTTCGGCAAGGTCGTTGAAGCGGATCGGGTGGCAATAGCCTTTCAGCCAGCCGAGCTGGCCTTCGTCTGAATAGAGGTATTCCATCCAGAGCTTGGCAGCATTCGGATGCGGAGCAAAGGCGGAGATCGCCTGAACGTAGACACCGGCAACGACGCCCGATGCTGGAACGACGACCTCAACCGGCGGGTTGCCGTTGAGGCTGTCACGCCAGGAGAGGCCGTTATAGTCCCAGGCGACGACGATCGGGGTGGAACCCTGAGCGAGCGAAGCGGACTTGCCGATGACCGGAACGAGGTTGCCGGCCTTGTTGAGCTCTGCGAAGTAAGCAAGACCTGCTTCGCCAGCCTTCGTGGCATCCTTTTCACCGGCAGCGAGGCCAGCGGCGTAGACGGCTTGAACAGCCTGGTTGGAAGCGCGCGGATCGCCAGCGAGCGAAACGGAGTTGGCATATTCGGACTTCTTCAGGTCGGCCCAATCCTTCGGGACGTTCTTGACGATGTCGGTGTTCACCACGAACGAAAGAACGCCGTAGTAGTCGCCGTACCAGAAGCCGTCGGCGTCTTTGGCTGAGTCCGGAATGGAATCCCAGGTGGAGACCTTGTAGGGCTGGATGAGGCCTTCGGCCTTGGCCGACGGGCCGAAGGAGAGGCCGACGTCGATGACGTCGGGCGCCTGCGGGCCGGTATTGCCCTTGTTGGCCTTGATTGCTTCGATTTCGTCGCCCGAACCTGCGTCCGGGTTCAGTTCGTTGACTTCGATGCCATACTTGGCCTTGAAGCCGGCAATGACGTCGCCATAACCGCACCAGTTGTGCGGGAGAGCGATGGTGGTGAGCGTGCCTTCCTTCTTGGCGGCGGCGACGAGTTCGGCGCTCGGTTCTGCTGCGGCAATCGCAGTCGAAGCTACGACGATCGCAGTAGAAAGCGAGAGCAGTCGAGAAATGTTAGAGATCACTGTTGTTCTCCTTCGGTTTTCAGTGGTCTGGCGATGCTGTTACTGGCGTTGCATGAAGCTTGTATGACGGTCGCGTGACGTTCGTTTTTCTTATGATTCCAGTATTTTTCGGAGTCTGTTTCGTCTGCGACGCTCGGTTCTATTTCTTTCACGCAGCCTTATTGTTTTGTTCGTTCCTGCCTCTCCTCCTAGCCGGGTTTTCGGAACAGCCTGGTCTGTTCGAACAGGCCCTCCAGTGTTTTCATACGCTCCTTCGTCTCGTCCCAGGTAGAATTCTGGACCGCTTCGATGAGCGCTTCGACGATAAAGAGGGTGACGACCGAAGAATCCCAAGCCGACGGCGCCTCGATCTGGACGCGAAAGACGTGTTTCGCGAGCTTTGCCGCCGGCGATCCCCATTGGTCCGTGAAGACGATGATTTCGGCGCCGCGCGTACGGGCGGCCTGGGCAAGGCTCACCATCTCCTGCTCATAGCGGCGGATGTCGAAGATGATCAGCAAATCGCCGGCATTCATGTTGAGAACATACTGCGGCCAGCTGGAGGAATTGGACGACAAGAGTGCGGTATTCGGCCGGATGACCTGCATGTGGGTGAAGAAGTATTCGGCAAGCGCGCCCGTGATGCGACCGCCGACGAAATAAAGGCCGCGCTTGCGATCCGAAAGCAGGGCAGCGGCGCTGTTGAAAGTCGCGGTGTCGAGATCGCTCAGCGTCTGGCGCAGATTGCCGATGATGGCATCGGCGAAACGGTTGAGGATATGCGTGCCCGGCGCATTGGAAGCCCAACGATCGTGTTTGGCGATCGGGTTGGAGATCGTCGCTTCGACCTCCTGATGCAGATGCGCCTGGAAATCCGGATAACCCTTGAAGCCGAGCTTCTGGACCATGCGGACGACGGTGGGCGTCGAGACGCCGGCGTTTTCGGCGATCGTGGTGATGCTGCCCAGCCCCGAAACAGGATAATTATCCAGCAGACTCTCGGCCAATTGCTTCTCGGCGCGCGTCAGCGCTTCGAAATGCGAATGGATGACGTCCGAAACCGTCTTCGACGCAGCGCTCACGCGATCTTGCTCCCCGGGATTGGTCTTGTGCCACTTTCCCTCTCAAAGTTAACAACGCTGTCACAATCCATGTCAACCACTGTCATGAAAAGAAATTTTCAGATCGCGCTTGACACCGCCCGAAGACTGAAGAATTCTTTTCTTGTAAGGAAATTATTAAGGCAACGGCAGGCGCGGCTAGGTGCTCACTCAGTTCAAGATTCTAAGCGAAGCGGATGGAAACTGCGTCGGAATAGAGCGGCCGCGCGGCAAGAGCCCATTGCTGGTCATCTGCGAGCACGCTTCGCGAGCGCTGCCCGAGCAGCTCGGCGATCTCGGTCTTTCCGAGGAAGCGCTCAATAGCCACATCGCCTGGGATCCGGGCGCTTTGGCAGTTGCGCGCGCCATCTCGACGGCGCTTGACGCAACACTTGTCTTTCAGCGCTTCTCTCGCCTGATCTACGACTGCAATCGCCCGCCCGAATCGCCAGGCGCAATGCCCGAGACGAGCGAGATCTATGCCATTCCCGGCAATCGGAATCTGAGCGCAAAGGAACGGCAGGCCCGTACCGAAGCGCTGTATCGACCTTTCCACGATGCGGTTAGAGATCTCATAAAGGACCGTCAGGCGCGGGGGCAGGAGGCGGTGATCGTCACTGTTCACAGTTTCACGCCGGTCTATAATGGCAAGGAGCGTGCCGTCGAGCTCGGCATCCTGCACGATGCCGACAGCCGCCTGGCAGACAGAATGCTGGCAGCGGCGGCTGACGCCCCGCTCTACAAAACCGAACGAAACGAGCCCTATGGCCCTGAGGATGGCGTCACGCACACGCTGATCCTGCACGGCCTCTCGAACGGGCTCCGCAATGTAATGATCGAGGTCCGCAACGACCTCATCAGCGAGGATGTCGGCCAAGGGGTCATGGCCGACTATCTGACAGGGCTCCTCCAGCAAAGCCTGGAAGCCCGACCATAAAACAATAGACCCCAGGGAGCAGTCTAACTGCGATCTGTCCGTATGGCGAAAGCGGCGGGCAACTTTGGCACTGGATCTGCGGCAATTCCGCTGCTGATCGTCAAACAGGGGGAAGTCATGTCGGACTATACCGAACTTGATAAGAAGCAGGATATGAGCATCCTGCATTCGATGGGCTATGCCCAGGAACTGGAAAGGCGAATGAGTTCGTTCTCGAACTTTGCCGTCTCCTTCTCGATCATCTGCATCCTTTCCGGCGGCATCAATTCGCTGGCGCAGGCGACTGCCGGCGCTGGTGGTGCTGCGATCGGCATCGGTTGGCCACTCGGCTGCTTCATTTCGCTCGTCTTCGCCGTTGCCATGGCGCAGATCAGCTCTGCCTATCCGACCGCAGGCGGTCTCTACCACTGGGGTTCCATCCTCGGCAACCGCTTCACCGGCTGGCTGACCGCCTGGTTCAACCTGCTCGGTCTCGTGACGGTGCTCGGTGCCATCAACGTCGGTACCTACTACTTCTTCATGGGCTCCTTCGGCACGAGCTATCTCGGGCTGGCGGACACGACATTCGTTCGCATCGCCTTCCTGGTCATCATCACCGGTGCGCAGGCGCTTGTGAACCATATGGGCATCGGCCTGACCGCCAAGCTCACGGACTTTTCTGGCTACCTGATCTTTGCAACGGCAATCGCGCTCGCCGCAGTTTGCCTGATCGCCGCACCATCCTACGAGTTCGGCCGTCTCTTCACCTTCGCCAACTATTCGGGCGAAGCTGGCGGCAATGTCTGGCCTGCCACGTCCGCGACCTGGGTGTTCCTGCTCGGCCTCCTGCTGCCGATCTACACGATCACCGGCTATGACGCGTCGGCCCATACGTCGGAAGAGACCGTAAAGGCTGCGCATTCCGTGCCGCGCGGCATGATTTCCTCCGTGCTCTGGTCGGCGCTCTTCGGCTACATCATGCTTTGCGCATTCGTGCTGATGCTGCCCAGCATGGACGAAGCTGCCAAGCAGGGCTGGAACGTGTTCTTCTGGGCGATGGACAGCCAGGTCAATCCGATCGTCAAGGATATCCTGTATCTTGCCATTCTGGTCAGCCAGTGGCTGTGCGGCCTTGCAACCGTCACTTCGGTTTCCCGCATGATCTTCGCCTTCTCGCGTGACGGCGGTCTGCCGGCATCCAAGGCATTGTCGAAGGTCAGTCCGAAACACCGCACGCCGGTTGCTGCAATCTGGACCGGTTCTATCCTCGCCGTCCTCTTCGTCTGGGGTTCGTCGCTCGTTTCGATCGGCGAAACGCCGGTCTATACCATCGTCGTTTCGTGCACCGTCATCTTCCTCTTTTTCTCCTTCGCGATTCCGATCACGCTCGGCCTCTTCGCCTGGGGTACGTCGAAGTGGGACAAGATGGGGCCGTGGAATCTTGGCGAGGCAATGTTCAAGCTCTTTGCCGTGCTCTCGATCATTGCAATGGTGCTTATTTTCGTGCTCGGCATCCAGCCGCCGAATGACTGGGCGCTCTACATCACCGTCGGCTTCCTTATTGTAACCGGCGTTGTCTGGTACGGCTTCGAAAAGCGCCGCTTCAAGGGCCCGCCGATCGGCGAGGAAGTCGCCAAGCGCCAGGCTGAGATCGCGGCTGCCGAAAAGGCCGTCGGCGAAGCGTAAGAAAACCGAGCTTCCCTCTCAAATGGCGGGGCCGCCATTCACGCGGCCCCATCACCGGTCCAGCGAAGAGGCATCTAGCCGGTCATGGCGACCGCTGCATGCTGTTTCGTTGCCCCGAGTTTCCAATCCAGATTTCAGGCGGATAAATGATGAGCAACAGCTATACTTTCGATGATCTCAAGAAGGACGTGGCCGAAGGGCGCATCGATACTATTCTCGCATGCCAGGTGGACATGCAGGGCCGCTTGATGGGCAAGCGCTTCCAGGCGGAATATTTCCTCGAAAGCGCCTGGAAGGAAACGCATAGCTGCAACTATCTGGTCGCGACCGACATGGAGATGGAAACCGTTTCCGGCTACAAGGCGACGAGCTGGGAGAAGGGTTACGGCGACTACACGATGAAACCGGACCTTTCGACGCTGCGCCGCATTCCCTGGCTCGAGGGAACGGCGCTGGTTCTTTGCGATCTGCTCGACCATCACACGCACGAAGAGGTGCCGCATTCGCCGCGCGCCATCCTGAAGAAGCAGGTCAAGCGCCTGGAAGACATGGGCATGAAGGCCTTCATGGCATCCGAGCTCGAATTCTTCCTCTTCGACCAGACGTATGAGGCTGCGCATGCCGCCGGCTACCGCAATCTCAAGCTCGCCAGCGCCTACAACGAGGACTACCACATCTTCCAGACGACCAAGGAAGAGGATGTGATGCGGGCGATCCGTACCGGCTTGCAGGGTGCGGGCATTCCGGTCGAGAATTCCAAGGGTGAGGCTTCGGCAGGGCAGGAGGAAATCAACGTGCGCTACGCCGACGCGCTGACGATGGCTGACCGGCACGCCATCATCAAGAACGGCTGCAAGGAAATCGCCTGGTCGAAGGGCAAGGCAATCACCTTCCTCGCCAAATGGAGCTACATGTCGGCCGGCAGCTCCTCTCATATCCATCAGTCGCTCTGGAGCGCCGACGCAAAGACGCCGCTGTTCTTCGACGAGAAGGGTACATACGGCATGTCGCCTTTGATGCGGAACTACGTGGCCGGCCTTCTCGCCCACGCAAGCGAGATCACCTATTTCCTGGCACCTTATATCAATTCCTACAAGCGCTTCATGGCCGGCACCTTCGCACCGACGAAGGCGATCTGGAGCAAGGACAACCGCACCGCCGGCTACCGCCTCTGCGGCGACGACACCAAGGCGATCCGCATCGAATGCCGCGTCGGTGGTTCGGACCTCAATCCGTATCTCGCCTTTGCAGCACTGCTGGCGGCTGGCATCGACGGCATTGAGAACGGGCTCGAACTCGAATCGCCATTCGTCGGCGATGCCTATGGCGCGCGAGATATCCGCGAGATCCCGCACACGCTTCGTGCCGCGACGGTCGCCATGACGCAATCAAAGATGCTGCGGACGGCTTTCGGTGATGACGTCATCGACCACTACACGCGCGCTGCCGAATGGGAGCAGGAGGAATACGACCGCCGCGTGACGGATTGGGAAGTGGCGAGAGGCTTTGAAAGGGCGTAAGGCATTTTGCAGCGTGTCGTTGCTGTGTCCTCACCCTAACCCTTGATGGGGCGAGGTGACTGTCCCACAGGCGTTGCGATTGACGGGGTGCGGCATCCCTTTCTTCGCCGCGATTTTCGCAAGAAGGTCGGCAGGTGGATGAGGGGCTGGTGCCCGAAGAGATTTGAAGAATACAAAGGCAGGACGAGACCATGACCATGATCCAATGCATTTCGCCGGTCGACGGATCGGTATACGCGGAGCGTCCGGCGCTCTCGCTGGAGGCGGCGAGGGATGTTGTTGCCCGCGCCCGCAAGGCGCAGAGGGCTTGGGCGAAGCGGCCGCTGGAAGAGCGCGTACAGCTTGTGCTGAAGGGTGCTGCGCGTCTCAACGAGATGTCCGATCGCGTCGTGCCGGAACTCGCCTGGCAGATGGGTCGGCCGGTCAAGTATGGCGGCGAATACAGAGGCTTCAACGAGCGCTCCAACTATGTCGCCTCTATCGCTGCCGACGCGCTGGCGCCGCTTGTTGTCGAACAAAGTGACAAGTTCGAGCGCCGTATCGAGCGTGAAGCCCATGGCGTCGTGTTCGTGATCGCCCCGTGGAACTATCCTTATATGACGGCGATCAACACGATCGCACCGGCGCTGATGGCGGGCAATACCGTCATCTTGAAACACGCCTCGCAGACGCTGCTCGTCGGCGAGCGGCTGGTTCAGGCCTTTGTCGAGGCAGGTGTTCCGGAAGACGTCTTCCAGAACGTCTTTCTCGACCATGAAACGACGTCGGCGCTGATCGCCGCCGGCAGCTTCAATTTCGTCAATTTCACCGGATCCGTCGAGGGTGGTCGTTCCATGGAGCGGGCCGCAGCCGGGACCTTTACGGGCCTCGGGCTCGAACTCGGCGGCAAGGATCCGGGCTACGTCATGGAAGATGCCGATCTCGATGCGGCCGTCGATACGCTGATGGATGGCGCGACCTACAATTCCGGCCAATGCTGCTGCGGCATCGAGCGCATCTACGTGCATGAATCGCTTTATGGCAGCTTTGTCGAAAAGTCGGTCGCATGGGTTTCCAATTACAAGCTCGGCAATCCGCTCGATGCGGAAACTTCGCTCGGTCCAATGGCGAACAAGCGTTTCGCCAAAGTGGTGCGCGAGCAGATCGCCGACGCGGTTTCCAAGGGCGCCAAGGCACTCGTCGATCCGAAGCTCTTCCCGGCCGATGACGGCGGCGCCTATCTCGCACCGCAGATCCTCGTCGACGTCGACCATTCCATGGCGTTCATGCGCGAAGAGACTTTCGGCCCGGCGGTCGGCATCATGAAGGTAAAGAGCGACGAGGAAGCACTGGCTTTGATGAACGACAGCCAGTACGGCCTTACCGCATCGCTCTGGACGAAGGATGCCGAGCGGGCAGCGCGGCTCGGCCGCGAGATCGAAACCGGCACCGTTTTCATGAACCGCGCAGACTATCTCGACCCGGCGCTCTGCTGGACCGGCGTCAAGGAGACGGGCCGCGGCGGCTCGCTGTCGATCATCGGCTTTTACAATCTGACGCGCCCGAAATCCTTCCACCTCAAGAAAGTCACAGCATGAGCAGCAGCAATATTACCGCCAACTGGAGCTATCCGACATCAGTCAAGCTCGGCCGCGGCCGCATCAAGGAGCTGGCCGACGCCTGCAAGAGCCTCGGCATGAAGAAGCCGCTGCTGATTACCGATCGCGGCCTGGCCCCGATGGCGATTACCAAGAACGCGCTCGACATCCTGGAAGATTCAGGTCTCGGCCGCGCGATCTTCGCAGACGTCGATCCGAACCCGAACGAGAAGAACCTCGAGGCAGGCGTCAGGGCTTTCAAGGACGGCGGCCATGACGGCGTCGTCGCTTTCGGCGGCGGTTCGGGCCTCGATCTCGGCAAGTGCGTCGCCTTCATGGCCGGCCAGACGCGTCCAGTCTGGGATTTCGAGGATATTGGGGACTGGTGGACGCGTGCGAGCATCGAGGGCATTGCGCCGATCGTTGCGGTGCCGACGACGGCCGGCACTGGCTCGGAGGTCGGCCGCGCCAGCGTCATCACCAATTCCACAACACATGTGAAGAAGATCATTTTCCATCCGAAATTTCTGCCGGGCGTCGTCATCGCCGATCCGGAGCTGACGGTCGGCATGCCGAAGATCATCACCGCCGGGACCGGGATGGATGCATTTGCGCATTGCCTGGAAGCCTATTGCTCGCCATTTTATCATCCGATGTCTGCCGGTATCGCGCTGGAAGGCATGCGCCTTGTCAAGGAATTCCTGCCGCGTGCCTATAAGGAAGGAACCGACCTCGAAGCCCGCGCCAACATGATGGCCGCCGCCGCCATGGGCGCCGTCGCCTTCCAGAAGGGCCTTGGCGCCATCCATGCGCTGTCGCATCCGATCGGCGCCGTCTACAACACCCATCACGGCATGACCAATGCCGTCGTGATGCCGGCGGTGCTGCGTTTCAACCGCGCCGCCATCGAAGAAAAGATCGCACGTGCTGCCGCCTATCTCGGCATTTCCGGCGGCTTCGACGGTTTTTATGAATACGTGCTGAAGCTTCGCGCAGAACTCGGGGTTCCGGGAAGCCTTTCGGCCATGGGGATCGCACCGGACCGGATCGACGAGCTCTCTGCGATGGCAATCGAAGATCCGAGCGCGGGCGGCAATCCCGTCGAAATGACGCTCGAAAATACCAGGACGCTGTTCAAGGACTGCTTCTGATCACACAGGCGGACCGTCAAGACTGGCCTGGAAAGCCCGAGCTTTCCGGGCCTTTCTCGTTTTCGGCATCCCGATTTCTTAGGATGTGAAAGATTGAGGCTGCAATTTCGGCGCGATTGTTTGGATTTTGTTAACCATCATCGGAAAGGATACGTTAACGCACGATGAACCCGAAAGTGCGCAAGAAAGCGACATCCGGCTCGCGACATTTCCTTCGAGGATTCAACATGCCAGTCATCACATTTGCAAACACCAAGGGCGGAGCAGGCAAGACCACGGCCGTCCTTCTGCTCGCGACGGAACTTGCACGCAAGGGCTACCGCATCACCATTCTCGACGCCGATCCTCAGCACTGGATTTCCCGCTGGCACGAGATTTCAGGCCATGTGCCGAATATTCAGGTCATCGATTTCGTGACGTCCGCCTCGCTTCCGCAACACGTCAGTGAGAACAAGCATTCCACGGACTACTTTATCATCGACCTGCCAGGGGCCCGCAATCCCTTGCTGGCCACCGCAGTCGGCCTTTCCGACCATGTGCTGATCCCGATCCAGGGCTGTGCCATGGATGCGCGCGGCGGGGCGCAGGTGCTGGAATTGCTGCAGTATCTGGATGAGAAGGCGGGCATCAGGATCGGGCATTCGGTGGTGCTTACCCGTGTCAGTTCAATGGTGACCACCCGCGCACTGCAACTTGTCAAGACGCTGCTCAACGAGCGGAACGTTCCG
This sequence comes from Rhizobium etli 8C-3, assembly GCF_001908375.1. Taxonomy (NCBI): domain Bacteria; kingdom Pseudomonadati; phylum Pseudomonadota; class Alphaproteobacteria; order Hyphomicrobiales; family Rhizobiaceae; genus Rhizobium; species Rhizobium etli. Next base: position 2,590,786 of record NZ_CP017241.1, on the reverse strand, counting down.
ATCCTCGATACGGCGATCATCGAGCGTGCGGCATTCCGCGATATCTTCGATTGCGGCGGTACGCTGCAGGATATGGACCCGATGCGGGTTTCCAATCTCGAGAAGGCCTGCGAGAACGCGCTCTGTTTTGCCGAAGAGATTATTCGCAAGGTACCGGTCAAGCTTCCCGCTTCCGCACGGATAACCGGACCGCTCATCCGTTCGGCGGCTTGAACACTGGGGATGCTCAGAACCAGCCGCCGGAGCGATCCGGCGGTTTTTTTGTTGGAACTGAGCGCAAGCTTTTGTCGTGGCGGAGGCAGGTCTGTCTCTTCTCCGGGGAAACGGAAAGAAGGTGCCGCCAGCCAGAAACGGGCAGAGGCTTGCCCTGCCGCTGACGAAAATTCAATCGACGAACTCGACCGTCACGCCGGGCTTCACCATCTTGGCGAGCTCCGTGGCATCCCAGTTCGTCAGACGAATGCAGCCGTGGCTCTGGGTGCGGCCGATCTTCGATGGTTCCGGTGTGCCGTGAATGCCGTAGGTCGGCCTCGAAAGAGCGATCCAGACGGTGCCGACGGGTCCGTTCGGGCCGGGCGGGATATTCAGGATGCGGTCGTTAGCGCCTTGCTGGAAATTGATCTTCGGGTTGTATGTGTAGCCGGGGTTCAGAGCGACCCGTTCAACGTTGACGAGGCCGGAGGGCGAAGGAGTATCGCTGGAGCCGATCGAGGCGGGATAGGCGGCGACGAGAGCGCCAGTCGCGTCATAGGCGAAGACCTGCTTCTTGGCCTTGTCGGCAAGGATCTTTGCGACGGTGCCGCTCTTGGCTTGCCCGGGATTGACGACCTTGATGATCGTGCCGGGCACGGTGAAGTCTGCGCCCGGGTTCATTTCCTTGAGGAAGGCTTCGTCCATATGGAAGCGCTCGGCAAGCATTTCGGTCGTCGAGGTATAGGCCATGGAAGGCAGAAGCGCCTTTTGCGAATAGTCTTCCGGAATTGCGGCCACGTAGGGTCCGGCGGCATCTGCCGGCGTGATCGTGTAGCTGGTGACGGGTAATCCCCCCGACAGGCGAAGCTGCTCGAGGATCGCATCAGTATTGTTGGGGTCGAGCCGTTCCCCGGTCATCTGCTCATAGGCATAGATCGCCTTCGTGACGTTAGAGCCCATGTGGCCATCGATGACGCCCGGAGAAACGCCAGCGCGGTCGAGGAAGACCTGGATGGCGACGATCTCGGGCTTCGATTTTCCCTTGAGCGTGATGACCGGCTCTAATGGCGGCTGTGTTTGCAGGTCGCCCGGGAACGACTGTTCCGGTTCGATCGATGCATAGTCCTCGCTTTGCGGGTAATTTTCTGCGTTGGCGTCCGGATAGGGCTGGTCGTAAAGTGGTTCACGCTGGATTTCGGCATCGCGCGGGATGGAGCCGGTCACGGCGCCGCGCTCCACATAGCGCGGGTTGCCGTAGCCGTTGTCGGCGTAGTAGGGGTCGTTGTCGTAGGCTTCGCGGGCCGGCGGGCGCGGATAATAGCCGCTGCTGCGCATTTCCGTCGCGACGACGTTGCCGTAGCTATCGAGCAGGACGCGGTTTCCGTTGCGATCGCGCGAATAGTAGACGTCGGCGCCAGGTGGGACATAATCGATGATTGCACCGTCGGGAGTCACCATCACGACATCGCGCTGGCGGCGGCCATTCTGCTGCGCATCGGCAACCGGTGCGGCAGCTGCAAGGGCCAGCACGACTGCGGCTAAGGACATCCCCGATTTCAAAAAGCGATTCACGTCTTACACCTCGAACAGTGATTTGGCCGACACACACCTGCGAATTTTGACGCTAGTGTGGAAATTATGAATTCGTACTAAACAAAAGATGAAAATCACGCGCTTTTCTGCCTGAGGCAAAACGTTTCGTTTGGCAAGCGGGTTCCACGGCGCATCGCCGGTTGTGCGCAACCGGTTTGCCGCAATTGACGAACGTGCGGACGGATCCTAACCCTACGGCAGCTTAAAGATTGGAGGAGTTGCAATGATCGAGTTTGCCGCCGCCAAGGGGCCGCGCCTGATGCTGGATGAAACATCGATGATGGATATCGGCGGATGCTTCGTCGACGGCATCGATATTGCACCGAAGCGTGCCATCCCTGACGATGGCGATCCGCGTATCGACCACTCGCTCGAAGGCTTTCTCTTCACCTGCGGTCCGGATCACATCCGCCATCGCGAACCGATCCCGGGGCGGACGGATGGCAAGGTCTACCCGCTGCACGGTTCGGCTTCCGGTCACCCGGCCAAGGTTGTCTGGACGAAATTCGAAAACGGCAATGCCGAGTGCCGCGCCGACATCGATGTCGTCACCGTCGAAGGATTGCCGCAGCGCATCGAACGGCTTTGGCGGATCGACGGCGCGACGGGGGAGGTCTTACTGGACGACAGGATCGTCAACACCACAGATCAGGCGGTGCCCACCTTCCTCATGTATCACATGAATACCGGCGGCAAATGGCTCGACGCCGGTTCGCGGCTTCAGGGGACGATGCTGGAAGGCGGCGGTTTTCCATGGACCTTCGGCGAAGAGCTCGGCGGCCTCTTTTGCGTCGAGGCCCCGGCCATGACGGATGGCTTTGCCGAAGTCCGGCTCGGTCCGATGAAAGCGGCAGGCGGCAAGACGCTGTGCGTGCGTTTCGGCGCGGATACGCTGCCGTACCTGCAGGTCTGGCGGAACCAGAAGACGCCGGCGGACGTTTTCGGCATCGAACCGGTTTCGCATCGCTGCGTCTCGCGTAGCGAGCTTCAAGCAGGCGGCGAGTTCAACATGCTGCAACCGGGCGAGACCCGTAGCTATGCGCTTCGCTTCGCCTTCCTCTGAGCGAACTGTTGTTGACGCTTCCGGTCCCGCATCGTAGAGCTTCTGCCATCATTTTCAGGAGGAACGCGCGATGGACATCCGCCAGATCGACGACGAATATTCGGTATCGGGCCAGATAACGCTGGAAGATCTCGATCAGATCAAGGCGATGGGCTTCAAGTCGATCGTCTGCCATCGCCCGGACCAGGAAAGCCCGGACCAGACGCCGTTTTCCGTGATCGAAGCCCGCGCCAAGGAACTCGGCCTCGACATCGCGCACGTGCCTGTTGGCGCGATGGGCGTGACGGAGGAAGCCGTGCAAGGCATGGTCGACGCACTCGACGAATTTCCGCGCCCGATGCTCGGCTACTGCCGTTCCGGCGCACGCTCCACCGCAATCTATCAAAAGACCCATCATATTCGCGGCTGATCTTTTGGCGCGGCTTTCGGCCGCGCCCTTCTTTCATAAACTCAGGAGAACATCATGAGCATCAAGCGTATCGACGTCGGCGCCCGCATGAGTGGCGCGGTCATCCACGGTAACACCGTCTATCTCGCCGGCCAGGTCGGCGAAGGCGAAAGCGTGACAGATCAGTGCAAGTCGGCGCTTGCCGAAGTCGATCGTCTGCTTGCCGCTGCAGGTTCCAGCAAGTCGAAGATCCTGCAGACGTTGATCTATCTCTCCGACATTTCCTACTTTGCGGAGATGAACGCTGCCTGGGAAGCCTGGGTCGACCCGGAGAACACGCCGGCTCGCGCCACCAGCGAGGCCAAGCTTGCTGCACCGAAGTACAAGGTCGAGTTTATCGTCATCGCCGCGATCGATTGAGTTCGGCGCCAATTGCCCGTTTTAAAGCCGGTGGGTTCGCTCACCGGCTTTTTGTTTGCGCGATTTCGGTAAGCGTGCGTGTCGGCGTGATCGCCTCGGGATCAAGCTTCACCTCGATGATCGAAGGCTTGCCGCTTGCGCGCGCGCGCTCAAAGGCAGGCGCGAAGTCCCCGGTTTTCTCCACCGTTTCACCATGGCCGCCATAGGCACGGGCAAGGGCTGCGAAATCCGGATTGGTGAGATCCGTTCCGCTGACACGGCCGGGATAGTCGCGTTCCTGATGCATGCGGATCGTGCCGTAGATGCCGTTGTTGATGACAAGGGCGATGATCGGGAGGTTGTAGCGGACGGCGGTGGCGAATTCCTGCCCGTGCATCAGGAAACAGCCGTCGCCGGCAAAGCAGATGACTTCACGCTCCGGAAAAAGCCGCTTGGCGGCCACGGCAGCCGGCAGGCCGTAACCCATCGAGCCGGATGTTGGGGCCGCCTGGGTATTGAACTGCCGGAAGCGATGGAAGCGATGCAGCCAGGTGGCATAATTGCCGGCACCATTGGTGAAGATCGTGTCGGCCTTCGTGTTGCCTTCGATCCATTCCATGATCGGTCCCATGTGAACGGCGCCGGGGCCTGATTGGGGCGGCTTCGACCAGGCAAGATAGGCCTGGTGCATATGCTCCGTCCTTTCCGCCCAGCGCGGTTCGGCAGGCGCTTCGAGATCGGTAAGGGCGGCGACGAAGTCCTGCGGCGATGCGCAGATCGCCAGGTCCGGACGGTAGATGCGGCCAAGTTCGGACGGGTCAGGATAGATGTGGACGAGCGATTGCGCCGGGTAGGGGACGTTGATCAGGGTATAGCCTGACGACGGCATTTCCGACATCCGGGCGCCGAGCAGGATCAGCAAATCGCTCTCCTTGATCTCCTTCGCCAACGCCGGATTGATGCCGATGCCGACATCACCGGCATATCCCGGGTTGAGGTGATCGAAGAGCATCTGGCGGCGGAAGGAACAACCGACCGGCAGCTTGAAGCGTTCGGCAAAGATGCGGAAATCGGCAACGGCATCGGCATCCCAGCGAGTGCCGCCAACAATGACAATCGGCCGTTCGGACTTCAAGAGCCGCATGTAGAAATCGTCGACCTGACGGCGCCCCGGATGAGCGGGAACGCGGGCATAAGGCTTTGCGCGCGGCGCTTCCACCTCGTCGCGCAACATGTCTTCGGGCAGTGACAGCACGACAGGCCCGGGCCTGCCGGACGTGGCAACGGCAAAGGCGCGGGTCACGAATTCGGGAATGCGTGCCGCATCATCGATTTCACCGATCCATTTGGCATACTCGGTCAGCGCGCGGCGGAACTCGACCTCCTGGAAGGCTTCGCGCTCGCGGGCATCACGCTGGACCTGGCCGATGAAGAGGATCATCGGGATCGAATCCTGCCTGGCGATATGCAGGCCTGCCGTGGCGTTGGTGGTGCCAGGCCCGCGGGTGACAATGCAGATGCCGGGTTCGCCGGTGAGCCGACCCCAGCAATCGGCCATCATCGCGGCACCGCCTTCCTGGCGGCAGACGATCACTTCGATATCCGTGTCATAAAGCGCGTCCAGCACAGCGAGGAAGCTTTCGCCGGGCACGCAGGAAAGCCGCTTTATTCCGTTTGCCTTCAGCGCTTCGACAATCAGCTCGCCGCCGGTCTTCTTCATGATGCAGATTTCCTCTCCCGTTCAGCGCGCTCCAATGCCTCGAGCTCTGCCAGAACCTCTTCCTGATGCTCGCCGAGCCGGGGGCCCGGCCTTTGGTAACGCAGGGGCGTTTCGGAGAGCACGACCGGCGTCCTCACGCCCGGAATCATGTTTCCTGCCGCATCCGGCAGATCGATGCGCAGTCCGCGCGCCTTTATCTGCGGATCGGCGAACATCTCCTCGATCGTGTTGATTGCGCCGGCGGGTACAGCATCCTTTTCGCAGGCTTTCAGCAAGTCGGCCTTCTGCCATTTCAACGTTTCGGTCGAGATCAGGCGGCGCACTTCGTCGCGGTTGGCGACGCGGGCCTTATTGGTCGAAAAACGCTCGTCGTCGGCGATGCCATCGAGACTGAGGATCGTGCAGAGACGCCGGAACTGGTTGTCATTGCCGACGGCGAGGATCAGGTAACCGTCCGCGCTCGGCACGACCTCGTAAGGCGAGATGTTCGGATGGGCGTTTCCGAGCCGCGCCGGCGCGCGGCCGGAGATCAGGTAGTTCATGTTTTGATTGGCGAGCACGGCGGATTGCACGTCGAGCAATGCCATATCGACAAGCTGGCCTTTGCCGGTTTTCAGCGCATGGATGAGGGCTGCCTCGATTGCCGCGACAGCATAGATGCCGGTGAAGATATCGGCGATGGCCACACCTGCTTTCATCGGCTGGCGATCCGGCTCGCCGGTGATCGACATGAAGCCGGACATGCCCTGGACGATGTAGTCATAGCCCGCGAGGCTGGCATAGGGGCCAGACTGGCCGAAGCCGGTGATGGAGCAGTAGACGAGCTTGGGATTGATCTTGCGCAGGCTCTCGTAGTCGAGCCCATACTTGACGAGGCCACCGAGCTTGAAATTTTCGATCAGGACATCGGCCGTTGCCGCAAGGCGTCGCACCAGCGACTGGCCTTCCTCGGTCTTCAAATCGGCCGTGACAGAGCGCTTGTTGCGATTGGCGCAGTGATAATAGGCGGCTGAAAGGTTTTCGCCGTCGCCGCCCTCGACGAAGGGCGGCCCCCATTGGCGCGTATCGTCGCCGCCTTCCGGATTTTCGACCTTGATGACGTCTGCGCCTAGATCGGCCAATATCTGCCCGGCCCAGGGGCCGGCCAGGACGCGGGCGAGCTCGATGACCCTGAAGCCGGCAAGCGGCGGTTTCTTGCTACTTTCCGTCATGTTCCTCCCCGGAAACGGATCATGGTGCCCGCGTTGCCTCAGATGTATCGGATACGGGTTTGGATGCAAAGCGGCGCTCGCGCCAGATGATGTAAAGTCCCGATGCAATGATGATGAGAATTCCCAGCCATTTGATGGCGTCGGGAAAATCGCCGAAAACCAGCCATGCGAAGATCGTGGCCGAGACGATCTCAAAATATTGCAGCGGCGCTAAAGTCGAGGCGGGTGCGGAGCGATAGGCATAGACGCCGAGAATGCTGGCAATCGCGGCCGTTACGCCGACGCCAAGGAGCCAGACGAGACCCATCGTGGTTGGCGCCACCGGTTCGAACACATCCGAGCCGCTTCCACGGGCCAAGAAAAGCAGGACAGCACAGATGAAAAGACCCCACAGGCCCATGTGAAACTGCATCACCCATGGGTCCTCGCGCTGCGCCAGGGCCCTGTTCATCATCGCGGAGATGGCGATGCAGACTGCGCTGACGACCGGCAACAACGCCACGTAGCCGACTTCCTGGAAGCTTGGCTGAATGACCAGGATCGCGCCGAAGAAGCCGATCCCGCAGGCCGTGTAGCGCCTCCAGCCGATTGTCTCGCCCAGAAAAAGGCTGCTCAGGACTGTGAGGATGATGGGTTCGACGAAGAAGATCGCGATCGCATCTGCAACTGCCATGTATTTGAGCGTGGTGACGAACGAGATCATCGATATCGTGATGATGGCGCCGCGAATTGCGTGGAAGAGGCTCTGCCTCAAAGACGAATCCGTCAGTTTTTTGCGCCAGATGACAATGGGAAGCATGCACAGAGCCTGTATGGCAAAGCGTGCTGCGGTGATCTCCGCAGACGGAACCGTCGTGATGGCAAGCTTGGAAAAAATATCGATCAGCGGCGATACGAGCACCGAAAAAAACATGAGCATGAGGCCCATACTGACTTCGGAGGAGCTATTCTTTGTTATCGCACTGTTCATTTCCGGTCCGCTCGTCGGGGCTTGCGGTTGCGCAGTCGCACCAATCGGCAAACGCCGAAATCGCCGCTTCGGCGCCGATCTCGTTCAGAGTCTCGTGCCGCTTGTCCTGATATATTTCGGTGGTGATACGGGAGAAACCATGCTGTTTCAAATGGTTTGACAGCCACATCACGGCTTTTCCGCCATCGGTCGCCGGATCCTTTCCGCCGCCGACGAGATGGATCGGCAGATTCTTTCGCAGCCTCTCGAGGTGCCGCTTCTGCGGCGCGCGAAAGGTGAGTTGAATAATATCGAGCCAGAGAGAAACGGAAGCATCGAAGCCGCAGAGCGGATCGGCGATATATTTGTCGACTTCGGCCGGATCGCGCGAGAGCCAGTCAAATGCAGTCCGGTGGCCGGGAATGGATTTGCCCCAGACGTCGAAGGTGAGCTTCGGCATGAGGGCGCTCGGAACGTCGGAACCCTTAAGGGCTTTCTCGGCAAGCAGGATGGCTTGCGCGGCCCTGCCTGTCAGACCGACAGCGAAATTCGAATTCCACACGGCCACGGCATCAAACTTTTCCGGATAGGTCACCGCAACATTGAGGGCGATCAGCCCGCCCATGGAGTGGCCGAAGAGGATCACGGGAAGGTTCGGATGAAATCTTGCAGCATAGTCGCGCATGGCGACCGTGTCGGCAAGGACCTGCTGCATACCGTTGCGCCGGGCGAATTGGCCGATCGGCGCGCCGTTGGCCACGGTTTCGCCGTGGCCGCGGTGGTCGTGGGCATAGACATGATAGCCGCGTGCGGCCATTGCCTTGGCGAAGCGTGCGTAGCGCCTGGAATGTTCAGCAAGTCCGTGGGAGATCAGCAGGATGCCCCGCGGACGGCCGCAGGCCGCCTCATGATGAAAGGCGAGCGTCGCCTCAGGCGCCTTAAGCCATTGTGTTTTCGAAAACATTTCCATCCTCCCGCTGCAAAAGAGCAGATCGCGGGCCAAATGCAACATCCTGACGCATGTTTGCTGTGGAATTTCCTGCGAGTCCGGGTTGCACTACCTCGGGCTTCGGGTCTATTCGTTCGCGAATTGTTCTGTCTGCGGGAGTTGCGATGAGCAGGGTGTTTGTGCGTTTGGTGGCGTTTGTTCTGTCGACCGTCATGGCCGGCTTTGCGGTTGCTCAGGATGAGGGCACGCGCTTCATCCTTGCTGCAAGTTGGCAGCCGGCATTCTGCCAGGTAAACCAAAGGAAGCCGGAATGCAGGACCCAGACGAAGGACCGTTTCGACGCGACGAATTTTTCGCTCCACGGCCTTTGGCCGCTGCGGCAGAATTACTGCGGTGTACCGAAGGAGCTGCAGGCAGTCGATAAAGACGGGGATTGGAAAAGGCTGCCGGAAGTCAAGCTGACGATCGAGAATGCGTCAGCCCTTGCGAGGGCCATGCCCGGATCGCAATCGGGCCTTGAGCGGCATGAATGGACGAAGCACGGCACCTGCACGAAGATGAGCGCCGACGATTATTTCAACGTGGCGATCCGCCTGATCGATGACCTCAACGGCTCGGCCGTTCGCGATCTCTTTGCCGCAAATGTCGGCAAGAAGGTCAATGCCGATCAGATCAAGGCGGCTTTCGACAAGAGCTTCGGTGCAGGTGCAGGCGAGCGTGTGAAGATGAACTGCCGGCGCGCAGGCGACGTGCGTGTCATCGCCGAGCTGACGATCGGGCTGTCGGAGGACGCGGGCTCGGTTGTCGGCGCCGGCGCTGGCCTTGCGAAACTCATGCAAGACGCCGGCCGCACCTCCTTCGGCTGCGACGAAGGCGTTGTCGACGCTGCGGGGTTCTGAGAGTTCATCGCACGGATGGATCGAGCGCAGCTCGAACAAGAGTGGGAAAAGAAATGCGGCTTTATGACTTCGGAAGCGTCGGGGAGGCCTACCAGAGATACTCGGACGGATACGAGGCCGAATTCGTCACCAGCTGGTGTTCGAAGTCGTGGCCGGCTTCACGTCTGCCATAGGCCGTCTGTTTCATGCGACTGGGCGGAAAGCCTGACGGCAACGAGGAAATCCCTGCGTTGTCTTGTTTTTCGAACGCAGCCAAATCGATTGCCGTTCACAAAACCGGTTTCGGCGTTGCCCGAAAGCCGGCTTTCGCCTACATAGCGGCCACGGTTTTCAAAGTTTCCGCCCGGAGCAGCGTATAATGGCACGTCAGTTCATCTATCATATGGCCGGCCTCAACAAGGCCTATGGCAACAAGAAGGTGCTGGAGAACATCCACCTTTCCTTCTACCCCGATGCCAAGATCGGTATCCTCGGCCCGAACGGCGCCGGTAAGTCCACCGTTCTGCGCATCATGGCCGGTCTCGACAAGGAATATACCGGGGAAGCCTGGCTCGCCGAAGGCGCAACGCTCGGCTACCTGGCGCAGGAGCCGCAGCTCGACGCGTCGAAGACGGTGCTCGAAAACGTCATGGAAGGTGTGGCTTCCAAAAAGGCGATCCTCGACCGCTACAACGAACTGATGATGAACTATTCCGACGAGACGGCGGAAGAGGGGGCGAAGCTCCAGGACATTATCGACAGCCAGAACCTCTGGGACCTGGAAAGCCAGGTCGAAATGGCGATGGACGCGCTGCGCTGCCCCCCGGGCGATGCTTCAGTCGACAATCTTTCGGGCGGCGAAAAGCGCCGCGTGGCGCTCTGCCGCCTGCTGCTTGCCCAGCCGGATCTGCTGCTTCTCGATGAACCGACGAACCATCTCGATGCCGAGACGATCGCCTGGCTCGAAAAGCACTTGCGCGAATATCCAGGTTCCGTGCTGATGATCACCCACGACCGCTACTTTCTGGACAATGTCACCGGCTGGATCCTCGAGCTCGACCGCGGCCGCGGCATTCCCTACGAGGGAAATTATTCGGCTTATCTGCAGGCGAAGGCCAAGCGCATGCAGCAGGAGGGCCGCGAAGAGGCCTCCCGCCAGAAGGCTCTGTCTCGTGAGCAGGAATGGATTGCGTCAAGTCCGAAAGCGCGTCAGGCAAAGTCGAAGGCGCGTATCCGCGCCTATGACGAACTGGTGGCGGCAGCCGCCGACCGTCGTCCGGGCGACTCCCAGATCGTCATCCCGGTCGGTGAACGTCTCGGTCAGGTCGTCATCGAGGCGGAGAATCTCACCAAGGGATACGGCGATACCGTCCTGATCGAGAACCTGAGCTTCAAGCTGCCCCCCGGCGGCATCGTCGGCGTCATCGGCCCTAACGGTGCCGGCAAGACGACGCTTTTCCGCATGATCACGGGCCAGGAAAAGCCGGACAGTGGTGAAATCCGCATCGGCGATACCGTCGATCTCGGCTATGTCGACCAGAGCCGGGATGCGCTCAACGGCAACAAGACCGTCTGGGAAGAGATCTCCAGCGGCAACGACATCATCAAGCTCGGCAAGCACGAAGTGAATTCGCGCGCCTATTGCGGCGCCTTCAACTTCAAGGGCGGCGACCAGCAGCAGAAGGTCGGCACGCTTTCCGGCGGCCAGCGCAACCGCGTCCATCTTGCCAAGATGCTGAAGGCCGGCGGCAACGTCATCCTGCTCGACGAACCGACCAACGATCTCGATACGGAAACGCTGGCGGCGCTTGAGGACGCGCTCGAAAACTTCGCGGGCTGCGCTGTTATCATCAGCCACGACCGCATGTTCCTCGACCGGCTTGCAACGCATATCCTCGCCTTCGAGGGCGACAGCCATGTCGAATGGTTCGAAGGCAACTTCGAAGACTACGAGCAGGACAAGATGCGTCGCCTCGGCGCGGATTCGGTCAATCCGAAGCGGGTGACCTACAAGCGCCTGACGCGCTGAACGTCAGCGACGAGCCATTAGATCAGAAGCCCCGGCAATCGCCGGGGTTTTGTGTTTTTGTCGGTCGCTTTCAGACCAGTGAATTTCGTGAACAGAGAGGATTCCGGCTTGCCATGTCTCCTCAAATCACATAAAGATATCTTTATATGTTGATTGGGTCGGAATATGGCTGAAGCTGTGAAGCTTGGATTGGATGGGCTGGTGGACGTCTTGAAGGCGGCCGGTGAGCCGACGCGTCTGCGGCTTCTGGCGCTTCTTGCCGCCGGCGACCTGACGGTGACCGATCTTACGGAAATCCTCGGACAGTCGCAGCCGCGCATCTCCCGGCATCTGAAGCTGCTCGGTGAGGCCGACCTCATCGATCGCTATCAGGAAGGCGCCTGGGCCTATTTCCGGCTGAGGCAGGATGGCAAGGCGGCGGCGCTGGTGCGCCTTCTGCTGACACACGCTTCCCAGAACGATCCGGTGTTCTTGCGCGATGGCGAGCGGCTTTTAGCCGTGAAGCGTCAGAGGGCAGAGCGGGCGCAGGCCTATTTCAGTCGCAATGCCGCTGAATGGGACGAGCTTCGGCGCCTGCATGCCGCCGACGAAGAGGTGGATGCCGCGGTCATCAAGCTCCTCGGTGACCAGCCGGTCCATTCGCTGCTTGATCTCGGCACGGGGACCGGCCGCATGCTCGAGCTGCTTTGCGGCCTCTATCGCCGGGCGATCGGCGTCGATGCCAGCCGCGACATGCTGAGTGTCGCCCGCGCCAATCTCGACAGGGCAGGCATCACCAAGGCATCGGTGCGGCATGCCGACATCCTGAACCTGCCGTTCGAGGGGCAGGATTTCGATCTCGTCACCATTCATCAGGTGCTGCACTTCTTCGATCAGCCGGAAATCGCGATTGCCGAGGCGGCGAGGATGCTGGCACCTGGTGGGCGTCTCATGGTCATCGATCTTGCGCCGCATGGGCTTGAATATCTTCGCGACGAGCACGCGCACGTCCGCCTTGGTTTCTCGCATCAGTCGATGACCGACTGGCTGCGCAGGACGGGGCTCGACGTGGAGCAGGCCGTCGATCTACATCCGGGTCAGCCGGGCGAGAAGGGGCTTACAGTCACGATCTGGCTTGCGCGCGATCCCAGGCGCCTCATTGCATCCGAAGGCGCCGAAACAGTATTGGCCGGGGAGGTATGATATGGCTTTGAACACCGGAGACCGCCGCAATATCGGCATTTCCTTCGAATTTTTCCCGCCGAAGTCGGAGGAGATGGAAGGCCAGCTCTGGAAGACGGTGGCCGAGCTGCAGGACTGGGATCCGGATTTCGTCTCGGTGACCTATGGCGCCGGGGGCACCACAAAGGCGCCGACGCTGACGGCCGTGACGCGGTTCCTCAACGAGACGCCGCTTGCGACGGCGTCGCATCTCACCTGCGTGGGCGCCACGAAGGAAGAGACGCACCAGGTGATCGACCATTTCCGCAAGGCCGGCGTGAAGCACTTCGTGGCGCTGCGCGGCGATGCGCCGGGCGGGGCAGGGGTGCCTTACGAGCCTCATCCGGGCGGCTACGCCAATGCGGCCGAACTGGTGGCCGGCCTTCGCGAAATCGGCGATTTCGAGATTTCGGTGTCCGCCTATCCGGAGAAGCATCCGGAGAGCCTGGACGTGGCGGCCGATATCGACATGCTGAAGCGAAAGGCCGACAACGGCGCGGACCGCGCATTGACGCAATTCTTCTTCGATAACGACAACTTCGAGCGCTACCTGGAGAAGGTGCGGCGCTCTGGCGTCAAAATTCCGATCGTGCCCGGCATCATGCCGATCCAGAACCTGACGCAGCTGAAACGATTTGCCAGCGCATGCGGCACGGTGATCCCGGCCTTTCTCGATGAGCGCTTTGCCGGTCTCGACGACAAGGTGGAGGAGCGGGCCAAGGTTGCCGTTGATGTCGCCGTCGAGCAGATCGAGGATCTCGTTCGCCGCGGGTTAAACGAGTTTCATCTCTATACGATGAACCGCTCGCCGTTGGTTTCAGCCGTCCTCACCAATCTCGGCCTCAGGCGAGAGGGCGCAAAGAGGGCAGCGGGCGCGGCTGCCTGAGGGCACCGGCAATCGGCATCCAATAAAAAAGCGCATGTCTGGCGGTGACATGCGCTTTTTAATTGGCTGAACTGTTAGCTTGTCAGGAGCTAGGTATTCCAGTCATAGGGTTCGCCGACCGCTCAAATAAAGAGCATGGACAAGACGAACGCGAACGCTGCACTGACCAACAGGACATTCAAGGATCGTGTGATACCCATGTCTGCCTCCTCGCGTTAACCGGCATATAATATGTCTGAATTGTGTCGCGTGGAAAGCGGTTTCTATGCTGCAGCGCAGCGGCGAACTGCGGATGAGCCGAGTTCTGATCAGCTAAGCGATTGAAACGAAGTGCTAAATTGGAACGAAAATTTGTTCACACATTTTAACCGTGCGTTAAATTGGGCGATTGCCCGTTAACGGTGACGGCGACATAAAGGCATGACCGGAACCATTTGATATAACGCGGGAAATCGAAACCGCGCCCCGTCATGTTCCGGGGCGCGATCGAATTGCGCGGTCTTTACGAAAATCAACTGGTCAGAGCGCGCCGAGCAGGCCGGGCGTCGCCCAGCCATCGGCCGGCATTCCGAGACGCTGCTGCTCCCTCTGAATCGCGACACGCGTGCCGGAACCCAGGATGCCGTCTATCTGGCCGACATCGTGGCCCTTAGACTGCAGCTTGGTCTGCAACTGCTTCATCTGGTCATTCGCAAGGCCCTGTTCCGGTGTCCCCTTGAGATAAGGCTGCGCACCGCCAAAGCGGGTGGCGAAATATGCGGCCGAGGTCGTGTAGATGAATGACTTGTTCCACTCGAGATAGATCTTGAAGTTCGGATAGGCGATAAAGGCCGGTCCGTGACGGCCTTGCGGAAGAACGAGGTCACCCTCCAGATTGCCGAAGCTGGTGTTGCCGTCACGCGGTTGGACACCGAGCGCGAACCACTCGCCCGCCGTCATGGTGCCGCCGAGACCCGATTTTTCCCAGGGAAGATTTTCTGGCAAGGTGACTTCCTGCAGCCAGGGCTGGCCGCGCTTGAAGCCGAGATGCTGGATGAACTTAGCAGCCGTCAGGATTGCGTCCGCGCCGCTCTCCTTCAGCCGCACATGGCCATCGCCGTCGCCATCCATGCCGTATGCGACGATGTCGCGCGGAAGCATCTGCACCTGGCCGATTTCGCCCGCCCATGCGCCGGTATTGGTCGCCGGGTCAAGGTCGCCGTGCTGGACCATTTCGATGAGCGCGATCAATTGCGGGCGGAAGAGTTCGGGGCGGCGGCAGTCATGCGCCAGCGTGACGAGCGCGTTGCGCGTATTGAAATCGCCCTGAACCGCGCCGAAGTCCGTTTCCATTGCCCAGAAGGCGGTGATGACGCCCGGGGCGACGCCATAGTCCTGCTCGGCCCTGGCAAAGACGTCTGCGAACTGTTTCAGCTTCTGGCGGCCGATATCGAGACGGGCCTGACTGACGGTACGCTGGGAAAACTCAAGGAAGGTCTGCTTGAAAACGCCCTGCGCGCGGTCCCGGCTAAGAACCTTCGGATCGATCTGCGCACCGGCGAGCGCCTTGTCGGCAGCTTCGGCCGAAGCGCCGGCGGCGATCGCATCGGCCTTTACGCCCGCCAGAAATTCGGCAAGGTCGCCGGCGCAAGCCACGGGAGGAGCCTGAGGCGTTGCGGCTGGTGGAGGGGAGGCCGCCGGCGCCATTGCCTGCTGCTGAGCCAGCGCCGTGGTTGCCGCGGTGATTGCAAACAAGAGAGCAAGTGCAGAGCGGCTTGCGAGCGAGCGGTGCATGAGATCGTCCTTATATCCGAAATATGTCCGTTGCTTTCACAGATGAATGTGACGGAAGCAAGAAAGATCGGCGGACGTTACTAAGAATTCTTGTCCTTAGAAACGGAAGCCACCCAGTTGGTCCAGTTCTTTGAGGAGCCCGCGAACACATTGATGTCGGCGGGGCCTTTAATGCCGGGGATCACGCCGGTCGACGTGTACTGCCAGAAGGCCCAGCGGCGGTCGGCATAGGTGACTTCCGGGTGCTTGGCCACCGAGCGGACCCAGAAGTGATAGTCCTGGAAATAACCCTGCAGATTGTCGCGGTGGAAATCGACCGATGTATAGATGATCGGCCGCTTGCCGTAATAGGCTTCGAGGCGGTCCATGAAGCGCTGCATCTGAGCGCGGACGGTCGCCGGGTCCGGCCGAAAGCGGCAGGTCTTCGATTCGCCGTTCCATTCGACGTCCAGGACCGGGGGCAGGCGCATCGAGTCCCGCGGGACGTTGCGGATGAACCAGTCGGCCTGCTCATCGGCCGACGAGCAGAAATAATAGAAATGATAGGGCGCATGCGGGATGCCGACGGCGCGGGCGCGCTGCCAGTATTCATTGAAGCGCGGGTCGAACCTGTCCTTGCCCTCGGTCGCCTTGATGAAGGCAAAGGCGACGCCGGAGGTCTTCACCGTCTGCCAATCGATGTCGCCCTGCCACTTGGAGATGTCGATGCCGTGAACCTCGTTCCGATGCGGATGCTTCTCCCCGAAATCCTGGGGGTCGGTATCCTTGAATCGGGTCTTCGGTTTTATGGATGCGGTTTCAAGATAATCGTATCCCGATGAAGTACAGCCGGCCAACATGATGGCCAATGGCAATACAACAAACAAAATCCGGCGCATAAATGTCCCGTCGTGGACCGAATGATCGACTTGCCCCACAGCTTGACCTTCGAAAGACGAGTTTCAGTAGAGGAATCCCCCTCTTTGAACATATCAACGTAAAAATTCGGTTAGTTTCAAGTCAATTGTGAAGGTCGGGCGATGATTGCCGCCCGCCAGGCGTAGCCGCCGCCGATCGTCTCGAACGACAATCTCGCGTTGTTTTCATGGGCTTGGGCTTCCAGCACCTCGCGCAGATCGGCGCGAGGCATCACGTGAAATTTTGCAAGCCATGACTTCAGCACTGCCTTGAACCAGCCCGGCAGGCCCTCCTGCTGGCCGAAATCGACGATATGCAGTTGTCCGCCAGGGTTCAATGCGGCGATTGCGGCAGCCACGGCGCGTTCCCAATCGGGAATCATCGACAGAGCATAAGAAATGAGGATCCGGTCGAAGCCGCCGACACCAAATTCCCGCGGAGTGAAGGCGGTCGCGTCGGCTACGCGAAAATCGGCAACCGCAAGCTTCGTGGCGAATGTTTTGCGCGCTGAAATCAGCATTTCCTGCGAAATGTCGAGGCCGTAGAGCCTGGCGGCGGGGAACAGCCGGTGTGCGAGCACCAGATTGCGGCCCGTGCCGCAGCCGACTTCGAGCAGCGTACCGCCTTCCGGAACGTCCAGATTGCGGATCGTACGGTCGCGGCCGAGCAGGTAGTATTTGCGCGTCAGATCATAGATATGGCGCTGGTGGCGATACATGCCGTCCATGAGATTGGCATGTTTCTCGTCCAGGATGGAGCGGATCTCGGTCACGCGTTCTTTCCGTAGATGTGGAAGCCGCCGTAGATGGCAGAACGGTCGAGCGCGGTCATATCTTTGGATTTCTCCTCGAAATATTGCCATCGGTCGCGAATCGACGCGGAAAGACGGCCCTCGATGACGCTTTTTTCGGCCGCGGTGCGAAAGATGACGCGGGCGCCGGGGCGGGCGGTGCGGGTAATCTCGGCCCAGAGCTCGTTCATCTGCTGGTCCGTCATCCAGTCCTGTGCATCGAGCAGGATATAACGGTCGCGAGAGGCGGCGGGTTCCTTGGTGAGAAGCTCGGTAAAGCTTGCGTGATGGACGTTGACGCGATCGACATTGGCGCGGATGACCTCGTAGTGCTGCCGCTTCAGATAGGTCGGCAGCGGGCCTTCGTCATCGGTGGCATAACGGCGACCAAAAGCCTGCCAGGCGAAATAGTTTTCGCTCATCGGAAAATGGCAGGCGAGCTTTTCGAGGCGATGCTTCAGCACCGGTGCGATCGACTGATCGGCGGTGAGACTGGCAAGCTCGTCATATTGCTGCGGCGGAATCCCAAGGCCGAAAAGCGAGCTCTTGCGCCCGGTAATCCATCGCACCACCGGCTTTTCGAAGAGGGGCGCAACCTGTTCGTCGAAGAACTGGCGCTGTTCGCGGATTGAGCGGGTCTTTGTCATCTCTTTGAGATCGACACCGTGCAGGCGGGCAAGCAGATGGGCCGCGCCGATGAAGCGGCCGAGCAGGCCGGTCTCGTAGAAGTTGCGGTTGAAGACGGTGACGCGGCGGCGGCCGAACTTGCGGCCGTTCCAATACGTGCGTGTCGTCCGATCGAGATTGGATGACAGGAAGTGGTCGAAGGCCTGGCTGTTCGAGCGCTCGTTGGGCATGGCGAGGAAGCGTACGAGGTCGGTATGGCCCGGAAGATGCTTGAAGGCAGCAAGCTTCAGGCGGTTCAGCGCGACATGGTGGGGGTTGAGGTCGACCACATCGATGGAGGCCGGCGCCTTGGAGAGATAGGCGAGCATGTTGCACCCGCCCGAGCCGATCGTGACGATGCGGTGATGCGGCTGCAGTTCCATCGCTTGCATGTCGAGATCCGGATCCTCCCAGATCTGGGGATAGACGAGGCCGGAAAAGAGCAGGCCGAAAAGCCGTTCCGATAAGCCGTCCTTGGAAAATGCCTTGTGGCGGAGAAGAGCGTCCTTGAGTTTCCGGTTCTTGCGGAAGCCGGTATCCGGTGCAAATTCCGTCATTTGATTCTGTCACCCTTTTTTGTGTTCAGGGCGTGTAGCGCGTCCCTGCTACAGTTTGATGACGCAGATTGTCGGTATCGCTTCCCACCGGAATTGCCCGGCACGAAACGATACTCGCGTTCTTGTGCTCTTTTTTGGGAAGTGATTTCCTGCTTTCTCCGTTCGTGGAGGCATGACATGCGATTTGTTCTGCGTATCTTGAAGGCACTGGCCGCTGCATCGGTTGTCATCGTCACCGCAGGCGGGACCTGGCTTGGCGTCAACCCGCCTGAGCTGTTGCGCGTGGGTGACGGTTATGCGGCGAAGATCGTCTGCTCGAATGTGTTCCTGGCAGGACGCGACCCGCAATCGGTGCTCTATGGCGACGTACAGGCGCCGGGCAATCCGCTGCTGCGGTTGGTGCGAGTTTCGGTCGATCGCGATCAGGGCCATGTAACGGCGCGCATCCTGGGGCTCTTTGCGCCCGGATATGCGCTCTATCGCGGGGCGCTCGGCTGCACGAGCGTGCCTGACGGCAATTTCAAGGCTGCTGCCGAGGCTGTACCTTCAGAGACATCGCCGCGGGTGGTTCCGCAGAACGCCGCACTATGGCCGGAAGGCGAGAGCGTCGCTGAAGCTGACGATGGAGAGCTTGCGTCGCTGCTGGCAAACGACCTGCTGGCCGGTCCGCAAATGCGGGCGATGGTCGTCGTTCACAACGACCGGATCGTGGCGGAGCGCTATGGCGAAGGCTTCGATGCAAGAACGCCTCTGCTTGGCTGGTCCATGACCAAGACGGTCAATGCGGCGCTCGTCGGACGCGCCATGCTCGATGGAAAGGTAGATTTCAACACGAACCATCTGTTGCCGCAGTGGAAGAATGACGAACGGTCGCAGATCAGGCTGCGGGATCTGATGGGCATGGAAAGTGGTCTCGCTTTCAACGAGGAATACGGCGATGTCACGGATGTGACGCGCATGCTCTATCTCGACCCCGATATGGTTTCGTTACCCGCCAATGCGCCGTTCGAAGCAAGGCCTGGCGAACGCTTCCGTTATTCGAGCGGCACGGCGGTGCTGTTGTCACGAATCTGGATGAATGGACTAGGCGACCAGGAAAGGGCCTTCTCTTATCCGAGGGAGGCACTTTTCAAACCGCTCGGCATGTCGAGCGCAGTGCTGGAGGTCGATGCCCGTGGCACCTTTGCAGGCAGTTCCTATCTCTATGCGACGGCGCGCGATTGGGCGCGTTTCGGACAATTCCTGCTTCAGGACGGCGTCTGGAACGGTCGGCGGCTGTTGCCGGAGGGGTTTGTCACGGCCATGCGAACGCCGACGCAATCGTCGGGCGGTAAATATACGCAAGGCCAGGCATGGCTCGCAGCACCCGGCGGAGATACCAGCGCTGAAGCGGGGCTGCCGGAAGATACCTTTTGGCTGGAAGGACATGACGGACAAAGTGTGGCAATCGTGCCGTCCGCCGATCTGGTCTTCGTCCGCATGGGCTTGACGCCGGGCCGCCTCGGCTACAAGCCGCAGGTCATGCTGAAAGAGCTGCTGGCCGCGCTGCCTGCCGGTTGAGCGGCTGTGAAGGCGAAATCTTAGTAGTTGCCCTGGGCAATGTCCGTCATGCCTTTGCGCTTGGCATCGTAATAATAGCCGCGGGCATAAAGCCTTACGGCATCTTCTTCCTTGTTGTTGGAAACGAGCCATGCGCCGCGCAGATACTTCGCGGCATATTTAATGTTGGTTTCGGCGTCGAGAAGGCCGGCGGGCGCACCGTCATAGCCCATCGATTTGGCCGTATTGTACTTGATCTGCATCAGTCCGAAATACCCACGCTTATTGTAAGCCTTTGGATTGTAACGGCTTTCGCGATGAACGACGCGGTGGATCAGTGTCTCGGGGACTTCGTAAAGCTTCGAATACTTGCTGATCAGCTTGCCGATAAAGCTCTTTTCTGCGGTCGGCGCAGTATCAAGGTCGCTGTCGCTGAACACCGGCGGGGCGGCTGGCGGGTCCATGGGGCCGGACTCATCGAAGCTGAAATCCAACATCGAACGCCGCGTGGGGCCGACGGAGGCGATGGCGGCCAGGGCCCCGGCCTGCGGCGCTGTCGCTGCGAAGGCAAGCTGTGCGGCAGGCGATGCCGGAGTGCCTGGACGCGGGGTCGGCACGACCGACTGTATCGCGGTCATTTCCGGCGTCAGCGGGATTTGTGTGCCACCCGCGGTCATCGCCTGTTGCATGGCAGGATTGGCCGAGGTTGCCGTCGCCGGCATTGCCGTTGCGGCCGTCAAAGCGGGTGTCGCCTGCGGATTGGAAGCTGCGAATGCGGTTTCGGGATGGCTGGCGCCGTCGGCGGCCGGCACGGCGGCCATCTTCATCGCATCCTCGCCAGGCTTCGGTGTTGGCACGACGCTCTGCACAGCGGTCAATTCCGCCTGCGACGTATACTCGACCGTCGAGCATCCGGCCATACCGCACAACATTGTCGTCACGACAAGGCCGCGTTTCAGGCCGGAAGAACCGTTCGCTACCATTCTGTCACTTTCGTGAATCGCGCCGCCCTGGCAGCATTTTAAAGTTATCGAGACCCTGCACCCTGATTTGCCATTAGCCTATTCGCTGTTGCGCCGCAACCGGCGAAGATCGTCAGGCGGCGATACGGCGATAACCGGCCGTCACGGCGCCCGCAGCGATCAACAACGTCCCGCCGGTGCGGTTGACGGCGCGCTGCACGCTGGCCTTGCGGATGAGGCCGCGTGCGGCATTTGCTAGAAGTGCGTAAGTCGCGGCATTGATCGTTGCGAGAACAAGGAAGGTCAGCTCCATGATGACCATCTGTTCGAAGAAAGGCTTCTCGGGGTTGAGAAATTGCGGAACGAAGGCGACGAAGAAGACGATGCTCTTCGGATTGAGCGCAGTCACGATATAGGCGTGCAGGAAGATCTTCAGCGACTTCTCTTCCGGCAGGTTGTCGTTGTCGGCGACCGGTTCGGTGATGAGCGGCGCACGCCAAAGCTTGATGCCTAGCCAGATGAGGTAGGCGCCGCCGATCCACTTCAGCAGTGTGAAGAGCATTGCCGATGCGGCCAGAACCGCACCCAGGCCGAAGAGGGAGGCCGTCATCGCCGTGAAATCGCCGAGCGCCACGCCGCTTACCGTCGCCAGCGCCGTGCGTCGTCCATGGCCAAGCGCATAGGACACGACGAGCAGGATTGTCGGGCCTGGAATGGCAAGCATGATGGCGGACGCGGCGGCGAATGCGAGCCAGGCTTCGAGCGACATGGAATCTCCTCCTAATCCCTAGGAAACAAGCAAAGACACCATATTAGCCCTGCGTCAATCATGCTTCCTGGTATTTTTGTCCTATCCTATCCATCACTTCGGCGAACCATCTGGTCGAAAGGTCGAAGGCCTTGCCGCCCTTGATGCGCGGGAACTCGATGGTGCGCAATTTGCCATCCTGTCCTTCGTCATGGCCGGTGACGCCGGAGACCTTGTTGAGGGCGCTTTCGACAGCCAGGTCCACCATGCTGTGGATGAGGCGGAGGTCGTCGGCATTGGCAGGCGCGGAGCGGGCGAAATAGCCGGATTTCTGGACCAGCGAACGCTCGGCATCGACGAGGTTGGCGAACTGCTTCTGGAACCAGCCGCCGACATTGATCGTGTCGATCTTCACATGGCCAAAGGCATCGCGCTTGATGGTCTCGCCGGCAGCTTCCCGCTCCGCGACTATGGCATCGAGGCAGGCGCCTTCAGAAACGAAGACGGTCGCATGTCCGGTCTTGTTCATGATCTCCTTGAGGCGTTCGGCCTCGGCCTGCAGATCAAATGCCATTTCCGGCAGGTAGACGGCATTGATGTTTTTCAGGCCAGCATTCATCATCATCCCGTCGACATATTCGTAGTTCTTCGTACGGTCGAGATAGGCCCGGGCGGTCGCCGCCGTCAGCCAGCCGCAGTGGCGGCCCATGACCTCGTGGATGACGAGCGTGCGCGGCGCAGCACTCTGCTCGTTGCTCACATTGTCGAAAAAGTGCGCGCCGACTTCAGCCGCCGTCCAGGCGCCCAGAGACTGACGGATCGGCACGACGTCGTTGTCGACCGTCTTGGGCAGGCCGACGACGGTAAGGTCGTAATTATTGGCCGCGAGATAGGCTGCGAGATCGGCCGCAGTCGTGTTGGTGTCGTCGCCGCCGATGGTGTGAAGGATGGTGACGCCGTCATCGGCAAGGCGTTCGGCTGCGACGCGCAGCGGGTTCTCGCCCTCCTTGACGAGGCCGCGCTTGACGCAATCGGCGGCATTGGTCAACTTGACGCGGCTGTTGCCGATCGGCGAGCCGCCGAAGCGGTGGAGAAGCGGCGCCTTTTCGCGCATTTCCTTGCTGATTGCGATGCTGTCGCCAAGAAGTACGCCCTGATAACCGGATTTGTAGGCGATGAGCTCGGCTTCCGGCGCGACGTCGCTATAGCGCTCGATGAGGCCGCCGACGGCGGAGGAAAGACAGGGAGCCAGGCCTCCGGCGGTCAGCATTGCTACTTTTTGTTTGGCCATTTTCCCTCCTTAAGTGCTTTCGTGCAGGTGTTCGCATGCAGCTTACCTAACGCATGGATGCGGCAGGGAAAGAGGCCTGTAAAGCAAAGAATTTACGAAAAATGCTCGGCTCGGGCGGGCAAGGCGAGGAAGATGGCAAGAAGGGCGCATCTAATCGTTTCAGGCCCCTGTTTGCCATTTGAGACGCGCTGTGGAAAATCTGAAGAGGCAATCACGGCTTGTCCAAAGGCGCCCATTCGCGTGCGGTCTTTCGCCTTGCAAGCGGCGCGACAATTACCGAATTGTGAAAAGTGTTTTCAATCATACGACCAATCGCCGCCTTGCAATGGCTATGATTATTTGATCAAGGTATTTTCATATTGCGATGCGAGAAACTTCGATGTCCTTCTGGGAAAAACTGTTGAATGCTGTTGGCAACGCTGCGGGTAACCTGCTCTCGGCGATGGTCGAGGCGATCCGCACGGTTTTCGAGGGGGATCCCGAGACCCGTCGCAAGGTGGCGTTCTCCGTCGCCATCATCGCGCTTTCCGCCAAGATGGCGAAGGCCGACGGGATCGTCAGCGAAAAGGAAGTCCGGGCTTTCCGCGACATCTTCTTCTTTCCGCAGGACCAGGCCAAAAACGTTGCCCGCCTCTACAATCTCGCGCGGCAGGATGTTGCCGGTTACGAGGCCTATGCTGCGAAGCTTTCTTCACTCTGCGTCAGCTGCACCGCCAATTGCGCTGTTCTGGAAGACGTACTCGACGGCCTCTTCCACATCGCCAAGGCGGACGGGGCAGTCCATGAGAAGGAGATGAATTTCCTCCGCCATATCGGCCAGATCTTCGAAATGAGCGAAGAACGTTTCGAGCAGATCGCGGCGCGCCATGTTTCGATCGGCCGGGACCCTTACAAGGTCCTCGGTGTTTCGCCTTCCGACGATTTCCCGACGATCCGCCGCCGCTATCATGGCCTTGTCAGCGAGAACCATCCCGATCGGCTGATTTCGCGCGGCGTGCCCAGGGAGTTCCACGCGATCGCCAACGAGCGCATGGCTGCCCTCAACGATGCCTATGCGACGATCGAGAAGGAACGCCGCGCAGCATGACCTCTTTCGAGGCCGACTACCGCAAGGCCTGCGTGCTGCCGTCGCCGAACCACGGCGAGCGCGCAGACGGGCGCAAGCCGGACATGATCATCCTTCATTACACGGGCATGCCGACGCCGGAATCGGCCCTCGAATGGCTTTGTCGAAAGGAGAGCGAGGTCTCCTGCCACTATTTCGTCCACGAGAACGGCGATGTCGTTCAGCTCGTTCCTGAGGCGCGTCGGGCGTGGCATGCAGGCAAGGGCAGCTGGCACGGCGAGGGCGATATCAATTCCCGATCCATCGGCATCGAAATCGCCAACGCCGGGCATCCGGGCGGCCTGCCAGACTTTCCCAAAGAACAGATTGCGGCGGTGATTGAATTGTGTCGCGATTGCGGCAAACGTTGGTCGATCGCACGTGAAAAGGTACTGGGTCACTCGGACGTTGCACCCATTCGCAAGGTCGATCCGGGCGAGAAGTTTCCGTGGGCGGAACTGCATCACGCAGGGGTAGGACACTGGGTCGAGCCGGCGCCGATAACCGGCGGGCGCTTCTTCCAGCGGGGCGATTGCGGCCAACCGGTCGAAGCCCTGCAGTCGATGCTTTCGCTTTATGGTTATGCCACGGAAATAACAGGCGAATTCTCCGAGAGGACGGCGGGCGACGTGGAGGCCTTCCAGCGTCATTTCCGCCAGGAGCGCGTCGACGGCATCGCCGACTTTTCGACAATCGATACACTGCACCGGCTGCTCTCGGCGCTACCGCGTTATTCATGACGTCTGTGTGACACTCAAGCAACGTATTTGCGCAAACGACCTTGAATGCTGCACTGCCACATCATTTCCCTATTATCTCCTCATTGCGATGGTCTAACCCCGTCCGCTGAACGGCGCTCGCGGCTGTTTTTGTGTGTAGCTGCGGGAGTCAAAATGAAACGATAAGAATTGCTGCGGAACGTTGCCAGTCCTTGGCACGTGAAACCGGAAGACGGCGAGGCGCGCAGTCCGGTAATTCTTTGGGTCGGAGTAACTAGACTACATGAGACATATGATTATTGGTGCAGCGGCATGCGCAAGCCTGCTGCTGGCAGGGTACGGCTGCGCTTTTGCTGGCGACGCAGGTAATAAGGACAAAGACGGGAACAAAGAAACCCGAACGGTCATCTTCAAGACCGTCGACCGCCAAAGCGGTTATGCAATGCCGGATTTCACAGCCAATAAATATTCAGTTCTGATTGCCAAATATGCCGAGCAATATGACGTACCCGTCGAGCTTGCCCACGCCGTCGTCCGTGTCGAGAGCAATTTTGACCCGAAGGCACGCGGCAGCGCAGGCGAGATCGGCCTCATGCAGATCAAGCCGGCAACGGCGCGCATGATGGGTTATTCGGGAACGAAGAAGGGCCTCTTCGATCCGGAAACGAACATCAAGTATGGGATGAAATATTTGGCGGCTGCCCATGAACTTGGCGGCGGGCAGACCTGCAATACCATCCTCAAGTACAATGCCGGCCACGGCGCACAGAAGATGAACCCGATCTCAAAGGCCTATTGCGGCAAAGTGCTCGCTCTTATGTCAGGCGCGGCGCAAACGTCGATTTAAGATATGAATTGCGTCGGCCGCCGTGCTATCTGGACCTCGAAGCGAGGTGAGATATGGCGGCTGATTTCAAGTATATCGTCGTCGGCCGCGGCATGATGGGCGCGGCGGCGGCGAAGCATTTGGCCAAACGCACGGACGGCGTTGCCGTGATCGGTCCAGACGAGCCGGAAAACCGCAAGGCGCACCGGGGTGTTTTCGCCAGCCATTACGACGAGGGCCGCATCACCCGGACCGTCGATCCGGATCGCGACTGGGCGCTTCTCGCCAATCGGTCCATCTCCCGATATGCTGACATCGAAGCAGACAGCGGCGTCACATTCTACACCGAAGCGGGTTGCGCCTTCGTGGCGCCGGCCCAGAGCGCGTATATCGTCAACACGACAAGAGCAGCTGCATCGCTCGGTGTCGAAACGACGCTGCTCGACGAGGCGGGCCTCAAAGCAGCGTTTCCTTTCTTTGACTTGCCGGACGGCTGCGAGGGCGTATTTCAGGTAAAGGGCGCCGGCCATATCAGTGCGCGCAAACTGGTGAAGGCGCAGTCGATCATTGCGCAAAAGGCGGGAGCAACAGTCGTTCGCGACTATGTGACGGCAATCTGCGAGGCAGGCGGGGTTGCTACAGTCGAAACCTCGCGCGGCACGGTCTATTCGGCGGAAAAGGTACTGATTGCGGCTGGCGGTTTTTCCATTGGCGAGAATCTGTTGCCGCAATCGGTTGACATGTCGGTTCATGGAAGGACGGTGACCCTGTTCGAGGTGAGCGAGGCGCAGGCCGCAGAGTTTGCTGCCATGCCGTCGCTGATCGTCGAGGCGCCGCAGACCGATATCTATCTGCTGCCTCCGATCCGGTATCCTGACGGGAAGATATATCTGAAGATCGGCGGCGATCCCGATGACCATCTACTTGAGACCGAAAGGGATTTGCGTGCCTGGTTCCGGACTGACGGCCGGCCGGCGGCGCGCGATCATCTCACGGCGATTGTCCGCCGTCTCGTTCCGGATCTGCGGCCGCTTTCCGTTTCGACGGCCGCCTGTGCCGTCTCGCACACCAAGAGCCGTTATCCGATGATCGGTTATACTTCGTCTCCACGGCTTGCCGTTCTGACCGGCTGTGCCGGCACTTCGGCGAAGAGTTCCGACGAGATCGGCCGACTTGGGGCCGAGCTGTTGTTGAAGGGCAAAATCGGGGATCAGGGCTACGCTACGGATTTCCAGCCTTTCTTTCGGTAATGGCATCTGTACATTTCCAGTGGTAATTGGCCGCGCTCTCGTCTATTTGAGCTCTGCCAGTTGGCCGGGCAGCCGCGCTTTACCAATGTCGAAAGGCGGTAAGGTGAGGAAAGTCCGGGCTCCACGGAAATACGGTGCCGGATAACGTCCGGCGAGGGCGACCTCAGGGAAAGTGCCACAGAAAGCAAACCGCCTGCGCTTGCGCAGGTAAGGGTGAAAGGGTGGGGTAAGAGCCCACCGCGTCTCCGGCAACGGCGACGGCACGGTAAACCCCACCGGGAGCAAGACCGAATAGGGATGACGTGGCGGGCGAAAGCCCGCCGGCCGGTTTCCGGGTCAGTCATCCGGGTGGGTTGCGTGAGGCAGCGTGCAAACGCTGTCCCAGAGGAATGGCTGCCACGTTCCGGTTTCGGCCGGAGCCATACAGAACCCGGCTTACAGGCCAACTGGCGATTAATTTCTGCGACATGTCATTTCGGCGGCGGCGATAATCCTCTGATGGATCGCAAGTCTTGCGCATGATTGCACCTGTGCGGTCTTTTGCAGTTCGTTTTCTCGTCGACGCTTTCTGGGACGAGCGGGATGTCGATCCTAACCCTTTGTTAAACTTAACAGCTTATAAATTTTCGATACTGCGCTCATCGCGAGACGGGCGTTTCCCATTGACGCCCATATGGTCCCATGGTATCCCATAAATGCACTGCACGAGGGCAATCAATCGCCCGTCAATCGCAAAGCCCAGGCGTCTTCCTTTCCGGAGGCGCCGGATGGATTCTTGTTCATCCGGCTGGCGAAGCTGTGTCTGACTTTGAGGGATGCGGGCATCTGAATTCTGCCCGGGCCCTTTCGGGAACGGATGTTTCGTGTCATGAGCCGCTTCCTTTCGAATGCGACCAACCGGATCGATTCCAAGGGCAGGGTTTCCGTGCCTGCGGCCTTTCGCTCCGTCCTGGCGCAGCGCAACGTCCAGGAGCTCTATTGCTTCCAGGACTTTGTGTTTCCGGCGATCAGCGTCGGCGGCCCGGATCTTCTGGAAAGATTCGAGCGGCAGATCGCTGCGGAGGATCCGTTTTCGCCGGATGCGAACGAGATGTCGCTTCTTATCCATGGGGGCGGGGTCTTCATGAAGCTCGACGCCGAGGGGCGCCTTATGGTCACGGATTTCATCCGCGACTTTACCGGCATCTCGGACGAGGTGGCCTTCGTGGGTCGGGCGGATCATTTTCAGCTGTGGCAGCCGCAGGCATTTCAGGCGGCCCAGATACAGGCACGAGGGGAGCGCAGGCTGGCGGGCAGGCGTTCCGGATAGAACGAGGGTGCGGAATGGCGGCGAATCCTGGCGGAGGTTCAACTGATGCCGGTGGCGGACCGGTTCGCCACATTCCGGTTCTTCTTGCGGACGTGCTTTCGGCGCTTCAGCCGGCTTCCGGCAAAATCATTCTCGATGGAACGTTTGGTGCCGGCGGCTACACATCGGCCATTCTCGATGCCGGCGCCGATGTGATTGCGCTGGATCGGGATCCGACGGCAATTGCAGCCGGCCAGGACATGGTCGCAGCCTATGGCGGCCGCCTCAAGCTCGCTCGTTCGCAATTTTCCAGCCTGGCCGATCATGCGCCTGAAAGTGGGCTCGACGGCGTTGTGCTCGACATCGGTGTTTCCTCGATGCAGATCGATGAGGCTGAACGCGGTTTCTCCTTCCAGAAGAGCGGCCCGCTCGACATGCGCATGTCCGCTTCCGGCGTTTCTGCCGCCGACGTCGTCAATCGCGCCAAAGTCGCCGAGCTCATCCGCATCTTCCACTTCCTCGGCGAAGAAGATCAGGCGCCTCGTATCGCGCATGCCATCGAGAAGCGCCGGAGTGAAAAGCCGTTCGAAACGACGCGCGATCTCGCGGGTCTCATCGAGGTGGTGACGCCGCGCAAGATGAAGGACAAGATTCATCCTGCGACCCGTGTTTTCCAGGCGCTTCGCATCTTTGTCAATGATGAGCTTGGCGAGCTCGGGCAGGCGCTCTTTGCCGCCGAGCGCGTCTTAAAGCCCGGTGGCCGTCTCGTGGTCGTCACCTTCCATTCGCTGGAAGACCGCATCGTCAAGAAATTCTTCTCCGACCGCTCGGGCAAGGCGTCGGGTTCGCGCCACCTGCCGATTGCACATGAGCGCGCGGCGACGTTCGAGCCGGTCGGCAAACCCATGATTACTGCAGGCAAGGCTGAAGCCGAGGCCAATCCGCGGGCGCGTTCGGCCAAGCTGCGGGCCGGCATGCGTACCGATGCGCCGGCCGAAACTGCGGATATGTCGATCTTCGGGTTGCCCAGTCTTGCCAGCCTCGAAAAGCTTGGAGGTTGAAATGCTCAGAACGTTCGACTTTGTGCTCATCGGCGTCATGACGGCAGCGGCCACCGTGACCTATACGATCAAGCACCGCGCAGAACTGAAGCTCGAAGAGGTTCGTCGCCTCGAAGCCGAGATCAAGCTCGAAAAGGACACGATCGACCTGCTCAAGGCCGACTGGGCGCTGCAATCGCAGCCGAACCGGCTGGAGCGTCTGGTGAATGCCTATAATGGCGAACTGAAGTTGCAGCCGACGGACTCCACAGCGCTCGTCCATATGCGCGAATTGCCGATGTTGAAATCGCAGGTTCCAGTTCCGGAAATCACCGAGGCGAAGAATGGCCAGAAGCCTGGTGCAAGTGCAGCTACGGCTGTTGCTGCCAAGGCGCAGCCGGTCCCTACTCCGGCACCGCGGGCCAAAGAAGAAGATCTGATGTCAACCGGTTCGGTGGAGTAGCCATGTCGTTTCTCTCTCGCATCATGGTCCTGAAAAGTCAGGCGCATTTCTCCTCTGGCGTCTATAACCGCTTCGGTGGCCCGTCAGGCAGCTTGCCGCTGGAGGGGTCGCGCAAGAAGAAGTCCGGTCAAGCCAAAAGCCGCGTCGGGCTTCTGATCCTCGGGTTCACCGCGCTTTACGGCGTCATCGGCGGCCGCCTGGTCGAGTATGGCATGAAGGATCCGGAAGTCGTTTCCAGCATCCTGCCGCCCGATCGCCTGATGGCGTCGCGGCCCGACATCCTCGATCGCAATGGTGAAGTGCTGGCGACCGACATCCGCACGGTTTCCCTTTTTGCCGAACCGAACAAGATCGTCGACGCTGATGAGGCGATCGAGAAGCTTGCCACAGTCCTGCCCGATCTCGACGTGAAGGGGACTTACAAGAAGCTCTCGGTCAAGAGTTCGCACTTTGCGTGGCTTCGCCGCCAGCTGACCCCGAAGCAGCAGAGCCAGATTCTGGCGCTCGGCATTCCCGGTATCGGTTTCCGTCCGGAAAAGCGCCGCTTCTACCCGGGTGGTCCGACGGCCTCGCATATCCTCGGTTACGTCAACATCGACAACCGCGGCGTCGCGGGCATGGAAAAATACATCGACGACCAGGGCCTTGCCGACCTGGCATCGGTAGGAATGACCAGCGATCAGCCGCTCGAGCCGGTCAAGCTCTCGATCGATCTGCGCGTCCAGAACATCGTGCGGGACGTCGTGATTAACGCGGTCACCAACTACGAAGCCAAGGGCGCGGGCGCGGTCGTCCTCAATATTCACACCGGCGAAGTGCTCGGCATGGCCTCTGCGCCGGACTTCGACCCGAACAATCCGGAAGAAGGCGCCAAGGAAGGCTGGCTGAACCGCATGTCGAACGGCACGTTCGAAATGGGCTCGACCTTCAAGACCTTCAGTACGGCCATGGCGCTCGACAGCGGCAAGGTCAGCATTAACGACAGCTTCGATGCAAGCCGCCCGATCCGCATCGGCGGCTTTACGATCAACGATTTCCATGGTCAGCGCCGCTGGCTGACAGTGCCTGAAATCTTTGAGTATTCGTCGAACATCGGTACGGCGAAGATGATCGACATCGTCGGCATGGACCTGCAGAAGGACTATCTGACGCGCTTTGGGCTGCTGACGAAAATGCGGACGGAACTGCCGGAAGTGAAGATGCCAAGCCAGCCGAAAGTCTGGAAGAAGATCAACTCGATCACAATCTCTTTCGGCCATGGCGTCTCGACGACACCGCTGCAGACGGCCGTTGCCGGCGCAGCCCTCGTCAACGGCGGAAAGCTCATCGAGCCGACCTTTTTGCCGCGCACCCGTGACCAGGCCGACGAGACGGCCGAGGTCGTCGTCAAGAAGAGCACCAGCGACGAAATCCGCTACCTGTTCAAGCTGAACGGCCTCAAAGGTTCGGGACGCAACGCCGACGTGCCTGGCTTCAATGTTGGCGGCAAGACGGGCACGGCCGACAAGGTCGTCAACGGCCGTTACGCGAATGATCTGAATTTCAACGCTTTCATCGCCGCGTTCCCGATCGACAATCCCCAATACGTCGTGCTGACCTTCTGCGACGAGCCACATAACGGCGAAAAGGGACAGAACATCGCTGCTTACACGGCTGCGCCAATGGTCAAGAACATCATCCGGCGTGCCGCGCCCATCCTCGGCATAGAACCGCAGTTTGGCCAAGACGGATCGGCCTTGCTGGTGTCTTATTGAGTGTGAATGAATATCAGCGCCGATTCGCGTGGGGTGGGCGGCGTGAGAGAGAAAAGACATTCGATGAAACTGCGGGACATAGCCGGAAGCGCGCTTCCGGAAATCAAGGACCAACTCGAAGGGCCGTTGGGCGGGCTGGAGATTTCCGGACTTTCTGCCGATAGCCGCAAGATTGAGGCCGGAATGGCGTTCTTTGCGGTGGCCGGCTCGAAGGCCGACGGCGCGGTCTACATCGCCGACGCCGCCAAACGTGGCGCGATCCTTGCCGTGTCGGCTCAAGCCGTCGAGGCTTCCATTCCTGTCCTTGCGGTCAGGGAACCGCGCCGCTTTCTCTCCGTCGCCGCATCGAATTTCTATGGCAGGCAGCCTCAGACGATGGTCGCCGTAACCGGCACGGCGGGCAAGACCTCAGTCGCTTCCTTCACGCGCCAGATCTGGACCCATGCCGGACATCCGGCGGCCATGATCGGCACGACCGGGGTCGTTTCCCCGATGCGCAACGAGTACGGTTCGTTGACGACGCCAGATCCGGTTTCGCTGCACAAGCTGCTGGCCGACCTCGCTGACGAGGGGGTGACGCACGCTTCGATGGAGGCATCGAGCCACGGTCTCGACCAATGCCGTCTGGACGGCGTGAAGCTTTCGGCTGCCGCCTTCACCAATCTCGGCCGCGATCACATGGATTATCATCCGACGGTCGAAAGCTACATGGCCGCCAAGATGCGGCTTTTCGATACGTTGCTGCCGAAAGGGTTACCAGCCGTCATTTTCGCCGACGATGCCTGGTCCGAGCAGGCGATCAAGGCGGCAAAGGATGCGGGCCACGACGTCCTGACCGTAGGCCGCAAGGGAGATTATCTTGCACTGAAGCGGGTCGAGCATTTCCGACACAAGCAGATCGCCGAAGTTCATTGCGGTGACGAGATTTTCGAAGTCGATATTCCGCTCGCCGGCGATTTTCAGGTCGCCAATGGGCTGGTCGCCGCGGCGCTTGCCATGTCCACCGGTGTTCCGGCCAAGACCGCGATGGCCGCGCTTGAGAAACTCCAGGGCGCCTCGGGGCGTCTCGAACTCGTCGGCCATACGAAGGATGGAGCGCTTGCTTATGTCGATTACGCGCACAAGCCGGATGCGCTGGAAAATGTACTCAATTCCGTGCGTCCCTTTACGACCGGGCGCGTGATCCTCGTCTTCGGTTGCGGCGGCGACCGCGACCGGGGCAAGCGTCCAATCATGGGCGAGATCGCCTGTCGGCTGGCCGATGTGGTGATCGTCACGGACGACAACCCCCGTTCCGAGGAGCCGGCCTCGATCCGGGCCGAGATCATGGCTGCGGCGCCATGCGCCACCGAAATCGGCGACCGTTCGCAGGCGATCCACGAGGCCGTCGGCATGCTGAAATCCGGCGACACACTCATCGTTGCAGGCAAGGGGCATGAAGAAGGGCAGACCATCGGGAGTATGACGCTGCCGTTCTCGGACCACGCCGAAGTGCGCGAAGCTTTGGAGGAGCTGAAATCGTGAACTGGCTTTGGACCACCGATGACATGATTGCCGCCATGGCGGGCCGCCCGTTCGGCACGCTTCCTGAAGGCATCACGGGCATTTCCATAGACAGCCGCTCGATCAATGCCGGCGAAGCCTTCTTCGCCATCAAGGGCGACCGGGTCGACGGTCATGACTTCGCCTCAATGGCGATGGCAAACGGTGCTGCACTTCTCGTCGTCAGCGAAGCCCGCCTTCCGGGACTTGGCCGCTTGACTGTTCCGATGATCGTCGTCGACGATGTGCTTGCAGCCCTCGGCCGCCTTGCCGTGGCGTCGCGCCAACGCTCGCGCGCACAGATCGTTGCGGTGACGGGCTCTGTCGGTAAGACGACGACCAAGGAGATGCTTCGACACGTGCTTTCGCCGTCCGGCAAGGTGCACGCCTCCGTCGCCTCCTTCAACAACCATTGGGGCGTGCCGCTGACACTGGCGCGCATGCCGCTCGACACGCACTTCGGTGTCTTCGAAGTCGGCATGAACCACCCGGGCGAAATCCGGCCGCTGGTGAAGATGATCCGGCCGCATGTGGCCGTCGTTACGACGATCGCTCCAGCCCATCTCGGCAATTTCAAGAGCATTAAGGAAATCGCCGCGGCGAAGGCGGAGGTTTTCGAAGGCTTGGTGCGCGGCGGGCATGTCGTGCTCAACCGCGACAGCGACCAGTACAACTTCCTCGAACGGACAGCGCAGTCGCTCGGCATCGAGAACATCCATTCCTTCGGCCAGCACGCCAAGGCCGAATTCCGCCTTGCGGAATTCAACGGTTCGGACGAAAGCTCGGCGCTCTGGCTGACGATCGACGGCGACACGTTCGAAGTGGCGATCGGAGCACCCGGGCGGCATATTGCGGAAAATGCGCTGGCTGCTCTCGGAATTGTCACACTCGTCAACGCCGACCTCGACAAGGCGATCGCAGCGCTGGCCACCCTGCAACCGGAAAAGGGCAGGGGCCGCCGTTACAAGTTGGCGATTGGAAACGGCAGCTTCACGCTGATCGACGAAAGCTACAACGCCAACCCCGCCTCGATGCGCGCGGCGATTGCGCTGCTTTCCACAACCGGTCCGGCAGGCCGCGGGCGCCGCATCGCCGTGCTCGGCGACATGCTGGAAATGGGCGAATACGCAAAAAAGGTCCATTCCGATCTTTCCGGGCCGCTGCTTGCAGCCGGCATCGAACATGTCTGGCTTGCGGGCACGGATATGCTGGCGCTGAAGGAATCGCTTCCCGACAGCGTGCAGGTCGAATATCGCGAGAAGACTGAAGAACTCATGGAATATGTTTTGAACTCGGTCGCGCCTGGCGACGTGTTGATGGTGAAATCGTCCTTGGGGATAGGCTTTGGCAAGATTGTCGCTGCGCTCCTTGACAGGTTTGCGCCATTTGTAGACACGCAACGCGAACTTTGACCGGGTAAACAAGGGGCCCTGAATGCTGATTTGGCTAGTCGAACTGTCGGACCAACTGAAATTCCTGAACCTGTTCAGATACATTACGTTCCGTACAGGCGCCTCTCTTTTCACGTCCGCACTGATCGTCTTCCTCTTCGGGCCGATGATCATCAACTCGCTGCGAATCCGCCAGGGAAAGGGCCAGCCGATCCGCGCCGACGGGCCGCAGACGCATTTCAAGAAGGCCGGCACGCCGACCATGGGCGGGCTGATGATCCTTGCAGGCATCGTCGGCGCCTCGCTTCTGTGGGCCGACCTTTCCAATGTCTATGTGGTCGCGACATTGCTCGTTACTCTCGGCTTCGGCGCGATCGGCTTCTACGACGACTATCTCAAAGTCACCAAGCAGAGCGACAAGGGGTTCTCGGGCAAGGCGCGTCTCGGCATTGAGTTCGTGATTGCCGGCATCGCCGTCTATTTCATGATGCGCACTGCACTTGCCTCCGGTACCGCAGGCTCGACCTTTGGCTCCTCGGTCGCATTCCCGTTCTTCAAGGATTTCCTGATCAATCTAGGCATCTTGTTCGTGGTCTTCGGTGGTTTCGTGATCGTTTCGGCAGGTAACGCCGTCAACTTGACGGACGGCCTCGATGGTCTTGCGATCGTTCCGGTGATGATTGCCGCCGCCTCCTTCGGTATCATCGCCTATCTTGCCGGTAATGCGGTATTTGCGAACTACCTGCAAATCAACTTCGTGCCCGGCACGGGCGAACTTGCCGTGGTTCTCGGCGCAGTCATCGGTGCGGGCCTCGGCTTCCTCTGGTTCAACGCGCCGCCCGCCGCAATCTTCATGGGCGATACGGGTTCGCTGGCGCTCGGCGGCACGATCGGCACCGTTGCGGTCGCGACCAAGCACGAGATCGTCATGGCGATCATCGGCGGTCTGTTTGTTGCAGAAACGCTTTCGGTCATCATCCAGGTCGGCTTCTTCAAGATGACCGGGCGCCGCGTATTCTTGATGGCGCCGATCCATCACCATTTCGAAAAGAAGGGCTGGACCGAAAGCCAGGTGGTGATCCGCTTCTGGATCATCGCCGTCGGCCTCGCAATGCTTGGCCTTTCCACCCTCAAGCTGCGGTGAGGCGGACATGATCCCTGTCACGACGCTTGCGGGAAAGAAGGTCGCGTTATTCGGCCTTGGAGGGTCCGGATTTGCAACGGCCCGCGCGCTCATTCTGGGCGGCGCCCATGTTACTGCCTGGGACGACAATCCCGACAGCGTCACCAAGGCTGCCGCCGAGGGAATCCATACCGCGGACCTGCGAAGCATCGATTGGAGTGTTCAGTCGCTCTTCGTTCTGTCGCCGGGCGTGCCGCTCACGCATCCGAAACCTCATTGGACGGTCGATCTCGCCCGCGCCGCCGGTGTCGATATCGTTGGAGATGTCGAACTCTTCGTGCGCGAGCGCCGGGCGCATGCCCCCGATTGCCCCTTCATCGCCATCACAGGCACGAACGGCAAGTCGACGACGACCGCGCTGATTGCCCATATCCTGAAATCCAGCGGCCGCGACACGCAGCTTGGCGGCAATATCGGAACGGCCGTGCTGACGCTCGATCCGCCGAAGACCGGACGCTACTATGTCGTCGAGTGCTCCTCCTACCAGATTGACCTCGCGCCGACGCTTAATCCCTCTGCTGGCATTATGCTCAACCTGACGCCGGATCATCTCGATCGCCACGGCACGATCCAGCACTATGCCGGCATCAAGGAGCGGCTGGTCGCCGGCAGCAGCACGGCTATCGTTGGCGTCGATGACAGTTATGGCGAGATGATCGCTGATCGCCTCGAGCGGGCAGGAACGAAGGTGGTGCGCATTTCGCGCCGCCATCGGCTGGCTGATGGAATTTATGCCGAGGGCACGAAGCTTATACAGGCTTCTTGCGCTGCGGCTCTGCCGCTTGCCGATCTCGACGGCATCCAGACGCTGCGCGGCGGCCACAATGCGCAGAATGCCGCCGCGGCGGTCGCCGCCTGCCTTGCCGTCGGCCTTTCGGCCGAAGACATTCGCACCGGCCTTGCCTCCTTCCCCGGCCTCAAACATCGCATGCAGCCGGTCGGAACACGCGGCCACGTCGTCTTCGTCAACGATTCGAAGGCGACGAACGCAGACGCCGCAGCGCCCGCACTTTCCAGCTACGATCGAATCTACTGGATCGCCGGCGGCCTGCCGAAGGCGGGAGGCATCACGACGCTTGCGCCGTTCTTCCCGCGCATCGCCAAGGCCTATCTGATCGGCGAAGCGGCGGCGGAATTCGCCGCGACGCTCGGCGAGGCGGTGCCCTACGAGATTTCGGGGACGCTGGAGGGCGCCGTTGCCCATGCCGCAGCCGATGCGGAAAAAGATGACGCTGGTCCGTGCGCGGTGATGTTATCCCCGGCTTGCGCAAGCTTCGACCAGTACAAGAACTTCGAAGTCAGGGGCGATGCATTTGTCAGCCATGTGGCAGCGCTCGACGGGGTGACTATGCTGGTCGGTTCGGCAACAGGAGATAAATGACATGGTGAGCCGTGCGGAACGTGGGCCTTTGGCCGATTGGTTTTGGACTATCGACCGCTTTTTTCTCGCGATGTTCATCTTCCTGATGGGCGTCGGCTTCATGCTCTCCTTTGCGGCCTCGCCCGCGGTTGCCGAGCGCATCGGGCTCGAGCCGTTCCATTTCGTGAAGCGCCATGCAGCGTTCATGATCCCCTCGATCGCCGTCATGATCGGGCTTTCGTTTCTGACGCCGCGGCAGGTGCGACGGACCGCCATCCTTTTGCTTGTCATTTCACTCGCCATGATGGTCATGGCACTTTTCTTCGGCATTGAGGTCAAAGGCTCCCGACGCTGGGTGACGCTAGCCGGCATCTCGGTCCAGCCGTCGGAATTCATGAAGCCCGCCTTCGTCGTCGTCTGTGCTTGGCTCTTTGCCGAGCATGCCCGTCAGCCGGAAATCCCGGGCAACCTCTTTGCGATCATCCTCTTCGGGATGGTCGCGGCGCTGCTCGTCGCCCAACCTGACCTTGGCCAAACGATCCTGACGACGGCGGTGTGGGGCGGCATGTTCTTCATGGCGGGCATGCCCTGGATATGGATCATCCTGCTCGGCGCCGGCGGGGCGGGCGGGCTGCTCAGCGCCTACTACGTCTTCCCCCACGTGGCGGGACGAATTGACAAGTTCATGACCGGCGAGGGCGACACGTTCCAGATCGACACTGCGCGCGAGGCCATCATCCGCGGCGACTGGTTTGGGAAAGGACCAGGCGAGGGCATCGTCAAGCGCATTATCCCGGACGCGCATACCGACTTCATCTTCTCGGTCGCCGCCGAGGAATTCGGCATCATCTTCTGTATCGCGCTCGTTCTGCTCTTCACCCTCCTTGTTTTGAGGGGGCTATCGCACGCATATAAGGAGAAGAACGACTTCAACCGGTTTGCCGTCGCCGGACTCGTGCTCCAGATGGGCATCCAGTCGATCATCAATATCGGCGTCAACCTCGAGCTGCTTCCGGCAAAAGGCATGACGCTGCCGCTGATTTCCTATGGCGGTTCGTCCATGGTCGCGATCTGCGTGACCGCCGGTTTCATTCTCGCGCTGACGCGTCATCGTCCGGAAAAACGTGCACAGGAGCGGAGCCTCTTCCGCATGCCGCACGGAATGCCGGCGGAGTAAAATATGCCCTTTCAGTCGATATTCCTCCTCACCTTGGCTCTCTCCCCACTTGATGGGAGAGGGGGCGTCCCCACTGCGACGGTGAGGGGTGCGGAGAAGCTGCGGCCTGCATTCTTCTCCCCAAGAGAACGGAAAGAAGGTGCCGGCAGGCAAACGTGCGGCGGCTCCCTGGTTGGAAGGCGGACCTACCGATGAGCAAAGGTATCATCCTGCTCGCCGCCGGGGGCACCGGCGGCCACGTGTTTCCGGCAGAGGCTTTGGCATACGAGCTGAAGGCGCGCGGTTATTCCGTGCATCTCGTGACGGACAGCCGTGCCGAGCGCTTTGCCGGCAAATTCCCCGCGGATGAAATCCACGTGGTGCCGTCGGCGACGATCGGCTCGAAGAACCCGGTCGCAGTCGCGCGTTCGCTATGGACGCTGTGGAGCGGAATGCGTGCCGCCAAGAAACTGATCCAGCGGCTGAAGCCTGCGGTCGTCGTTGGTTTCGGCGGCTATCCGACCGTGCCGCCGCTGCTTGCCGCCACGCGCCTCGGCGTGCCGTCGATGATCCACGAACAGAACGCCGTGATGGGCCGCGCCAACAAGGCGCTGGCGCAACGCGTGCAGGCGATCGCCGGCGGTTTCCTGCCGGAAAACGGCGGCGCCTATCCCGAGAAGACCGTGACGACCGGCAATCCGGTGCGTCCGGCGATTGTCGAAGCGGCGAAGGTGCCGTACAAGCCTTCCCATGCCGGAGAACCTTTCAATCTCGTCGTCTTCGGCGGCAGCCAGGGGGCGCAATATTTCTCCAAGGCGTTGCCGACAGCAATCAGCCTGCTTGACGAGGAGTTGCGTGCGCGGTTGCGCATCACCCAGCAGGTACGCCCCGAAGACATGGAAATGGTGAGCGGCTGTGTGGCCAGGCTTGAAATCGGGGCGGATATCGCGCCGTTCTTCACCGATATGGCGCAGCGCCTTGCAAATGCGCATCTGGTGATCTGCCGCTCGGGCGCCTCGACGGTTTCGGAAATTTCGGTCATTGGCCGTCCTGCCGTGCTTGTGCCCTATCCGCATGCACTTGATCACGATCAGGCGGCGAACGCCGCAGCCCTTGCCGCGACCGGTGGCGCAAAGGTCATCGCTCAATCGGAACTCTCGTCGGAGAAGATCGCTTCGATCCTTTCTCATGTGATGAACGACCCGGAAAAGCTCGCCAGGATGGCGGCAGCCGCAAAGCAGGCCGGGAAACCGGACGCTGCGAACTTGCTTGCCGGGATGGTTGAGGCTATTGCCGCCGGACGTACAATTGCAGAATTCAAGGGGACACAGTCATGAAAATGCCGAAGGCGATCGGCCTCGTCCATTTCATCGGCATCGGCGGGATCGGCATGAGCGGTATCGCCGAGGTGCTGCATAATCTCGGCCACCGCGTGCAGGGATCGGACCAGGCCGACAGCGCTAACGTGCAGCGCCTGCGCGCCAAGGGCATCGAAGTCTTCGTCGGTCACAAGGCGGAAAACCTGGGTGATTGTGAAGTTGTGGTCGTCTCGACCGCCATCAAGAAGAACAATCCGGAGCTTATCGCCGCGCGCGAGAAGCTGTTGCCGGTCGTGCGCCGCGCCGAGATGCTCGCCGAACTGATGCGCTTCCGCAATGCAATCGCCATCGGTGGCACGCATGGAAAGACGACGACGACATCGCTCGTCGCCACGCTGCTCGAAGCAGGCGGTCTCGATCCGACCGTCATCAACGGCGGCATCATCAATGCCTACGGCACGAATGCACGCATGGGCGAGGGCGAGTGGATGGTGGTCGAGGCCGACGAATCGGACGGCACATTTCTGAAGCTGCCCGCTGACGTCGCGGTGGTGACCAACATCGATCCGGAACATCTCGACCACTACGGCAATTTCGACGCCGTGCGCGCCGCCTTCCGGCAGTTCGTCGAGAACGTGCCGTTCTATGGCTTCGGCGTCATGTGCCTCGATCATCCGGAGGTCCAGGCTCTCGTCGGCCGCATCGAAGACCGCAAGGTCATTACATATGGTGAAAATCCGCAGGCCGACGTGCGCTTCATGAATGTACGCATCGACGGTGCCCGGTCGATCTTCGACGTCGAAATCCGCCGCCGCCGCACCGGACAGGTCATCAGGCTCGACAATCTCGTGATGCCGATGCCCGGGCGACATAACATTTCGAATGCGACAGCAGCAATTGCGGTCGCCAACCGCCTCGGCATTTCGAGCGCCGACATCGCAAAGGGCCTCGCCTCTTTCGGCGGTGTCAAGCGCCGCTTTACGCTGACCGGCGAATGGAACGGCGTGCAGATCTTTGATGACTACGGCCATCATCCGGTCGAGATCAAGGCGGTGCTGAAGGCCGCGCGCGAAGCCTGCAAGGGCCGCGTCATCACTGTTCATCAGCCGCATCGGTATTCGCGCCTTTCCAGCCTGTTCGAAGAGTTTGCCTCCTGTTTCAACGATGCCGACAGCATTTTCCTTGCTCCGGTCTATGCCGCGGGCGAAGATCCGATCGAAGGCGTGGATTCCGAGGCACTTGTTTCCCGCATCAAAGCGGGTGGCCATCGCGACGCGCGGTTCCTTGCCAACCAGGAGCTTTTGCCTGAAATGGTCGCGGAGATTGCAAAGCCCGGCGATTTTGTGGTTCTCTTAGGGGCTGGGAATATAACTTACTGGGCAGTCGCCCTGCCCAAGCAACTGGAAGGTCTTTCGGGAAAGTCTGCATGAAACAGGTGAATGGGGAAAAGCTTCTCGAGTCTCTCGGAGAAGGTGTGAAGGATATCCGCGGCCGTATCACGCCGGATGCCCCCATGGACCGTGTTACCTGGTTCCATGCTGGTGGTCTTGCCGAGCTGATGTTCCAGCCCCACGACGAGGCGGACCTTATCGCATTCCTGAAAATCCTGCCGGAAGAGGTGCCGCTGACGGTGGTGGGAGTCGGTTCGAACATTCTGGTGCGCGACGGTGGCATTCCGGGCGTCGTGTTGCGCCTTTCTGCCAAGGGTTTCGGTGCAGTCGAGCTTGCGGGCGACAATCGGATTCTCGCCGGTGCCATCTGCCCGGACAAGCATGTGGCTGCGATGGCGATGGACAACGGTATCGGCGGCCTCCATTTCTTCTATGGCATCCCGGGCAGCATCGGCGGTGCGGCGCGCATGAACGCCGGCGCCAATGGCAGCGAGACCTGCGATCGCTTGGTCGAGGTCAATGCCATCGACCGCAAGGGCAACAAGCTCGTGCTTTCGAATGCGGACATGGGATATTCCTACCGTCATTCCACGGCCTCGCCCGATCTCATCTTCACCTCCGTGCTTTTCGAGGGCTATCCTGAAGACCGGGCGAAGATCCGTGCCGACATGGATGCGGTGCGCAATCACCGCGAGACGGTGCAGCCGATCCGCGAGAAGACCGGTGGTTCGACCTTCAAGAATCCCCAAGGCCATTCGGCCTGGAAGCTGATCGACGAAGCG
Source organism: Rhizobium etli 8C-3 (assembly GCF_001908375.1). NCBI lineage: Bacteria > Pseudomonadati > Pseudomonadota > Alphaproteobacteria > Hyphomicrobiales > Rhizobiaceae > Rhizobium > Rhizobium etli. Next base: position 2,549,537 of record NZ_CP017241.1, on the reverse strand, counting down.
GGCTGCCGGGGTCTCGTCATCGGCGGCGCACAGATGTCGTCGCTTCATTGCAATTTCATGATCAACATGGGGCAGGCGACCGGCTACGATCTCGAATATCTCGGCGAGCAGGTTCGCCGTGAAGTCTTCGAAAATTCCGGCGTCAAGCTCGAATGGGAAATCAAGCGCCTCGGTGTCTTCATGCCGGGCCGCGAGGTGCGCCCGTTCCAGGGTGTGACCGGCGAATAGCCGTTTTATCTGGAACGGCAAGTTGCTTGCCCCGAAAGGCCGCGACGGGAAAACCGCTGCGGCCTTTGATTTATCTTGAGGCAGTCTCGATCAGACTTCGTCGCGGCCGGATGCCAGGATGGAGATCAGCGTGATCACCGCAGCGAGGCCGAGATAGTAGCCGACGTAAAGCATCCCGTAGTTCGTCTGCAGCCACGTGGCGATATAGGGGGCGAGCGAGGCGCCGAAGATGCCGGCAAGATTGAAGGTGATCGACGAGCCGGTGTAGCGCACTGCGGTCGGGAAGGGGGCCGCCAGGGCCGTGCCGATAAGGCCGTATGTCATGCCCATGAGTGCCATGGCGACAATCGCAAAGACGACGATGCTGCCTTCGCCGCCGCTCATCAGATCGGGCAGGAAGAACGAGAAGATACCGATCAGCACGGTGGTAAGGATCAGAACTTCGCGGCGTCCGAATCTTTCAGCGAGCCTGCCGGCGACGGGAATGAGAATGCCGAAGGCGACCGAGCCGACAATCTGGATTTCCAGCGCGTCCAGGAAAGGAATTTTCAGTACCTTGACGTTGTAGGACAGCAGATAGGCCGAGCCGATGTAGAAGAGCACAAAGGTCGCGAGTGCAACGAAGGTGCCGAGGAACAAGCTGCGCTTGTGCTTGAGAAAGAGTTCCGCAACCGGCACGGCAACGCGTTCATGCTTGTCGATTGCCTTTTGGAAGGCCGGTGTTTCCGTGATCGAAAGACGAACCCAGAGGCCAATGACGATCAGGACGATCGAGGCGATGAACGGAACACGCCAGCCCCAGCTCAAAAGCGCGTCCTGCGAGATGACCTGCAACAGCAGCCAGAAGACGCCGGAGGAGAGGAAAAGGCCGACGGGTGCGCCGAGTTGCGGGAACATGCCGTACCAGCTGCGCTTGCCTTCCGGCGCATTCTCGGTTGCAAGCAGAACAGCGCCACCCCATTCGCCGCCGAGGCCGAAGCCCTGGCCGAATCGGCACAATGCGAGCAGCAGCGGCGCTGCGACGCCGATCGATCCGTAGGAGGGCAAGAGGCCGATAACGACCGTGGAAATACCCATGGTCAGCAGGGCGGCGACCAGCGTCGTCTTGCGGCCGACCCTGTCGCCGAAATGACCGAAGACGACGGCGCCGAGCGGACGGGCGAAGAAGGCGATCGAGAAGGTGGCAAAGGAAGCCAGAAGGGCGGTGGTTGGATCGTTGTTGGGGAAGAACAGCGTCGGGAAGACCAGGACGGCTGCCGTCGCATAGACGTAAAAATCAAAGAATTCGATCGTGGTGCCGACAAGGCTCGCGATCAGAACGCGCGCCGGCGAATTGACTTGCGCACTGTTCGATGAAGCGGAGGTCGGCGATACGGGAGCTATCGCGTCAGACATGTTTATTCCATTTCGGATTTACAAAGAGCGCCCTTGGAAAGGGTCGAGAAGCGCTCTTAAAGCAATTTTAATTCCGCGCAAACGTCGAATGGGCAAGAAAGTGACGAGATCTCGATGCAGCGACACCTCAATGGTGTCTTCAACCGCGTGGACGCGCGACCTTAAAATTGGCGGGATTGAGACAAATCGGCGACTTCGGTTCGGGAGACAATCCCGTTTCCATCGGCCTTGCGGTCGCTGACCGGATTCGGCGGGACGCCCACATTCGCCATATGGTCGTTGAGGCCCGACATTGCGGCGCGCTCCTCCATCTCGTTGCGAGCGGCAGGCTCCCAACGGCTATGGCGAGCACTGCACTGGCGGCTATTCACTGACATCTGCGTTGGTCATGAAGTCGCTTTCACGCCGTTCTTCCTGATCGTCAGCAACTGGCTTTGCGCCTCTTGCGATTGCCTGGCGCTGACGCCGATCCACCTGATCTCGATCTCGGTGACGATTACATCCGTCAGTTCTGCCCGCTCGACGCCGAGGCTCTCCTTTTCATGGCTTGGTCCGGCAGCACTTCGGCTCTTCTGGCTGCCGCCTGACACCGGAGCTAGGCCTGGCGGGCGTCTGGAACTGCTCGACAAAGACAGCGAAGGAGCCTTCGCTGTCTGTCCCCGCATGGTCATCTAGGCAGGTTTTTTCATGCTGTGAGCGAACTTCAGCATCCTGCCGCAAGGCCATGATTTGGAGTCGGAAACATGCAGGCTGAGCCGGGTTTTTCGAGCGTGGAAACCTTTTCGAAAGGCGCCTGGTTAACAAAAGTAAACACTTCATTAACCATAATGTTGTCATATCGCTCCCATGTCTGAGGCGAAGCGGATTCGCGGGCAAGCTTGGTGCAAGCCTCGAAAATCAGGCTGAGGTTTATTTTGGGGGTACGTATGAGTCGCAAGCATGTCGCTGTCCTGATGGGCGGATTCTCCTCGGAGCGGCCAGTGAGCCTGTCTTCGGGAACGGCTTGCGCGGACGCCCTCGAAGGCGAAGGCTTCCAGGTTACGCGGATCGATGTCGATCGCGATATTTCAGCGAAGCTGGCAGCACTTCGTCCCGATGTCGCCTTCAATGCGCTGCATGGCCCCTTCGGCGAGGATGGCACCATTCAGGGCATCCTCGAATATCTCGAAATCCCCTACACGCATTCCGGTGTTCTTGCCTCTGCACTTGCAATGGACAAGGGCAAGGCCAAGGGGGTCGCGGCGGCCGCCGGCGTTCCTGTCGCGCAATCGGAAGTCATCAATCGCTTCGCCTTTCCGGTCGAGCATCCGATGAAGCCGCCCTATGTCGTGAAGCCTGTCCGGGAGGGCTCCAGCTTCGGTGTCGTGATCGTCCGGGAGGATCAGGCCCATCCGCCGCAGATCATCAGTTCGCCGGAGTGGCGCTATGGCGAAGAGGTCATCGTCGAGCGGTATGTCTATGGCCGCGAGTTGACATGCGGTGTCATGGGCGAGAAGGCTCTGGGTGTGACTGAAGTGGTGCCGCAGGGTCACAACTTCTATGACTATGATGCCAAGTATGCCGCGGGCGGCTCAAAACACGTCATCCCGGCGAAAATTTCACCGAATATTTACCAAAAAATACAAACACTGGCCTTAAGGGCGCATCAGGCAATTGGTTGTCGCGGGGTCAGTCGATCCGACTTCCGTTACGACGACCGGTTCTCCGAAGATGGTGAAGTTATCTGGCTGGAAGTGAATACCCAGCCGGGCATGACGCCAACCTCCCTTGTGCCCGAAATGGCCGGCCATGCCGGTTATTCCTTTGGTGAATTCTTGCGTTGGATGGTGGAGGACGCCTCTTGTTCTCGTTGACGGTCAAAAGGATAGGGCGCCCGAGTCGCCAGCCGAGCATTGCTCTTGCCGAGGGCGATGGGCGGATGATTCTTCCGCGTCCGCTGCGCCGCGCAGTGCGCTTCCTCGTCAGTCTCGGAACTGGCCGTATCCACATTCCTGCCCATACCGGGACGATTTCTGCACTCGCATTCTTTGCGGCGACCGGCCTCTACGGCATGTCGCTCGGCGGCCATACGGAAACGGTCGCGCAGGCGGCGACGACGGCTGCCGGTTTCGCCATCGAGGACGTGAAGGTTTCCGGCAATTCCGAAACTTCGGAAATCGAAATCTTTGAACTCCTTGGCCTCGACGGGACAACGTCGCTGGTGGCCCTCGATGTCGATGCTGCGCGCCGCAAGATCGTCAAGCTTCCGTGGGTCGAAAGCGTCGAGGTCAGGAAGATTTATCCAAAGACAATCGAGGTCAAGCTCAAGGAGCGCCAGGCCTATGCGATCTGGCAGCACGGGCAGGAGCTTTCGCTGATCGAAAGGAATGGCAGCGTCATTGCGCCGCTCCGCGACAACAAGTTCTCGACGTTGCCCCTCGTTGTGGGCCGAGATGCAGAAAGTGCTGCGGCATCGCTCGAGGGCGAATTTTCGAAGTGGCCGGACATCACGACGCGCGTGAAGGCTTACGTCTGGGTCTCCGGCCGCCGCTGGGACCTGCACATGGACAATGGCGTGGTGGTGAAGCTGCCGTCCGAGGATGTCGATCAGGCGCTCGCCAGGCTGTCGAAACTCAACAAGGAACAGGATCTTCTGGCGCGCGACATCGCAGCCGTCGATCTGAGGCTGGTGGACAGGACCGCGATACAACTGACCCCGGAGGCCATGGCGCGCCGGCAGGTCGTTCTCGATCAGCGGACCAAGGATTTGAAGAAGGCGGGGCAGAATATATGAGCTTGTTCGGTTCGTCTCATTTCGGATTGCCGCGCCTGAAGCCGCTGTCGTCGAAGCGGTCGCATATCGTTTCGGTCCTCGACATCGGCTCGACCAAGGTCGTTTGCATGATCGGCCGCCTGACGCCGCGCGAAGAGAGCGAGATCCTTCCGGGCCGCACGCACGATATCGAAATCATCGGCATCGGCCATCAGCGCTCCCGTGGCATCAAGACCGGCGTCATCGCCGATCTCGATGCCCTCGAAGGCGTCATTCGACTTTCCGTCGATGCGGCCGAGCGTATGGCGGGCCTCACCGTCGAGAGCCTGATTGTCAATCTGACGGCCGGTCGTCTCGGCAGCGACATCTACACCGCAACGATCGATCTCGGCGGCCAGGAAGTCGAACTCAACGATCTAAAGAAGGTGCTTGCAGCCGCCTGCCAGCAGTCGCTGCGACAGGATCGCGCCGTGCTTCACTCTCTGGCGACCGGCTTCTCGCTCGACGGCGAACGCGGCATCCGCGACCCGCTGGCGATGTATGGCGATGTGCTTGGCGTCGACATGCATGTGGTAACCGCCGAAAGAGCCGCGTTGAAGAACCTCGAGCTCAGCGTCAATCGCGCCCATCTCTCCGTCGAGGGCATCGTTGCGACACCTTACGCCTCCGGGCTGGCCGCTCTCGTCGACGATGAGGTCGAGCTCGGCTGCTGCGCGATCGATATGGGCGGCGGCGCCACGACGATCTCGGTCTTTGCCGAAGGCAAGCTCGTTCACACAGATGCCGTCGGTCTCGGGGGCCTTCACGTCACGACCGATCTGGCGCGCGGCCTTTCGACCCGCATCGAAGACGCGGAGCGCCTCAAAGTTGTTCACGCTTCGGCATTCTCGAACTCTTCGGACGAGCGCGAGCTCATCTCGATCCCGCCGATCGGCGAAGACGAGCGCGATCAGCCGACGCAGGTGCCACGCGCGCTCGTTTCGCGCATCGTCGGTGCACGCATCGAGGAAACGATGGAATTGATCCGCGACCGGATACAGCGTTCGGGCTTCAGCCCGATCGTCGGAAAGCGCGTCGTGCTGACCGGGGGCGCAAGTCAGTTGACTGGTCTTGCGGAAGTGGCGCGGCGCATCCTGGCGCGAAACGTCCGCATCGGCCGGCCGATGGGCGTCTCGGGCCTGCCCACGGCAGCCAAGGGACCGGCGTTTTCGACGGCGGTCGGACTGATGATCTATCCGCAGGTCGCGGACATGGAAACACACGCGTCACAGAGCGGTCTGCTCATGTCGCTTGGGGGTAATAACAGCCGCATCGCCCGGATGGGCCAGTGGCTGAAGGAAAGTTTCTGAAATTGAGTGAATTGGCCGGCGTGGCGATGCGGCCATAAAGAGAAGGAACAGGTACTATGACTATCAAGCTGCAAAAGCCGGATATCACTGAGCTGAAGCCGCGGATCACCGTGTTCGGTGTCGGCGGCGGCGGCGGCAATGCTGTCAACAACATGATCTCAGCCGGTCTCCAGGGCGTCGACTTCGTCGTTGCCAATACGGATGCCCAGGCGCTGACCATGACGAAGGCCGAACGCATCATCCAGCTCGGCGCCAACGTCACCGAGGGACTGGGTGCCGGTTCGCAGCCGGAAGTCGGCCGCGCAGCCGCCGAAGAGTGCATCGATGAGATCATCGATCACCTCAACGGCACGCATATGTGCTTCGTCACCGCCGGCATGGGCGGCGGCACAGGCACGGGCGCTGCCCCGGTCGTCGCGCAGGCAGCCCGCAACAAGGGCATCCTGACCGTTGGCGTAGTCACAAAGCCGTTCCACTTCGAAGGCGGTCGCCGCATGCGCCTTGCCGAATCCGGCATCGAGGAACTGCAGAAGTCGGTCGATACGCTGATCGTCATTCCGAACCAGAACCTCTTCCGCATCGCAAACGACAAGACCACCTTCGCCGATGCTTTCGCCATGGCCGACCAGGTTCTCTATTCGGGTGTTGCCTGCATCACCGACCTGATGGTGAAGGAAGGTCTCATCAATCTCGATTTCGCCGACGTGCGCTCGGTCATGCGCGAAATGGGCCGCGCGATGATGGGCACCGGCGAAGCGTCCGGCCAGGGTCGCGCGATGCAGGCTGCCGAAGCTGCAATTGCCAACCCGCTGCTTGACGAGACTTCGATGAAGGGTGCTCAGGGCCTCCTGATCTCCATCACCGGCGGCCGCGACCTGACGCTCTTTGAAGTCGACGAGGCTGCGACCCGCATCCGCGAAGAAGTCGATCCGGATGCCAACATCATCCTCGGCGCCACCTTCGACGAATCGCTCGAAGGCATCATCCGCGTCTCCGTCGTTGCGACCGGTATCGACCGTGCGATGAACGAAGCCGCTGCCAAAAACTTCCAGCCTGCCGCCAAGCCGGCTATCCGTCCTTCCGCGGCCGTTGCTTCCGCACCGGCCGCAGTTCAGCCTGCGCCAGTCATGCAGGCACCCAAGCCGGCCGATCCGATCGCGCAGACCATTCGCATGGCGGAAGCCGAAATGGAACGCGAGCTCGAAATCCCGGCCCCGCGCCCTGCAGCTCCGGTTCAGCAGCCCGTTGCTCAGGACGCGTTCCGTCCGCAGAGCCGCATCTTCGCAGCCACTCAAGAAGCTCCGGTCGCTCGTCCGGCTCCGATGCAGTCGGCGCCGGCACCCGTTATGAGCCAGCCGGCGCCGCAGCCGGTCATGCAGCAGCAGCCGGTTCGCCAGGAACCTGCCATGCAGCAGCCGGTCCGCATGCCGAAGGTCGAGGACTTCCCGCCCGTCGTTCAGGCCGAGATCGATCACCGCGCCCAGCCAGCTGCCGCACAGGCGCATGAGGAGCGCGGCCCCATGGGTCTGCTGAAGCGAATCACCAATTCGCTCGGCCGCCGCGAAGAGGAAGTCGCTCCCGAGATGACGGCAGCGCCGGCCGCCGCTTCGCAGCAGCGCCGTCCGCTTTCGCCCGAGGCGAGCCTTTATGCACCGCGCCGCGGCAATCTCGACGATCAGGGCCGCAGCGTTCCGCAGGCCCGCATGATGCAGGAAGACGACCAGCTTGAGATTCCTGCCTTCTTGCGCCGTCAGTCGAACTGAAGACACAGAATCGCCACGCATGCGCCCGGGATCACAGACCCGGGCGCAGCTGTTTCAAAGCGTCATATAAGTTGATGATTCCTAAACCATTTCAAACGGATGGTTTCGTAACAAAGCGAAACGAACAGTGATTTGGTTTGGAGCCCGGCCGCACGTATGTATGACGTCAAGGGACCGTGCCTTGCCGCCTTCACGGCGACAATTCGGCGGTGGGCAAAACAGGTTGGCGGTTTGTTTTTCGGTGCTTTTGGCGCTACGGACCGTAAATTCAATAAAGGCAGAATTTTATGGTTATTGGCATGCTTGGCTTCCAGACGACGGTTTCGCGCCCGGTGACGCTTTCGGGCACCGGCGTCCATTCCGGCGCGGAAGTCACCATTACTTTCAATCCGGCTGAAGTCGATACCGGCGTCGTTTTCCATCGTATGCATGACGACGGCAGCGTCACCGAACTGCGTGCCGTCTCCGCTCAGGTCGGCAGTACCGATCTCTGCACCGTCCTTGGCTTTTCCCCGGCACATTCGGTTGCGACGGTCGAACATGTGATGGCAGCGCTCTACGCGCTCGGCCTCGATAATGTCGTGATCGAGGTTCATGGCGCCGAAATGCCGATCATGGACGGCAGTTCGGCCCCCTTTATCGAGGCGATCGAGCAGGTTGGCCTCGTATCGCTCGGCGTGAAGCGCCGCTATATCCGCATCACCAAGCCGGTTCGCATCGAGCATGGCGGCTCCTGGAGCGAGTTCCGTCCATATGACGGCACGCGCTTCGAAGTCGAGATCGATTTCGAATGCCCGCTGATCGGCCATCAGAAATGGGAAGGAAATCTGACGGCAGCGACCTTCAAGTCCGAACTGTCGCGCGCACGCACCTTTGGCTTCATGCGTGACGTGGAGCGTCTCTGGGCCTCCGGTCATGCACTCGGTTCGTCGCTTGAGAATTCCGTCGTCATCTCCGACGACAATACGGTGATAAACGTCGAAGGCTTGCGCTACGCAAAGGATGAGTTCGTGCGTCACAAGGCGCTCGATGCCGTCGGTGACCTGGCGCTTGCCGGCGCTCCCTTCATCGGCTGCTACCGCTCTTATCGCGGTGGTCACAAGATGAATGCCAATGCTTTGAAGGCGCTGCTAAGCGACCCGACTGCCTATGAAGTTGTCGAGACTTCTGCTGCGCGCCCGCGCGTTACACCCCGCGATTTCGTGGCCGTTAACGCTCCCGGATTCGCCCCCTGGTCGGCATGACCTCCACACTCAAATTCAGGCCAGGGCCGCCTCTTTCGGGAGGCGGTTTTTTTTGTACTTCCGTAAGCCGATAACTGTTGTCCAGCATATGCTTAGCAGCAACAGGCCCGATTAAAGTCAAAAACCTCGCTATTCTGACGCTTGCTGCCACAAAAATGCGTTAATGGCTCATCATTGCGTTGCTCTCGCCACGCATTTGTGGCTAGAAACGCCGGCGAGGTGTGGCTGCCGCAGGTTAGGGTAGCGGCAGTTGGGATTCTTCTATGGATTATGCAAGGTCTGAAGGTATGATGAAGACAGCGCGCGCTTTGCTCGCATCGCTCGTGATTTTGAGCGCAGGCGCCTTGATTTCCGGTTGCCAGTCGGACCCTGACATCGACATCACCAAGCTCGGCCTTAGCAACGATCCGCCGGACGTCCTCTACAATCAGGCGCTTGCCAACATGAAGGCCGGCAACATGGCCGAAGCCGCGCGCAAGTTCGACGCGATCGACCGCGAAAACCCGTTCTCCGAATGGGCGCGCAAGGCTCTCGTGATGAGCACCTTCGTGAAGTACCGCCAGGGCAAGATCGACGACGCCCTCGCGTCGGGCAACCGCTATATGGCGCAGTATCCGAAGTCTGAAGATGCGGCTTATGTTCAGTATCTGATCGGCCTCAGCTATTCGAAGCAGATCTCAGACGTGACCCAGGATCAGCGGGCGTCCTCCAAGACCATCGAAGCCATGCAGGCCGTCATCGACAACTATCCGGACTCCGAATATGTCGACGACGCGCAGGCAAAGATCCGCTACGCCCGCGACCAGCTCGCCGGCAAGGAAATGCAGGTCGGCCGTTATTATCTCGAGCGCAAGGAATATCTTGCAGCCGTCTCCCGGTTCCGTATCGTGGTTGAGAAGTATCCGAACACGAATCAGATCGAGGAAGCGCTGGCGCGCCTCGTCGAGGCCTATTTTGCGATGGGAATCGTCGAGGAGGCCCAGACGGCAGCCGCTGTTCTTGGTCACAACTATCCGGATAGCCAGTGGTACGCCGATTCCTTCAAGCTGCTGCAGTCGGGCGGTGCCGAGCCCCGGGAGAACAAGGGCTCCTGGATTTCGGCAGCCGGCAGGAAGCTGCTGCTCGGCTCGTGAGGCCTGACACGCAATGCTGATTCAGCTTTCGATCCGCGATATCGTTCTGATCGAGCGGCTGGATCTTGCCTTCGAAACAGGGCTCTCGGTTCTGACGGGCGAAACCGGTGCCGGCAAATCCATTCTCCTCGACAGTCTTTCTCTAGCACTTGGCGGACGTGGCGATGGCGGCCTCGTGCGCCACGGCGAGGACAAAGGCCAGGTCACGGCCGTCTTCGACGTGCCGATGGATCACGGTGTCCGACAGCTTCTGCGCGAGAACGGGATTGACGACGAGGGCGATCTCATCTTCCGGCGCCAGCAATCGGCCGACGGCCGCACCAAGGCATATGTCAACGATCAGCCGGTGAGTGTGCAGCTGATGCGCCAGGCCGGGCAGATGCTGGTCGAAATCCACGGCCAGCACGATGACCGCGCGCTTGTTGATACGCATGCGCACCGGCTTCTGCTCGATGCCTTCGCCGGCATCAACGAGGATGCCGCGGCGGTCTCCGAGCTTTACCGCACGTGGCGCGATGCCGAGCGAACGCTGAAAAAGCATCGCGAAAAGGTGGAGAACGCCGCCCGCGAGGCCGACTATCTCCGGTCCTCCGTCGACGAGTTGGAAAAGCTTTCGCCGCAGGATGGCGAGGAGGAGGAGCTGGCCGAGCGCCGCCAGAAGATGATGAAAGCGCAACGCATCGCAGGCGATATCGCCGAGGCCTGCGAGTTTTTGAACGGCAATGCCTCTCCGGTGCCTCATATCGCGTCGCTGGTGCGCCGCCTGGAGCGCAAGAGCCACGAGGCGCCCGGACTGTTGGAAGACACGGTGGCGCTGCTCGATGCGGCTCTGGACCAGCTGTCCAATGCCCAGATGGAAGTGGAGGCAGCACTGCGAAAGACGGAATACGATCCGAAGGAACTGGAGCGCGTCGAGGAGCGACTCTTTGCCCTGCGTGCCGCGTCGCGCAAATATTCCGTGCCGGTGACCGAGCTTCCGGCGCTTGCCGTGCGCATGATCGCCGACCTTGCCGATCTCGATGCCGGCGAGGAGAAGCTGGTGAAACTCGAATCCGAAGTCGGTGTCGCCAATGCGAATTACCATGCCGCGGCCCGCTCTCTTTCGGACAAGCGTCACCACGCAGGCGAAGCGCTCGCCGCCGCCGTCATGGCGGAGCTGCCGGCTCTCAAGCTGGAGCGAGCGCGCTTCATGGTCGAGATGACGACCGATGCGGCAGCCGCAACGGCCGAGGGCATCGATGTCGTCGAATTTCACGTTCAGACGAACCCAGGGACCCGTCCGGGCTCGATCATGAAGGTGGCATCGGGGGGCGAGCTTTCACGCTTCCTGCTTGCACTGAAGGTGGCGCTTGCCGATCGCGGTTCGGCGCCGACGCTGGTCTTTGACGAAATCGACACCGGTGTCGGTGGTGCCGTTGCCGATGCCATAGGCCAGCGACTGAAGCGGCTTTCCGACCGCGTGCAGGTGCTCTCGGTCACCCATGCCCCGCAGGTCGCCGCGCGCGCAGAAACGCACCTGCTCATCTCCAAGGGGCCGGTTTCCGACGGCTCTGAAAAGATTGCCACGCGCGTTGCGACGATGGCGCATAAGGACCGCACGGAAGAGATCGCCCGCATGCTTGCTGGAGCCTCTGTGACCGAAGAGGCGAGGGCGGCGGCGGCCCGGCTGTTGGCGGGGAATGGTTAGGCCGCCAGCCTAGGCCGTGGTATTGATCTCACCCTGATACCCTGTCCGTCTTGACGGGGAAAGGGACGTTCTTCACTCAAGCGCACGTTCATTTGAAACGGCGCGGGCATATACCTTCTCCCTGTCAGAATGGACAAGGGTGCCGGCAGTCCGATGAGGGATCGCCTCATCGGCCTCTCTTTCAATCCATGATTTTTGCTCTAAAACGATTCCAGATTTTCTGGAGTGATCCCGTATGCCGACCGAGTCCGTTGCAGTTGAAGACCTGACGATCGATGATGCCGCCGCCGAGCTCGCACGGCTGGCGAAAGAGGTCGCCCGTCACGACGCACTCTATCATGGCAAGGATCAGCCGGTGATTTCGGACGCCGATTACGATGCGCTCAAGCGGCGAAACGATGCGATCGAGGCGCGGTTTCCCGAGCTCATCCGCGAGGACAGCCCGTCGCGCCGCGTCGGCGCTGCACCTTCGGTGACCTTTGCCCCGGTCGTCCATGCGCGCCCGATGCTGTCGCTCGACAATACGTTTTCGCAGGAGGACGTGCAGGATTTCGTGGCCGGCGTCTATCGCTTCCTCGGGCGCCTGCCGGATCAGTCGATTGCCTTTACCGCCGAACCGAAGATCGATGGGCTCTCCATGTCGATCCGTTACGAGAACGGCAAGCTGGTAACGGCTGCAACGCGCGGCGACGGCACGACGGGCGAGAACGTCACCGCAAATATCCGCACCATCAAGGAGATTCCGAACGAACTGCCAAAGGGGGTCCCAGCCGTCGTGGAGGTGCGCGGTGAAGTCTACATGGCAAAGAGCGACTTCATGGCGCTCAACAAGCAGATGGAGGCCGAGGGAAAGCAGACCTACGTCAACCCGCGCAATACGGCAGCCGGATCGCTGCGCCAGCTCGACGCGAAGGTGACGGCAAGCCGCAAGCTGAAATTTTTTGCCTATGCCTGGGGCGAGATGTCCGACATGCCGGCCGACACTCAGTTCAACATGGTACAGCTCTTCAGGGATTGGGGCTTTCCGGTCAATCCGCTGATGAAGCGGCTGAATTCTGTTGCCGATATCCTCGCCCATTACGACGAGATCGGCCTGAAGCGCCCCGACCTCGACTACGATATCGACGGCGTCGTCTACAAGGTCGACAGCCTTGAACTGCAGCAGCGCCTTGGCTTCCGCTCGCGCAGCCCCCGCTGGGCGACGGCGCATAAATTCCCGGCAGAACAGGCCTTCACCACCGTCGAGAAGATCGAGATCCAGGTGGGGCGTACCGGCGCATTGACACCTGTTGCGCGACTTACGCCCGTCACCGTCGGCGGAGTGGTCGTGACTAACGCGACGCTTCACAACGAGGATTACATCAAGGGTCTCGGCAATTCCGGTGAGCCCATTCGCGGCGAGGAGCATGATATCCGGGTCGGCGATACTGTGATCGTGCAGCGGGCGGGCGACGTCATTCCGCAGGTGCTCGATGTCGTCATGGAAAAGCGGGACGCGGATGCAGTGCCCTACGAGTTTCCAAAGCGCTGCCCGGTCTGCGGTTCGCATGCGGTGCGCGAAAGAAACGAGAAAACCGGAAAGCTCGATTCTGTCACGCGCTGCACCGGCGGCTTCGTGTGCCGGGCGCAGGCGACCGAGCATCTCAAGCATTTTGTCTCGCGTAACGCCTTCGATATCGAGGGCCTGGGATCGAAGCAGATCGACTTCTTCTTCGAGAGCGAGGAGGAGGCGCTGAGGATCCGCACGGCGCCTGATATCTTCACGCTGGAAAGGCGCCAGCAGAATTCGTTGACGAAGCTCGAAAATATTGAAGGCTTCGGCAAGGTCAGCGTCGGCAAGCTCTATGCGGCGATCAACGAACGGCGCAGCATCGCGCTTCACCGCTTCATCTACGCGCTGGGCATCCGCCATGTCGGCGAGACGACGGCGAAGCTGCTGGCGCGCTCCTACGGCACCTATGAGGCTTTTGCCGCGGCGATGAAGGAGGCCGCACCACTCTCCGGCGATGCCTGGAACGACCTGAACGCCATCGAAGGCATTGGAGAGATCGTCGCCCGCGCGATCGTGGAGTTCTACAAGGAGCCGCGCAATGTCGAGGTGATCCGTGCCCTGCTTTCGGAAGTGACGCCGCAGGAGGCGGAGCAGCCGGTCACCTCCGGCAGCCCGGTTTCGGGCAAGACGGTGGTGTTCACCGGCTCGCTCGAGAAGTTCACCCGCGATGAGGCCAAGGCCAAAGCGGAGAGCCTCGGCGCAAAGGTTGCCGGATCGGTCTCCAAGAAGACCGATATCGTTGTTGCCGGACCGGGTGCGGGCTCGAAGCTCGACAAGGCGCGCGAGCTTGGTGTCCAGACCATGGATGAGGACGAGTGGCTGGCGCTGATCCGTGGCTAAGCTCATTTCCCGGTCTGGGAATGATTTTTCATCGTCGTCGGCGGCAACAAAATACCGGTTGGTTGCGCATGCCGCGTATAGTTATGGCCGCGTGCGGATCGAACCGGTCGGGGCGCATGCTGAGATTACTGAACCGATCTGCAGACGGGGTAATTCACGATCCGAACATGGCCGGCCGCACGCAGGCCGACATCGGTGATGAATCGGGCCCCGTTTCCCAGGCCCCGATCGACCCCAGGAGATGAAGACGCAAGGGGCTCCCGGCCGATTGCCTCCTAAAGCATTACAAGCTGTTCGGCTGGAGGCGGACTCGAGCCATCGCATAGGCGTCGACATAACCTCCGGCGCGGAAGGCGAAGGCTTTAAGCAGGCCTTCCTCTTCGAAGCCGAATCTTCTGTAGAGGGCGATCGCAGCCTCGTTGTCGGTATACACCGATAATTCCAGTCGTTTTATGTTCAGCCAGTTGTCAGCCATGTCGATGAGTTCGGCCAGCAGTGCCCTGCCGATGCCCTTGCCGGTGAAATCGTCGTGGACTCCCATGCCGATGTGGGCTGCATGGGCGCGCCGCCCCAGATAGCGCATCATGCCTGCGTCACCGACGATCCGGCCATCCAGTTCCGCAACGAGGTTGACCTGGCCGGGGCCGGCGCTTTCGAAGCGTTTTCGGGTCTCGTCGACGGTTTGATACGGCAGGCGCAGGGTGCCGAAGCGGAAGCCTGGCAAGTTGATGAGCGCCGTCACCGCCTCGATATCAGAGGCGCGCAACGCCCGGATGATCAAGCCTGCCATCGCCGGCGGACGTTCGGCTGCATTGCTTTCCAACTCTTTCAAAATACTCACCTTGAATTTGAAAGAGGAGAGCAGACTTCGAACCCTGCTCGCCTCGGCAGGGTTTCGGGACTGATCGGACTGTTAACGTGCCAATGCTGCCCCGCACCCTGCATGGGTCGTGGTCTTATGGACGGCAGTAAGAATGATGTCTGGTCCGTTCATCAGCAAAAAGTCGTTGATCCTTTCTCGAAAGTCAACCGGCGGCATTTGCCTGGCTATAGCCGCGCGATATGCATGTCTTGACGAAAGAATCGCGGAGCAGCCTTGAAGACCATAGCCATCGATTTCGAAACGGCCAATGAGCAGCGCGGCAGCGCGTGTTCGCTCGGGCTTGCCTGGATCGAGGAGGGCAGGATCACTCGTGTCGAGGAGCGGCTGATCCGGCCGAAGGATATGCGTTTTTCCGGGATGAATATTGCAATCCACGGCATCAGGCCCGAGCATGTGGAAGATGCGCCGGAATTTCCGGAAGTCATGGACGAGTTCCATGATGAATTCCAAGGCGCGATGATGATCGCGCACAACGCCGCCTTCGATTTCAGCGTCTGGCGCGCTTCGCTCGACCTTTATCGCCAGTC
This sequence comes from Rhizobium etli 8C-3, assembly GCF_001908375.1. Classification (NCBI taxonomy): domain Bacteria; kingdom Pseudomonadati; phylum Pseudomonadota; class Alphaproteobacteria; order Hyphomicrobiales; family Rhizobiaceae; genus Rhizobium; species Rhizobium etli. The sequence goes on along the minus strand of NZ_CP017241.1, from coordinate 2,534,184 downwards.
ATATCCGGAACTCACCTATCTCTGCAGCCTCAAGATGGCGCAGCGCATCTGGCCGCAGTTCCTCTCGCACAGATTGAACGTGATTGCCGAGCATCTGGGCCTGCGCTTTTCCCACCACAACGCCGCGGAGGATGCTGCCGTCTGCGCGCATGCGGCGATCGAGATGGCAAGGGCTGTCAAGGCCGCTGCAGTGCATGCGATTCCCGCGGCAATCGGCATGCGGCCCGGCAGGCTTATGGCAAACGGTTACGAGCCCTGCACCTGCCGCAAGGCATAGCCAGCTTCCTTGTTTTGGCGGTGACCGTAATTATCTAGTGAAGCGGATTATTCAGGGAGCCGCCATGTCCACTTTGCGCAAGCTTGTTCTTTCCGCCGCTTCGGTTGCCGCGCTTGGCGCAGGTGCGGCGTCTGCCGAGGTTGTCGGCAAGGTCGGGGTCGACTGGATCGGCAACGACATCATCGTCGATGCCATCGCCGATCCGCAGGTGAAGGGCGTGACCTGCCACGTCACTTATTTCGACCGCAGCGTGATCGACCGGATGAAAAACGGCAACTGGTTCGAGGATCCTTCGAACAATTCGATCGCCTGCCGCCAGACGGGACCGATCGAGATCGGTGACATCAATCTCTCCAGAGATGGCGACGAGGTGTTCAAGGCGGGCATGTCGCTCATCTGGAAGAAACTGGTCGTCAACCGCATCTACGACAAGACCAACGACACGCTGATCTATCTCGCACATTCGCGCGAACTGACAGATGGCTCGGCGAAGATGTCGATCTCGACGATCCCGCTCTATGGCCAGAACGTCACCTGGAAGAACGCCAAGCCGCAATAGCGAAAAGGTCCTCCTTTCGCCAACTTCGCCAGCGCGTTCCGAGCGGAAGGCTGATTACGCAGCCTGCGCCAGCTCATCGGCGATGACGGTGTCGAGGTTGAGGAAGCAGACCATGGTCTTTTCCAATGCCACGATACCGCGGCAGAAGGCGCGCTGGGCTTCCGGGATGATTTCCGGCGGCGGTTGCAGGTCCTCGCTCTTGATGGTCATCATGTCGGAAACCTGCTCGACGAGGAGACCGACGAGCTTGCCGGCGATGTCGGTGACGATGATGGCGGAGCGTTCCGACGGCTCCGTCATCTTCATGCCGAGACGGCATGCCATGTCGATGACCGGGATCACTGCACCGCGAAGGTTGATGAGGCCAAGCACGTAGGGCGGCGTATGCGGCATTGGCGTCACTGGCGCCCATCCGCGGATTTCGCGGATCGCCATGATGTCGATGCAGAATTCCTGTTCTGCGAGATGAAAGGAAACGATTTCGAGATGGGAACCGGCCTGTGTGATGATGGCGCTTGTCATGATCAGATTCTTCCCAGTTGTCTCCGGCCAGAGCGGCCACGGCTTTGGCGGCGGCGCCGCCAATGAATGCGCCCGCGACTTTGCCAATCAGGCTCCATGCAGGTGAAGGTCTCGGATGCGAGGCGGCGGTTGCTTCTCGCGGCGGGTGACGGGCGTTCATGCCCTCGCCGGTCTTGAACTGCCTACCCAGTCGGATCGAATTTCGGCGTCTGTGGCTGGCGGCAGTATTGTTGTCTTTCACTCCGATGGATTTTTCGCTCGCAGAGGTTACGATTGATTTAACGGGAACGGCGGTTGTGCAAAACATCTGCCAAAGCGAAGGGTGAGGCAATTGATCACGTGCAGGAAAACGGGATGTTGAATTGCGTGCGTGGCGCCGACGAGCTATCAGGCGGGCAGTTGCGGACTGCGTCGTCCGCTTGCTTTCAGGGGTCGCAGACATGAAGAATTTCCGTGTTGCTGTTTGGGTGGCCGTCATCATCGTCGCGGCGGTGCTCGGATGGCTGACGCTGAACATCACGAAGACGAGGGATATGCCGCTCGCCGATGGGCCCTACGGCGTTCCTTTCTCGCTCGTTTCGCAAAGCGGCGAGCCGATCACCGAGCAGGCCTTGCGCGGCAAGCCGAGCGCGGTCTTCTTCGGCTTCACGCATTGCCCCGAGGTGTGCCCGACGACGCTCTTCGAGCTCAATGGCTGGATGGAAAAAGTCGATCCGGCTGGCGACAAAATACAGGCCTATTTCGTTACGGTCGATCCGGAGCGAGACACGCCGGAAATCATGAACCAGTATGTCTCGAACGTTTCGAAGCGCATCACGGGCATATCCGGTCCGCCGGAGAAGGTGACCGACGTCATCAAGGGCTTCCGCGTCTACGCCAAGAAGGTGCCGGTCGATGAGAAGGATCCGAATGGCGAATATACGATGGATCACACGGCGTCCGTCTTCCTCCTTGATTCCGAGGGCCGTTTCGCCGGCACGATCGCCTATGGCGAAAATCCGGACACGGCGGTAAAGAAGCTGGAGAATTTGATCAGCAAGGGATGAAACCATGGGGGCCGGGCATCGCAGCATCCTGATCGCCGGTGCCGGCGCGACGGGTCTTGCAGCAGCAATCGAGCTTGCCCGGCGAGGCTTTCGACCGCGAATCGTTGACAGCGCTTTAGGACCGGTGCCGCTTTCGCAAAGCCGGGCGCTTGGCATCGCGCGAACGCTGACCTCGCTTTCATCTTCCCGGGCCGCTGACGCAATCCTTCGCAGCGTTGCCGGTTATGATAGACCGCCGCCAGTCTGGATCGACGGCGCGCAATAGAAATAGGATAAGTTCGAGTGAGTGAAATTCGCCTGTTTGTGACGACGGCTGAAAAGAAGGCCGGGCAGGTTCTCGATCTTCTGACGGAAGTTTTCGGTGAAGAAGACTTCGCGATTGCGACGACCGAGATCGATGAGAAGAAGGATATCTGGGAAGCCTCCGTCTATATGATGAGGGAGGACGAAGATGAGGTTCGCCTTCGCGTCGAGGAGGCGCTGAAGGCGTTCCCCGACCTGACGGTCGAGCGCGAAGTCATTCCCGATATCGATTGGGTGGCGAAGTCCCTTGAGGGCCTGAGGCCTGTTCGGGCAGGGCGCTTCCTGGTGCATGGCTCGCATGACCGCGGCAGGGTCCGCCCCGGCGATATCGGCATCGAGATCGATGCTGGGCAGGCCTTCGGCACCGGCCATCACGGCACGACCTCCGGCTGCCTGGAGGTAATCGACAGCGTGTTGCGTTCGCGCCCCGTCGGCAATGCGCTGGACCTCGGCACGGGCAGCGGCGTCCTGGCGATTGCGGTGAGAAAGCTCAAGAAGATCCCGGTTCTCGCAACCGACATCGACCCGATCGCCACGCGTGTCGCGGCCGAAAACGTACGCCGGAACGGCATTGCCTCGGGAATCGTTGCGAAGACTGCGCCAGGTTTTCATTCGACGGCATTTGCCGAACACGGGCCGTTCGACCTCATCATCGCCAATATTCTGGCACGGCCGCTGATCAAGATGGCGCCGAAGCTGGCCCAGCACCTGGCGCCTTGCGGCTCGGTGATCCTGTCCGGCATCCTCGCAGAACAGCGCTGGAAGGTGCTTTCGGCCTATAACGGTGCAAAGCTCCGCCACGTCCGCACCATCTGGCGGAACGGCTGGGTGACGATCCATCTGGACCGTCCGTAAGCTGTCGGCAAAAATGAAGGCGGTGCCATTGGCACCGCCTTCGACCGTTAAACGGCCATGCCCGCGAGCTCGAAGGAGGAGGAGCGCTCGAGCGGGCTCTACAGTTCTGATTGCCGGTCCGTTGAGGGAGGAGGAGAAACGAAGCGGCAAATAGCTCAGAACGCGTAGCTGGGTACACCCTTGTGATGTGTAACCTTGTGGCCCGTGCCGAGCATCTTGAGGCTATCCCCATTGAGCGGGCGGCGGGCACCGATGACGTGATGCACTGTCTGGCGTTCGCCAGCCTGCACCGGGCTGCTGTAAGCGAAGCGCGACAGAGAGGCAGTCATTTTTCATTTCCCTTTCGTTGCAGGCTCGATTTCCGAACCGCTTGATGCGCCGTATATAACTATTCCCAGATCCTTAGGCAGAGGCTTTCGCTCATGGGAGCCATGCGCTAAATGCATAAAGCATGCCAGTTTTGCTTTCCTTGTCACATTTCTGCCAAATATCGAGCGGCCCAGATAGGGGAGAGTGGCTGCTTTTTCTCCCCTTGCCCTGATTTTCCGGTAACATGGGCTGCCCGCTTTTCGGCGGATTCGTCTATATAGGTATTGGGTTTTTCAGGATGTTCCAGTCATTTGAGGTTACTTCCACGCCACAATTCGGCCGCGATCGGGTCGGGCGGCTGCGCGCCAGTTTCGAGGAGCTCGGCATCGACGCCTTTCTCGTGCCGCGTGCTGACGAGTACAACGGCGAATATGTGCCGGCATGCGCCGAGCGCCTGGCGTGGCTGACCGGCTTTACCGGGTCTGCGGGAATTGCGCTCATCACCCATAGCCAGGCGATCATTTTCGTCGACGGCCGCTACGTCACGCAGCTTGCCGAGCAGGTTGATGGTTCCGTCTTTACCGGCGGCGACCTCGTCAACGAGCCGCCGCATGTCTGGATTCCCAAGAACGGCAAGCAGGGAATGCGTCTTGGCATCGATCCGTGGCTGCATTCCGGCGCCGACGTGCGGCGTCTTGAAAAGGCGCTTTCCGAGATCGGCGGCACGCTGGTGATCCTGCCGCACAATCCGCTCGACAGGCTCTGGACGGACCGGCCGGCCGAACCGCTCGGGGCCGTGGTCATCCACAATGTCGTCCAGGCCGGCGTGCTGGCAAAGGACAAGATCGCGACGATCGCTGCCGATCTTGCCAAGAAGAATGCGGCAGCCGTGCTCATTGCCGATCCGTCTTCGATTGCGTGGATCTTCAACATACGCGGTGCCGACGTTCCGCATACGCCGCATCCTCTTGCCCGTGCGATCATCCATGCCGACGGCAAGGCTGAGCTGTTCCTTGATAAGCGCAAGACAAGCATCGAGCCGGAAGCTTACCTGGCGCAGATATGCGTGCAGCTGCCGCCGTCTTCGCTTGACGAGCGCCTTGCTGCCGTGTCGAAGGATGGCGGCCGGGTTATGATCGATCCGGACATCGCCTCCCATGCGCTTGCCGACATCATCCGCAAGTCGGGCGGCGAAGTGGTGGAGGGTAACGATCCTGCCAAGCTGCCGCGGGCGGTGAAGAACAGCGTCGAACTCAACGGCTCGGCGGCGGCCCACCTGCAGGACGGTGCGGCGATGGTCGAGTTCCTCTACTGGCTGTCGCAGGAAAGGCCGGGCACGGTGACGGAGATTGCCGCGGCCGAGAAGCTGGAGGCCGTGCGCGCCAGCGTCGGCCAAAACATGCAGAACCCGCTCAAGGATATTTCATTCGACACGATTTCCGGCGCCGGCGAGCATGCCGCGATCATGCACTACCGCGTGACGGTCGATACAGACCGGACAATCAATGCCGGGGAGCTTTTCCTGATCGATTCCGGCGCCCAATACATCAATGGCACTACCGACATCACCCGCACCGTCGGCATCGGCGCGGTCTCGGATGAGCAGAAGCGCTTTTTCACACTGGTGCTGAAAGGCATGATCCAGATCAGCACGGCGCGCTTTCCGAAAGGCACTCGGGGCTGCGATCTCGATCCGCTGGCGCGCATTGCGCTCTGGCGGGCGGGCGTCGATTTCGGGCACGGCACCGGCCATGGCGTCGGCTCGTATCTTTCCGTGCACGAGGGACCGCAGCGCATATCGAGGCTTTCCACGCAGGAGCTGCTGCCGGGCATGATCCTTTCCAACGAGCCGGGTTATTACCGGCCGGGCAGCTTCGGCATCCGCATCGAAAACCTGATCTATGTGCGCGAGGCGGAAGACATCGATGGCGGCGACATGCCGATGTTGGGCTTCGAGACGCTGACCTTCTGCCCGATCGACCGCACGATCGTTATTCCCGAACTGCTGACGCATGACGAGCTGCACTGGTTCAACGACTATCATGCCCGCACCCGCGACGCGCTGATGCCGCTGATCCACGACCAGGACGTCAAGTCGTGGCTGGAGAATGCGACGCTGCCGCTGGAATACTGAGGTTTGGCGCGTCGCGCGGCCCTAGAATCCGACCGTGCGGCGCCAGCCCATGACGACAAGCCAGGCCGCGACGAGCATCCAGGTGTGCGACACCTTGAGACCGACGATGAGGGCGACGACAAGCGATAGCTTGGAATCCCAACCGCCGTCGAAGAAGGCCGGTGCGACGATGGTCGTCAGCACTGCCGCAGGGACGGCGTTGAGGGCTGCCTCCATGCGCGGTGGGATTCGTTTCATGGTGGTGATGAGCACATAGCCGCCAATACGTGTTGCATAGGTCGCAACAGCCGATGCGAGGATCACAAGGACCATCTGCAGATCGAATTCCATGTCAGACCTCGTGCGGTTCGTTTTCTGGTTCGGGTTTGAGCGCGCCAGGCAATGGCAGCAGCGCAGCCAAGGTGATGCCGGCCGCAGCGCCCAGGCTGACATGCCAGGGTGACCCGACATAGTGGTAGGCGATCGCAGAGGCGACGGCGCTGACGAGGGCGACCGGCAGGAAGTTGGAGCGGTTGCGGAAGCCGAGGACGATACCAAGGAAATAAGCGGGTAGCAGGATATCAAGGCCAAGCGCCTTCGGATCCCCGATGAAGCCGCCGAGCAGCCCGCCGAGAAGGCTGACCAGAACCCAGGGCACGTAGATGATGATGCCGAAGCCGAAGTACCAGATGAAGGTGACCGGCTTGCCCTCCTCGCCGCGCTTCACCATCTCGGCGAATTGCGGGTCAACGAGCAGGAAGAAGGTGAAGAACTTCTGCAGCGGCGTGAAATGGCGTACGTAGCGCGCGATTGCCGCCGAATAGAGAACATGGCGAAAGTTGACGGCGAGAATGGAGGCGACGATAAGCCAGGCCTGGACGTTGTTTCCGAAAAGCTCGATGCCGACCATCTGGCTGGCACCCGCATAGACGGTGGCGCTCATCAGCATCAGCTCGGAAAGCGACATGCCGTTATCAACGGCAAGCGCGCCGAATAGCGCTGCGAAAGGCGCGGACGCCACGGCGACGGTGAAGCCGCCCCGCAAACCCTCGACGAAATCCGCGCGACTCATAGGCACGTGTCCTCATTCAAAAACGAACCTGCTCTATGTGTCCATCGCCTCTGCCGCAATCGAATTTCCTTGATCGACCGATCGATTTCGCTGAACGGTGAACCTCAGACAATGGCAGGAGACAAGACGATGAAGCCGATAGATTTTTCCAGAGAAGATAAGGCGGCGCTGATTGCGCGTATCCAGCACTTCTTCGAAAAGGAACTGGATCATCCTGTCGGGCTGCTCAGGTCGGAACTGGTCCTCGACTTCTTTGCCAAGGAGATCGGCGCCGCCTATTACAGGCAAGGCCTGCAACATGCACATACGGCGTTCTTGAAGCGTGCCGACGACCTTGCGGACGATATCTACGGGCTGGAGCAGGGAGCGCGGGACTGAGCCTCAGCCGGCGAGCGCCTTTTGGCTGTCGATGATCTCTATGCCACGTGCGCGCATGTCCTTGATTGCGGCAGCCACGCCTTCCGGCGTGATGCCGCGGCTTGCATCCTCGACAAAGCGAACCTTGATACCGGGCATCATCTCCAGCGCATCGAGCGCCGAGAATTTGACACAATAGTCGGTCGCCAGGCCGCAGACGTCGAGCTCTGTCACGCCCTGGTCTAGGAGGAAATCGGAAAGACCGGTCGAGGCATCCTGGTCGTTGTCGCGGAAGGCGGAATAGCTGTCCACCAGCGGATTTTCGCCCTTCTGCTGGATGAGATCGATCTCTTCGGATTTCAGCGCCGGATGCAGTTCGGCGTCGAGGGTGTTCTTTACGCAGTGATCCGGCCACATCATCTGCGGCTTCCCGGAAAGCACGCCCATTTCGAAAGGCTTCTTGCCCGGATGGGAGGAGGCAAAGCTTCCGTGGCCGGGTGGATGCCAGTCCTGCGAGGCGACGACCAGATCGTACATGCCGCTGTCGATCAGCTTGTTTGCGACCGGCACGACCTGATCGCCTTCCGGCACCGGAAGATTGCCGCCCGGGCAAAAACCATTCTGAATATCGACCAGCAATAACGCTCTCATCAGGCGACCCCATACGTTTGCGGCGCGCAGCATGCCAAGCGGATATGCCGCTATCAACTAGTGGATTTGCAGGTGGTCAAGCGCAAGCTTTTTTTGGAGAAACATGCATGCGCCAAGTGCGACGGCCTGCCGCGCCTGTTCCAGCAGCCGGGCGGCGATCCAGTCGTCCTTGCGTTTCGTGAAAGCCGGCCTGGCCGCGCTTCGTCGAAATCGAGCTCACGCGTCACCGCGTCGAACCGCCGGGGCGTATAATCGGGCAGCGCAGGCTTGTTGGAAGGATCGATCCTGCCTTGCGGACTCATGTCCAAAAAGACCGGTTCTTCGCCGGCACGCGGCACGAGAATCTTGACGTGGTCTCATAGCCGAGGCTGACGAAATCGTCAAGATCCGGCATGCCCGCTGGCGAGAACAGGGGCATCGCGCTAGATATCGTCCGGCAAGGCGAGGAGATCACAATGGCAATCAGCATCGTGCAACTGGGCTCGCCACGGAGCAAGGACGAGGGCCTTCGCATCGGCACTGTGCGCCGCCCGCCGCGCGGCGTGGCGAAGGAGGAGTTTGCGAGCCGCGACTATTACGACGTTTGGCTGCCGATGCTGGCGCCGAGCCAGGAGCTGGTGGCCATGGCGAAGGCAGCGCAGACCGAAGCCGAGTGGCAGGCCTTCTCCCGCGCCTATCGCAAGGAAATGAACGCACCTGACACCAGTCGGGTCCTCGACACGCTGGCCGCACTCTCGCACACCGCCAACTTCGCCGTCGGCTGCTACTGCGAAAATGAAAGCCGCTGCCACCGCAGCCTGCTGCGCGGGCTTCTTGCCGAGCGTGGCGCGCAGCTCAGGGCGCAGGCCCGCGCCTAGGCGTCGGATAGGCTGACTTGCCGATTCCGGTTTTTTCTGCCTTCCTTGGCAAAGAGCAGCCGGGAGCAAGCAATGACCGAGCCAGGGCCAGAGGAGAAAATCGACGCCACCTTCCGCAACGGCTCGCTGACGGCTGCGGGCATCATTCTCGGCTTTTCGCTGAGCTTCATCAGCCGCTGGGTCTCCAACCCGAATGACTGGAGCAGCATCGATATCCTGCCGATGCTGCTCTTGAGCATCGGCATCGCCCTGCAGGTGAAGGTCTTCGCCGATCTTTTGGCGCGCGATTCGCTGATTGCCGCCAAGTACGACCGGGCGCGGCGGCTCTTCCTGATCGGGTTGAGCATCGTCGCCATCGGCATCACGATTGCGCTCGTCAACGATATTTTGGGGATGGGCAAGATGCCGATTTTGGGTTGATGCCGCATAAAATAAGATCAAGGCTGTGCGCGACGAACCCGAGCCGCGAAAAAGCCGGCCGTGAAATCAGGGCCGGATCTGGAAGGGACGTCTCGTGCCGCGCCGCCGGACGGCTAGTCAAACCCGTTCCACAAACCCATCCAACACCCGCTTTTGCCCGGCCCGATCAAAATCGATCGTCAGTTTGTTGCCCTCGATCCCGGTAATATTCCCATTGCCGAATTTCAGGTGGAAGACGCGGTCGCCCATCTGGAAGCGGGATGGTTCGGTGGAGGTGGATTTGGCGACGAGTTCGCCGTCGATCATGCGACCCTTGGGGCCGCTTTCGCCGTAGCCGATACGTTCGACGGCGTGGCCCGAGCGCGTGCCCCAGTTGTCGCGGGTGGCATCGGTCCTGTTGGCTTGGGCGCGTTTCCACCCGGGGGTGGAATAGGAATTGGCGAAGGGGTCGGCCTTGTCGAAGCGCGATTGGCCGTAGCCGCCGCGGCCGTAACCGCCGTAGCTCTGCTCGACTTCGGCGACTTCCACATGGGTTTCCGGCAGTTCGTCGAGGAAGCGGGAGGGGATGGTCGATTGCCAGAGACCGTGGATGCGGCGGTTGGAGACGAACCAGATGTGGCAGCGGTGCTTGGCGCGGGTGATGCCGACATAGGCGAGGCGGCGCTCCTCCTCAAGGCCGGCGCGGCCGCTTTCGTCGAGCGAGCGCTGATGCGGGAAGAGGCCCTCTTCCCAGCCCGGCAAAAAGACGGTGTCGAACTCCAACCCCTTGGCCGAGTGCAGCGTCATGATCGAAACGGCGTCGAGGTTTTCGTTCTGCTCGGCATCCATGACCAGTGCGACGTGCTCCAGGAAGCCACGCAACGACTCGAAGCTTTCCATCGAGCGGATCAGTTCCTTGAGGTTTTCCAGCCGGCCGGGCGCTTCCGCCGTCTTGTCGGCCTTCCACATGTCGGTGTAGCCGGACTCTTCGAGGATCTGCTCGGCAAGTTCGGTATGCGGAGTCGTTTCAAGCCTTTGCTGCCAGTTCCTGAAGCTGTGCACCACGTCGAAAAGCGCTTTGCGCGCCTTCGGTTTCAGCTCGTCTGTTTCGATGATGTCGGCCGCTGCTGCGAGCATCGGGATATCACGGGCACGGGCATAGTCGTGCAGCGCGCGCACGGTCGTCTCACCGAGGCCACGCTTCGGGGTGTTGATGATGCGCTCGAAGGCGAGGTCGTCGGCGGGCTGCGCGACGAGGCGGAAATAAGCCATGGCATCGCGGATTTCGAGGCGCTCGTAAAAGCGCGGGCCGCCGATTACGCGGTAGTTGAGCCCGAGCGTCACGAAGCGGTCTTCGAATTCGCGCATCTGGAAGGAGGCCCGCACCAGGATCGCCATGTCGTTGAGGTCGTGCTGCTTGCGCTGCAGGGCCTCAATCTCCTCGCCGATGGCGCGGGCTTCCTCTTCGCTGTCCCAGGAAGCATGCACCTGCACCTTGACGTCTTCCGGGTCGACGCGGTCGGTAAACAGCGTCTTGCCCAGGCGGCCTTCGTTGTGCGCGATTAGATGCGCGGCGGCGCCGAGGATGTGTTCGGTCGAGCGGTAGTTGCGCTCCAGCTTGATGACCTTGGCGCCCGGGAAATCTTTCTCGAAGCGCAGGATATTGTCCACTTCGGCGCCGCGCCAGCCGTAGATCGACTGGTCGTCGTCGCCGACGCAGCAGATGTTGATGGTGGTTTCCGCGATCTCTTCCCTTTTCGAGGAGATGTCGGGGGAGGCGACAAAGGCGGATCTTCTCGAGCCGGTGTCCGACCCGATATCTCCCTCTGCCCTGCCGGGCATCCCCCCCACCAGGGGCGAGGTCGACTTGCGGCCCGGCCGCTGTGCCAACAGCCGCAGCCACATGTACTGCGCGGTGTTGGTATCCTGATATTCGTCGACGAGGATATAGCGGAAGCGCTGGTGGTATTCCTTGAGCAGGTCCGGGTTCTTGCGGAAAATGGCAATGGGATGCATGAGCAGGTCGCCGAAATCACAGGCGTTCAAGCTCATCAGTCGCGCCTGATAGGCGAAGTAGAGTTCGCGGCCCTTGCCGTTGGCAAAGGCGCGGGCGTCGCCTTCGGGGATGTCGGCGGGACCGAGCCCCTTGTTTTTCCACGTATCGATCATTCCGGCGAATTGCTTGGCCGGCCAGCGCTTGTCGTCGAGGCCCTCGGCCTGGATCAGTTGCTTGATGAGGCGCACGACGTCGTCGGTATCGAGGATGGTGAAATCGGACCGCAGGTTGACGAGCTCGGCGTGGCGGCGAAGGAGCTTGACACCAATCGAGTGGAAGGTGCCGAGCCAGGGCATGCCTTCGACGGCGCCGCCGACGAGCAGCGCGATGCGCTCCTTCATTTCGCGCGCCGCCTTGTTGGTGAAGGTGACGGCGAGGATCTGCGAGGGGAAGGCGCGGCCGGTGCTTAAGATGTGCGCGATGCGGGTCGTCAGCACGCGGGTCTTGCCGGTGCCGGCGCCCGCCAGCACGAGGACCGGGCCTTCCAGCGTTTCGACGGCTTCCGTCTGTTCGGGGTTCAGGCCCGCGAGGTAATCCGGTCGCTTGGCGCCGTCGCGGGCAGCCATGGCACGGGCGGCGATCCCTCCGGCTGCAGGCGTAGGCGCCTGCGGCTTGCGCGGGGCCTCGCCCGGTTCTTCGTCGAAGAAGGGGATATCGTCGAAACTATTGCTCATGGCGCGTAATGTAGTGATTCGGGATGGAAAGGCCAGAAAAGATGTTCTTGGTTCATTCCAACCCCTCCAGGAGGAAGGCCGACCGTTGGCGCGCCGGCGCATTCAGGGCGGCGGCAGATGCCTGTCCAGTCCCTAAAGTAGCGATTGTCAGTCGCGAGCCGGAAATACGCTTCCGCTCAAGCAAAAGTGACCTGTTTTCGTGAGGATGGAGATTACAATTCTGTAATGACCGGCACGTGCGCTTGATGGCCGCTTGTAAAGGGGCGATATTGCCGCAGTCAGTGGGGAATATGTCTAAAGGCGCTCTTGGGATCGTCCCGGGTCTGACCCTCGGCCCCTTCGGAGACGTGTATGGCCTTTTGGAAGCAGTTTGTTCTTTCTCTTATCGTTATTGCGGCCGGCTTTGCCGGATGGATTTTTCTTGTGCCGGGTGCCGCCGATGTATTGAGAAATGCCGGCGTCCCGCAAAACCTTGTCGCCAGGGTGGCTCCCCCCGTGAAGCCCGGGGGCGATGCGTCGGGTCAGGGCGAGGGCAGCCAGGGCGGACGCAACGGCGGCGGGCGCAACAGCGCCGTTCTGGTCGTGACGCAGGCCGTCGTGCAGGGCGTTGTCAACGACCGGCTGAACGCGATCGGCACAGGCGACGCGATCCGCTCCGTGGCGGTGACGCCGCAGGCAATGGGCACGATCCGTGAGATCCTCATCAAGTCCGGCGACAAGGTCAAGCAGGGTCAGGTGCTTGCCAAGCTCGACAGCGAGGAGCAGGTGATCGCCAAGGGGCAGGCCGAAGTGGCGCTGAAGAGCGCGATCGAGAAATCCAATCTCTATCACAACATCAAGTCCAGCGTTGCGCGCATGGACGTATTCGATGCCGAGATCGCCGAGCAGGGGGCGCGGCTGCAGCTGCAGGCCGCCGAGCTCAATCTCACCCGGCGCAATATCGTGGCGCCGATCGACGGCATCGTCGGCATCGTCCCGGTCAACATCGGCGACAACGTGACCACCAGCACGCCGATCGTGACGCTCGACGACCGCTCGGAAATCCTGGTCGACTACTGGGTGCCGGAGCGCTTTGCCAATACGGTTTCCGTCGGCCAGCCGGTTGAGGTAACCACCGTCGCGCGGCCGGGACAGGCGTTCACCGGAGAGGTCCAGGCAGTCGACAACCGCATCGATGCGGCGAGCCGGACACTGCGCATCCGCGCCAAGATCGACAACCGCGCGGACGTGCTTCGCGCCGGCATGTCCTTCAATGTCAGCATGAAATTCGCAGGCGACAAATATCCGGCCGTTGATCCGCTTTCCGTCCAGTGGGATTCGCAGGGCTCTTTCGTCTGGCGGGTGGTCGACGGCAAGTCGAACAAGGTGCGTGTCAGCATCGTGCAACGCAATCCGGATTTCGTGCTCGTGAAGGCCGGCATCAAGGATGGCGACGCCATCGTGACGCAGGGCCTGCAGCGCGTCCGCGAGGGTGGGCCGGTGCGCTTCGGCAATGAAATGGCCTCGAAAAACGGGGTCGCGACACAATGAACGTGACCGTCACCGATCTTCCCGAAAGAGCATCCGGCAAGCAAACCTTCACGGCACTCTTCGTGCGCCGCCCGATCCTGGCGCTGGTCTTCAATACGCTGATGGTGGTTGCGGGTCTTGCTGCCTATGCCGGGGTCGAAGTGCGCGAACTGCCCGATGTCGACCGGCCGGTCGTGACCGTGCGCACCATGTTCGACGGCGCTGCACCGCAGACGGTCGATCAAGAGCTGACCAAGGTCATCGAAGGCGCAGTGGCGCGCGTCAGCGGGCTGAAATCGATCTCCTCGCAATCGCAGTTCGGCCAAAGCCGAGTGACGCTGGAGTTCTCCGATGCCGTCGATCTCGCCGTTGCTGCAAACGACGTGCGTGATGCGATCGGGCGCATCATGGAGCAGCTTCCAGACGACGCCGACGCCCCGCAGATCGTCAAGGCGGATGCGGATTCACAGCCGATCATGCGTCTTGCGGTCACCTCGACCAAGCTCAACATGGATGACCTGACGCTCCTCGTCGAAAACGAGATCGTCGACCGGCTAGCCTCCGTCGACGGCGTTGCCGATGTCGAGCAATATGGCGACCAGGAAAAGATATTCCGCGTCGATGTCGATCAGGGCGCCCTCGCAAGCCGCGGGCTGACGGTCGGCGATCTGACGGAGGCACTCGACAACTCCGCCCTCGACGTTCCTGCCGGATCGCTGAAGAGCACGACACAGGACATCGTGGTGCGCGCCACGGCGAGCCTGCAGAAGCCGGAGGATTTTTCAAATGTCATCCTGCAGGACCGCGTGCGTCTCGGAGACGTCGCGACGGTAACGCTCGGGCCGCGTGACGGAGATACGGCGCTGCGCTCGAACGGCAATCGCGGCATCGGCCTCGGCGTCATCCGGCAGGCCCAATCCAATACGCTCAATATTTCGAGCGGCATCAAGACGGTGGTCGAGCAGCTTTCGAAGACGCTGCCGGAAGGCACGAAGATCGCCGTCACCAGCGATGACGCGGTGTTCATCCAGGGAGCGATCCACGAGGTCGTGCTGGCGCTGATCCTTGCCGGCGTCATCGTCACCGGCGTCATCTACCTCTTCCTGCGCGACTGGCGGGCAACCTTGATCCCCGCGGTCAGCATGCCTGTCGCATTGATCGGCACGCTGGCTGCGATCTATCTCGTGGGCTTTTCGATCAATATCCTGACGCTGCTCGCCATCGTTCTGGCGACGGGTCTCGTCGTCGATGATGCGATCGTGGTGCTCGAGAACATCGTGCGGCGGCGCGCCGAAGGCATGGGGCCGCGGGCGGCCGCCGTCCTTGGCACGCGCGAGGTCTTCTTCGCGGTCATCGCGACCACAGCAACACTTGCCGCCGTCTTCATTCCGCTGTCATTCCTGCCGGGACAGGTGGGCGGTCTCTTCCGGGAGTTCGGCTTCGTGCTGGCCTTCTCGGTCGGTCTCTCGTCGATCGTCGCGCTGACGCTTTGTCCGATGCTCGCCTCGCGCATGCTGACGAAGCCAATGCTGGAGGATCATGGCGCGCTCGGCCACTTCGGCGCGGCGTTTGCACGTGTCTATCAGTGGACTCTCCAGCGTTGCCTCAATGCGCCCTTGGTGGTCATTGTCGCGTCGGTTTTCTTTGCTGGTGCGGCGCTTGTCGCCTTTTCGACGGTCAAGAGCGAGCTTACGCCGAACGAGGACCGCGCCATGGTGATGATGCGGCTCACCGCGCCGCAGGGATCAAGCCTCGAATATACGCGCGACAAGCTGCAGCTCGTCGAAGAATACCTGCAGCCGCTGGTCGATAGCGGCGACATCAGGAACGTCTTTTCGATCTCCGGGCAAGGCGGCTCGGCCAATAGCGGCTTCATGGTGCTGACGCTGGCGCCCTGGGGCGAGCGCGACCGCACGCAGGCGGATATCGTCCAGGATGTCAACCGTGCGGCATCGCGCGTGCCCCCACTTCGCGGCAATGCGATATCATCGAACAGCCTGCGCATTCGTGGCGCCGGCAGCGGCCTGCAGATGGCGCTCGTCGGCAATGACTACGACCGGCTGACGGCTGCCGCCGTCAAGCTGGTGCAGGCGCTGGATGCGACCGGGCAGTACGATACGCCGCGCCTCACCAACGAACCGACGCAGGCGCAGGTCTCCGTCACCATCGACCGGGAGCGGGCTTCCGATCTCGGCATCGATATCACCGGGCTTTCGACGGCGATGCAGTCGCTCCTCGAGGGGCGTTCCGTCGTCGACGTCTTCGTCAATGGCGATGCCTATCCGGTTCTGCTTACTTCGACCATGCGGCCGATCGATGATCCAACGGATCTTGAAAACGTCTTCCTGAAGACCGGCGAGGGCAAGATCGTACCGATGTCGGTCATCGCATCGCTAAAGGAAGGCGCGGTTGCGCCGCAGCTGAACCGTGAAGCTCAACTCGCCTCCGTCGCGATTACGGCTGGCCTCAAGGAAGGCATGTCGCTCGGCGATGCCGTCAAGCAGGTGACGGAGCTCGCCGAGACGATTTTGCCGCCAGGGGCGCGTCTTATTCCGCTTGCCGAAGCAGCAACCCTGGAAG
The DNA here is from genome assembly GCF_001908375.1 of Rhizobium etli 8C-3. Taxonomy (NCBI): domain Bacteria; kingdom Pseudomonadati; phylum Pseudomonadota; class Alphaproteobacteria; order Hyphomicrobiales; family Rhizobiaceae; genus Rhizobium; species Rhizobium etli. Next base: position 2,518,045 of record NZ_CP017241.1, on the reverse strand, counting down.
AGAACTCCAGCGGCATGGCACTCACCTTCGGCTTTGCGATCGTGATCATCTTTCTGGTATTGGCGGCGCAGTTCGAAAGCGTGCTGTCCTCGCTGATCATCATGTCGACCGTGCCCCTTGGGCTTGCCTGCGCCGTCTTTGCGCTCATTATCACCGGATCGAGCCTCAACATATACAGCCAGATCGGCCTGGTGCTGCTCGTCGGCGTCATGGCGAAAAACGGCATCTTGATCGTCGAGTTCGCCAATCAGCTCCGCGATCGCGGTGTCGAAGTGCGTGAGGCCATCGAACGCGCTTGTTCGCTGCGGCTGCGCCCGGTCATGATGACGATGATCGCTACCATCCTGGGCGGCGTTCCGCTCGTCTTTGCGCATGGCGCAGGCGCGGAAGCGCGCATCGCGCTCGGCTGGGTAATCGTCGGCGGACTGGGTTTTGCAACGCTTGTCACGCTCCTAATTACGCCCGTCGCCTACCTGCTGGTCGCCCGCTTTGCCAAGCCGCATGCGCATGAGGAAGCGCGCTTGCACGAGGAGATGGCGATTGCGGCACGGCCGAAACCGGTGCCCGATCCCAAGCATCTGCAGGCTGCGGAATAGATTTCACTTCGCCCGCCGATCGCGGCGTTCAATGAACGGTTGCAAAACAAAGTGAATTTGTTCTGAACGTTAGATATTTCTTAAGCATAAAACGCAATGATCTACCTGTAACCGAGCAGATTTCTCCAGTCTTTCGGAGGTTTGCCCACCCGCTGGCTTCAGCGCCCGAACATGACGTTTCGCGGACACGGTTCGCTGTTTGTAAGTAGCATGTTGTTGTGTTCGGAGTTCCTGTCCCGTGAGTATTTTTCAACGCACGTCTGTCGATGCGGCGCTGCATACGCTTCGTGATATCAACCACAGCCTCACGCGGACGCAGAACCGCGTCTCGTCCGGTTTTCGCGTCGAACAGGCCCGCGACAACGCCGCCTACTGGTCGGTGGCGACGACGGCCCGCTCCGACAATAAGGCGCATGCTGCCATTCAGGATGCGCTGGGCATGGCGGCCGCCACAATGGGCACGGCCTATACGGGCGTTGCCAGCGCCGTTGACGTGGTTTCCGAAATCAAGGCGAAACTTGTCGCTGCGACCGAACAGGGCATCGACAAGGAAAAGATCAATGACGAGCTGACGCAGCTGAAGGCGCAGTTGCGCTCCGTCGCCGAAGCGGCGGCCTTCAACAGCGACAACTGGGTCGTCCTGACCGATGAAGACAATCCCACCGAGCCGAAGCAGATTCCGGCATCCTATATCCGCAATGCCGACGGCACCGTCACCGTCGGCACGCTGACCTATCATATCGACCTGCCCTCGACGGGCGTCACCACATCGAAGGATGCCCGCTACCTCGTCGACGACCGTTCCGGCGGCAGCGGCGAATACGGCGCACTGACATCATCCTATTTCGCGGCGGAAATGGGCGCTTCGCAGAATTACGTCTTGATCTTGAGCAAGGCGGGCAATACCGCCGGACAAGTGGAGATCGGACTTTTGTCCTCGACGACAAAAGATCAGGTCGACGAGATGATAAGCGTAGTAGACGGCATTCTCAGACAGATGACCACCGTGGGCTCGGCTTTTGGTGCGCTTGAAAAACGCATTGAGCTGCAGAACGAGTTCGCCAGAACGCTTTCCGACGCGTACAGCTCAGGTATCGGACGTCTTGTCGATGCCGATATGGAAGAGGAATCGAGCAAGCTCACGGCACTGCAGACGCAGCGGCAGCTTGGTCTGCAGGCGCTCTCGATCGCCAACGCGAGCTACGACACCGTAAGGCAGCTCTTCCAGAACTTCTAACCACCTGCTTGCCCGCTTGTCTCGCTCATTCTCGAGCTGGTGAGACCGCTGTGGCAAATTGGCGATAGCCTCGGGATTTGTGCAAGCGGCACGTGTCCATTCCACCGATTTTGTTTTATCGGAGGGGACGCGTTCATCTTGTTGCCGCATTCCATAATATTTGCTCGGGCCAGCTTCGAACGGAGAGCTTTCTGTCCATGATCAAGAAATTCGTACTTCTGGCGATCGCCGCCAGCTACCTGACCGCCTGCACCACGACCGACCCCTATACGGGCGAGCAGAAAATGTCGAATACCGCAGGCGGGGCGATGCTCGGAGCTGTCGGCGGAGCGCTTGCCGGCGCCGCCCTTGGCGGACGCGGGCACGGGCCGCGCAATGCGGCGCTGATCGGCGCGGGCCTCGGCGCGCTCGCAGGCGGCGCAATTGGCAACTATATGGACCAGCAGGAAGCCGAACTCCGTGCCCAGCTCCAGGGCACTGGGATTTCGGTGACGCGAAACGGCGACAACATTATCCTGAACATGCCGTCGAACATCACTTTCGACATCGACCAGGACGCCGTAAAACCGGGCTTCTATTCCACGCTGAATTCGGTAGCGATCGTGCTCAGGAAGTTCAATCGCACATTGATCGATGTCAACGGCCATACGGATTCCACCGGCAGCCTGCAGCATAACCAGGATCTGTCGCAGCGCCGTGCCCTTTCGGTTGCCGATTACCTCGGCGCACAGGGCATCGACCAGCGTCGCGTCTCTGCCGTCGGCTTTGGCCCGTCGCAACCGGTCGCGTCGAACGCGACGGAAGCTGGCCGCGCCCAGAACCGCCGTGTCGAGATTCAGATCGCGCCGATCACGCAGAGCTGAGCTGCGCCATTTTTATCAGGAACGGCCGGATCATCCCCGGCCGTTTTTCATTTGTGCGCCGCGCATGGCGCGTGCCGCAACCTGGGAGACCTGCCGGCTGCCTCTCTAGACAGATGTGCTTGTGCATGGGCTCTTGATCGTCAAGTCTCTCCGCTGATTGTCTCGCCGCCAGGATCATGCTTCCGTCCGTGGTCAGCACAAAGACTGCCACACCATGCCATAGGATCCGATCCGAAAGGTCGACTAACGCGCGAGATTTTCCGAGCCATTCACAGCACATCTTCCGACCTTGCCAAGCCCTACTTCAGGCGAGGGGACCTGCAAGGAGCAAACCTGATGCGGTCTGCTTTGCTTGACGTGTCGTTCCTTTCCGCAGCCATCTGCCTGCTCACGCAGCGAAGAGACCCCGCAAATCGGCCCACTTTTGCCGCTGTTGTCGAATGTTCCGCTTGATGATCTTGACGAGGAGTGGGAACTCTTGGTCATGCCTTCTGCCGCTAGAGGCTACCTCCTAACCGATCAGGCATGCATCGTCGCGCCCTTGGTGATTTTGTCGACGGTCTTCTTGCCGGCGCGCAGAGCAACGCCGACGACCTTGGCATCTTCCGGCGCGTATTCGGCAAAGACGGCGCGATTGGCTGCGTCATGGCCGGTCGCAAACATCTCCTCGATGAACAGCGAGGATAAAATCTCGCGCTCCAGCACGCGGCGATGTATCGCTGAAATCGTCGCCTCATCGGCCGATAGCACGATGATCGGCTGGATTGACATGGCATTGTAGGTGTTGCCGGCGCGGTCCCTGTAGGCCTCGCCGATGATCGTCGGATTTTGCCCGGCGATGCCGCTCATCAAAAAGGCGGTTACATTCAGCTTCTGCCATGACGCAAGATTGTTTCGCAGAACGATCGCAATTTTGGTATCAAACATTCCAGTCTCTTTCATGCGGTTTCGAGGTCGCGTTGAGCCAGGATTTAACGCCCCAGGTTTTCGAAGGTCTTGAACGTTTGTGCATGCCGCAGGGCGGCGAGGGCATTGTGGCAGCGCCTGCCTTTCCCGGGATCGAGCGTATCGAGGCAAAATTCAGCGGAAACGCCTTCGAGCCGCACCGGCACGACACCTATGGGCTCGGTGTGACGCTGAAGGGCGTGCAGACCTTCTCGTATCGCGGCGAAAGGCGCTTCAGCATGCCCGGTCAGGTGATCGTGCTGCATCCAGACGAGGTGCATGACGGGGGGGCGGGCACGGATGACGGGCTGCAGTACCGCATTCTCTACCTGGAGCCCTCGCTGCTTTTCGAATGCCTGGAAGCCGAGAAACTCGGACTGCCTTTTGTCGACCAGCCTGTTATCAGCGATGCGGTTCTTGCCGATGTCCTGCTTGGCGCGCTGACGGATCTCGAAGGAGAGCTCGACGAGCTTTTCGTCGACGATTTCCTGATGCGCATGGCGCAGGGGCTCGTAAGGCATACGAAGGCATTGCGCAGGCTGCCCGCCAATATTGCCTGGCACCAGGCCCGCTGCGCCCGCGACTACCTTGACGCACATGCGACGCGAACGGTGCGCTCTGGCGAGCTTGAATCCGTAACAGGTCTCGACCGCTTTACATTGTCGCGGCATTTTCGGGCGGCGTTCGCGACCAGTCCGCATCGCTATCTTCTGATGCGGCGGCTGCAGCAGGCGCGCGCGATGATCGGCGAGGGCAGCGAGCTGTCGGACGTCGCCTTTGCCACCGGGTTTGCGGATCAGAGCCACCTGAACCGCCATTTCAAGAAAGCCTATGGCATGACGCCCGGCCAGTGGGCTGCGCTCAGGCGGGGTTCTCAACCAGGCCGCTCCTTCGCGCGATGAAACGCGCAAGCATAGGCCCGGTAAACAGGATCACCACAAACCGGCCCACCTGCATCGCCATGACGAACGGCAGGTCGACGTCGCTGGAGGCGGCGATGATGGCAACCGAATCCGCACCGCCAGGGCTGGTCGCCAGATATGCCGTCAGCGGATCGATGCCCGCGAACTTGTGAAGTGCCACTGCCATCAGCCCGCAGGTCGACATCAAAAGCAGGATTGAGGCGCAAACGCGCGGCAGAGCACGGGCGGCATGCTTCAGGATTGAACGGGTGAAGCGCAGTCCGATGCTCCAGCCGATCAGGGCATAGCTCATCGCGAGCAGCCACATCGGCAGCTCGATCGTCAGGACGTCGAAACCCTGCAACAGGGAGCCGGCGAGAAGCGGCAGGATGATAGTGCCGCCCTGGACGCGGAAACGGAAGGCGACATAGACGCAACAGCAGGCAAGCAGCACGGTCGCGGCAAATGCCGGCCAGTCGATCGGCGGGAAGAGAATGATCGGCGGCAGCTCGCCGTCGGGGGCGACCCAGAGGCGCGAGACGCAGGAAGCTGCAACGCAGACGAAGACAACGCGCAGGTACTGCATGAAGGCGACTAGGCGGGCGTCGGCGCCATAAGCCTCCGACATGATGACCATCGCCGAGGCACCGCCCGGAGAGGAGCCCCAGACGGCGGTGGTGCCGGGCAGCACCTGCAGCCGGGTCAGGAAATAGCCGAGCACGCCTGCGATGGCGATCACCGAGACGATGACCAGCATGAAGAGCGGCGCATCATTGGCCATCGTGGCGAGAATGTCAGGGGTGATGGCGCGTGCCATCATCAGGCCCACCAGTGCCTGCCCGAATTGCAAGGGCAAGCAAGGGACGCGCATCTTTCCCTTGCCGATCACCAAGGCGAGAAAGATTGCCGCGATCATCGGCCCGACGAGCAGCGATGCCGGAAGGGCAAGACATTCAAGAACGATAACGAGAACGGTAGAGAAGCTAAGCAGCAGAACCCATCTCGGCAGGCTGGCTTCTCGTATGGCTCTGCTTGCGGCCTTAAAAGGCATGGAACGCCTGTCTTTTTTCCGACCGATGGGCCGCGGTGAACGGCATGGAAATTCATCGGCAGCAACATGAGGATCGGCCGGAGCAGCCGAAAAAATAATTCCCGGTATATGGGCAGGTTAAGCCGGCCGCAATTGCGAAATATGGTCTCCATGGGAAAATTCCGCCTGGGGTGCGCGAGCCGAATAGCAGCGTTGCGACAAGCGCAAGACTTCTTCTAAAGACGAACGTTGGCTGCAAGAAAATCAAGCAGTGTGCGGACGCGGGCTGGCAGCGGACCGCCGTGGCCGATGTAGACGGCGTAGAATTCCTCGAGGTCGCCGGGGTTCAGGTCTTCAAGGACAGATACCAGTCGACCTGCGACGATATCGGCGCGGACGGTGAAGGCGGCAAGGCGCGCAAGGCCGGCGCCGCAAAGTGCCAGGTGGCGCATCCCTTCGCCGTCGCCGACCTGAATGCCCGGCGTCACGGGAACAAGCACCGTGTCATCTTGATCAAGGAGCGGCCAGCCGCCGATGGCGCGGGAATAGGAAAAGCCAATGCGGCAGTGCTGTCGGAGATCTTCGATCGACACTGGTTGACCGTTGCGCAAAATGTAGTCCGGCGAGGCGACGATGAATTTACGGGCCGCACCAAGCTTGCGGGCGATCAGACTGGAATTCTTCAGCGGTCCGGCGCGGATTGCGACGTCGGCGCGTTCCTCCATGAGATCGACGATCTTGTCCGTATAGGAAATGTCGAGTGTCACGGCCGGATGAAGCGCCATGAAGGCGGGCAGGAGCGGGGCGAGCACGTGATTGCCGAAGGACGCGCTGGTATTGATACGGATCCGCCCGGCTGCCTGTTCGCCTGCTGAGGCATAGCGCTCGGCCTCGGCGATATCGGCAAGGATGGAGACGCTTCTTTCGTAGAATGCGCAACCTTCCGGCGTGAGTTGCAGGCGCCGCGTCGAGCGGTTGATGAGACGTGTCCCAAGCCGGGCTTCCAGGCGGGCGATAAGCTTGCTGACGGCCGACGGGGTCATCCGGCAGGCGGTTGCCGCAGCGGTGAAGCCGCCGAGTTCGACGGCGCGTACGAAGACGTCCATTTCGCCGGAGCGATTGATGTCCTGACGGCTCATGATGAATTCAAATCACAAATGACTTTCTCGCTGGCAATCTATAACGCGCCTCAGCGAGTGTCTATCTCTCCTGAGGACAACAGGAGACAGTCCATGGAATACAGAAATCTCGGTGCATCCGGCGTAAGGGTGCCGATCTTGAGTTTCGGCGCAGGCACCTTCGGCGGCAGCGGCCCGTTGTTTGGCGCATGGGGCAATACCGACTCGGCGCAGGCGCGGCGTCTTGTCGATATCTGCCTCGAGGCAGGCGTCAATCTCTTCGATACCGCCGACGTCTATTCGGCTGGCGCATCGGAGGAGGTTCTGGGGCAGGCGATCGGCGGCAAGCGCGACGGCGTGCTCATTTCCACGAAGACCGCCTTGCCGATGGGCGAGGGGCCGGCAGATTGGGGAACCTCGCGCTTGCGGCTGATCAAATCCGTCGATGACGCGCTTCGCCGCCTCGGCACAGACTATATCGATTTGCTGCAACTGCATGCCTTTGACGCCTCCACGCCGGTCGAGGAGATGCTTTCGACGCTCGATCGTCTCGTTGCTGCCGGCAAGCTCCGCTATATCGGGGCGTCGAACTTCGCCGGCTGGGAGCTGATGAAATCACTCGCCGTCTCGCAACAGCATGGCTATGCGCGCTACGTAGCCCATCAGGTCTATTATTCCCTGGCTGGGCGCGACTACGAATGGGAGCTGATGCCGCTCGCTGCCGATCAGGGCGTGGGTGCGCTGGTGTGGAGCCCTCTTGCCTGGGGTAGGCTGACCGGCCGTGTCCGCCGCGGCCAGCCGCTACCGGAAGGTAGCCGGCTGCACCAGACGGCGCAATACGGCCCGCCGGTCGATGACGAAATGCTGTTCGACATCGTCGACGTTCTCGATGAGATTGCCGCGGAGACGGGCAAGACGGTACCGCAAATCGCCATCAATTGGCTGACCTCGCGGCCAACCGTGGCAAGTGTCATCATCGGGGCGCGCAACGAGGAGCAACTGCGCCAGAATCTCGGCGCCGTTGGCTGGTCGCTGACGAAGGAGCAGGTCGAAAGGCTCGAAAAGGTCAGCGCGGTGCCGGCACCATATCCGTATTTCCCGTACAGGAGGCAGGAAGGCTTCGCTCGGCTCAATCCACCGCTCGTTTGAACCATCTCGCGCGACTCTTGACTGGACAGGTGCCATCCGTTGGCCCATATCAACCTGCCCGTGGACGGCAGATAGTATGGGAGATCAACAGGATGGCGCTCAGCGACGCAAAGGCTGGAAAACGCAACGAGGAGGGCATTTTTGCCGTCGTCGGCATCTTGAAACAGCGCTTCGGCGAGCGCTTCCAGACCGGCCAATCCTTCCGCGCCCAACATGCGCATACGACCACCTACATACCGGCGCAGCTGCCCGATGGCGTACTGTTTGCCGAGATGGCCGATGACGTAAAGACCGCCGTCAAGGTCTGTGGCGAATACAAGGTGCCGGTGATCGGCTTTGGCACCGGTTCCTCGCTGGAGGGGCAGGTGAATGCCCCCAACGGCGGGATTTCGATCGATTTCAGCCGCATGAACCGAGTTCTCGAAGTGAATGCCGAAGACCTCGATTGTACCGTCGAGCCGGGCATCACACGCGAGGAACTGAACGTTTATCTGCGCGATACCGGCCTGTTTTTCCCCATCGACCCCGGCGCGAATGCCTCGATCGGCGGCATGGCTTCGACGCGAGCGTCCGGAACCAACGCCGTGCGCTATGGCACGATGAAGGACAATGTGCTCTCGGTCACGGCCGTGACGGCCAATGGCAAGGAAATCCGCACCGCTCGCCGAGCGCGCAAATCCTCGGCAGGCTACGACCTGACGCGCCTTTTCGTCGGCGCCGAAGGCACGCTGGGGATGTTGACTTCGGTGACGCTGCGGCTGCAGGGAATTCCCCAGAAGATCGCGGGCGGGGCCTGCTCCTTTCCAACGATCAAGGCCGCCTGCGACGCGGTCATCATGACAATCCAGATGGGCATTCCTGTCGCACGCATAGAATTGCTCGATGACGTGCAGATGCGGGCATGCAACGCCTATTCGGGTCTGAGCTACGCCGAGCGCCCGACGCTCTTCCTGGAATTCCACGGAAGCGACGAGACCGTCGAGCTTCAATCGGCGCAGTTTGCCGAGATAGCGGCCGAATGCGGCGGGGGCGATTTCCTGTGGACGGCAAACGCCGAGGAACGCAACAAGCTGTGGAAGGCACGACATGATGCTTATTGGGCCTGCCGGGCGCTGGCGCCCGGGCTTGCCGCACTTTCGACCGATGTTTGTGTTCCGATATCACGGCTTGCGGATTGTGTTGCCGAGACGCAGGCCGATATCCAGGAACATGGTCTGCTGGCGCCGATTGTCGGCCATGCGGGAGATGGCAATTTCCACGTGCTTCTCCTGTTCGACGACAAGACGGCGGAAGGTATTGCGGTTGCGGAGAATTTCGTCGTACGGCTTAACCAGCGGGCTCTTGCGATGGATGGGACATGCACCGGGGAGCATGGGATAGGACAGGGAAAGATGAGGTTTCTCGAACAGGAACTCGGCGGTGCCGTCGATCTCATGCGGCAGGTCAAGCAGGCGCTCGATCCTGACAATATCTTCAATCCGGGCAAGATTTTTCATCTTGTCTGAAAACGGAACAATCTCATGAACTTCGGCTTTGCTCCCGGCATGAATGACAGTAGTGTCTCCAACACAATCCCGAATGGAGAATGCTTGATTTGATAGGCCGGTTCCTCGTCTTTCTGGGGGGAGTGATCGTCGTAGTGCTCTTCGTGGCACTGCTCGCGCCGCTTTTCATCGACTGGACTGACTTCCGCAGGAATTTCGAAGAGCAGGCAAGCCGCATCATCGGCAAGAAGGTGACCGTGCACGGCACGGTCGATGCCCGGCTATTGCCTTTTCCGTCGGTAACGCTGCATGACGTGCGTGTGGGGCAGGAATCCGACGGTCAGCCGACCGTACAGGTCGAGCAATTCGCCATGGATGCCGAACTTGCGCCGTTCCTTTCCGGCGAGGCGCTGATTTTCGATATGCGCGTCGTCAATCCTAAGCTGCGCCTTCGTCTGCTGAAGGACGGCACGCTCGATTGGATGCGCGGCAGCCGGCCCGAGATTCCTGCAAAGACGGTCGTTCTGGAAAGTGTGCATGTCACCGGCGGCGACGTTAAGTTCATCGACGATCAGTCGGGCCGCGCCCGCACCATTACCGGGCTGAACGCCGAAATGTCCGCCCGGTCGCTGGCAGGCCCCTGGCGTATCGAAGGCGATGCAGCGCTCGACGGCGAGCATGGCAGCTTTTTGATCTCCAGCGGGCAGCCCGACGAAACCGGCACGCTGCAGGTCAGGACTCAGCTGATACCGGATGAGCGTCCGGTCAAAATCGATCTCGATGGCCAGCTGAGGTTCGCCGATAGAAAACCGAATTATCAGGGTCTCATGTCGGCTGCCTTCGAGAACCGCGGCGCGGCCAAATCCGACGACAAGAATGCACTGCCGCCGCGCGTCAAGGGCCGCTTCGAACTGACCAACGATCGCATCCGGCTTTCCGAGTACCGGATGGAAATCGGCTCGGTGGAAGATCCTTATGTGATCACCGGCGAGGCGACGCTCGATACGGGCAACGCGCCCGAGTTCCTGCTGATCGCCGACGGCCAGCAGATTGATGTGAACAGGATCGGCAATCAGGGCGCAGGCGGCAAGACAGCGCGCGATCCCGGCCTGTCGGCCCGCCAGCGGCTCAATTCGCTGATCAGCATCATCGCCCAGATTCCCGTGCCGCAGGTGCAGGGCAAGGCGAGCGTCAAGCTGCCGGCGATCGTTGCGGGGGACACCACCATCCGCGACGTGCAGCTCGACCTGCAGCCGGCCGGCAACGGCTGGACGATCGACCATGCCGTCGGAACGCTGCCCGGCCGTACCCAGGTGGAGGGTCAGGGCCAGCTGACGCTCAGAGGTGAGCCTTCCTTCAACGGCAACATTACCGTTGCCTCCAACCAGCCGTCGGGGCTCGCCTCCTGGCTTGCCGGTTCGGTCGATCCCGCGATCCGTCAATTGAAGCAGGCGGGTTTTTCTGCCGACGTCAGCCTGACGCATCAGCAGCAGCGCTTCGATAATCTGGAGATTGCCATCGGCCCCGCTACGCTGAAGGGCAAGCTGGAACGGCAGGCGCTGGAGAACCAGCCGCCCCTGCTGAATGTCGATCTTGCCGGCGATGCGCTCGACCTCGATGCGCTGAGGGCGCTGACTGGTCTGTTCACAGGGCAGGACGCAGGCGAAAACGTGCTCGACCACAAGATCACGGCCCAGCTGAAGGCGGATAAGTTCAGCGCCTTCGGCGTCGAGGCTGAAAATGTCGAGACCAGCTTTACGATTGCCGATGGGGCGCTTGCGGTCGACAAGCTGGTCGCCAAAAATCTGGCAGGTGCCGAACTCACGGCCACCGGTCGGGCCGAAGGATCCTTGCTCGATTACAAGGGCTCGGGGGAAATCACCTTGAAGTCCGCCGATCCGGGACCTTTCTTCACGATGCTCAAGGAGCATCTGCCGCAGCATCCGGTGATAGACCGGCTGGTGCGCAATGCCGCCTGGTACACCAACACGGCGCTGCGCGGTGCGCTGACGCTTGGCGGCGAGGAGGGCGACGGGCTTGCGCTGACGCTTGCCGGCGTTTCCAACGGAAGCCGTGTGAACCTCGACTACCGCATGTCGGATCTGCTGGCGCTGACGGGCAAGGGCACGACCAATCTTGAGGCGACGCTCGAAAACAGAACGACCTCGATCCTGTTCGGGCAGGCAGGGCTCGATCCACTTCCGGTCGAAGCTGATGCCAACGGCCGGCTCTCCCTGAAAGTCCAGGCAAACGGTACAGATCCGGCCGATGCATCGTTGACCTTTGCGACCGACCGGACGTCCTTTACGGCGAATGGCAAGGTCGATGTCCGTCCCGCGAGTTTCATGAACGGCCAGATCGGCGTCTCGCTCGAGAGCGCCGATCTCGATCCATATCTCGTGATGAACGGCATCGCGCTGCCGCAGATCGGAACCGGACTGCCTTTCGGGCTGCAAACAACAGCAACCATCGATGGAGACAAGGTCGTCCTGTCCGACCTTAAGGGCCATGCGGCGGAAAATCAGTTTGCAGGTACAATGACGGTCAATCGCAAGACAGACAGGACGACCGCGAGCGGCGAGCTCGCGCTTGACCGCGCCGATGCGACCTGGCTTGGCGAGGCCGTCTATGGCCCGATGACAGATCCTGCGACAGGCAACTTCTCGACCGCAGCCCTTGGGCAGCCGGTGTTCAAGGACATGGATGTCAGCTTGAGGCTTTCGGCCAAGGCGTTCTGGCCGGGATGGTCGGCGGCCGTAACGGACTTCACCACCAATGCTGTCTACAAGGGCGACGAACTGCAGCTCAACGACATGAAGGGCGGCTGGGACGGCGGCCAGCTTTCCGGCAACCTGCTTTTCACCAATGCCGAGGGCATCGGCTTCTTCCAGACCAAGCTTTCGCTTGCCGATTCCGATCTCGCGGGTGTTGTCTGGCCGCGCGACGGCGCGCCGGTTGCGAACGGCAAGCTCGGGCTTTCTCTCGGCCTGGAAGCGTCCGGCAAGACGATGACGGACCTCGTCAGCTCGCTCACGGGCTCCGGCGAGCTTCGGCTTGGCGAGACCACCGTGCGCGGGCTGAACCTCGCGATCCTGCCGCCGTTACTTGCCGCAACGGATCCGATGCAGGACCAGCTCAACGCCGGAAAGATACATCCGATCGTCGAAACGCTGCTCAACAACGGAGAGGCGAAACTTCCGCCGACGGGTATTCCGTTCAACATCACCGACGGCGTACTTCGCGTGCAAAATGTCACCGTTGCCCACGAACTCGCCAAGATCACCGGCAATGCGCAGCTCAGCCTGCCTCAGGAGCGCATCAACGCATCGCTGAACATCACTCTCAATCCGGGCGAGGAAGCGCTTGCAGGTGCCGAGCCAGCGCTGCGGCTCAACTATTCGGGGTTGCTCGCGTCGCCCGGTCGGACGATGGATGTATCCGATATCGCCGGATACCTGTCACTTCGTGCATTCGAACGTGAACGCCGGCGTGTCGAGCGGCTGCAATCGAACGTCCTGGAAAAGCAGCGATTGCGGCGCGAAGTGGCGCTCTACAAGTTCAACGAAGCGCAACGCGCAAAAGCCGCGGCGATCGAGGCGCAGCGCAAGGCCGAAGAGGAGCGCCTGCGCGCGCTTGCCGCCGAAGCTGCCCGGCAAAAGGCCGAGGCGGAGGCGAAGGCCAAAGCGGAGGCTGAAGCAAAGGCGAAGGCGGAGGCCGAGGCGAAAGCAGCCGCCGAGGAGGCGGCGCGCCGCGCGCAGCAGCTCAACCAGCCGCCACCGATAACGGGCAACCGGCTGAATTTCGATGCCTTGCCGGGCGTGCCGTTGCCGCAGTAGAAAGCATCACTCTAGAAGCTGCGGTTTTTCAAGCAGCTCAAGACATAGATGCGCAGCGCGGAGGAGAGGTTGCTTTCCGGCTCTCGCCGGTCGTCGATTTCGGATATCAGGCCCGCAAGCGGAATGGCACGGGCTGTGGCGATCGCTTTGAGTTCGGTCCAGAACTCGTCTTCCAGCGAGAAGCTGGTGCGGTGTCCATGCAGGCTGGTGGAATGCTTGCGGATCATCGGGTTTTGCGCACGCGTATTTCGCGGTGTTGACAGGTTGAGTGAGGAAATAGCGCCAAGCAATTGACTGCGGAGTCTATTCGGCCCATCTGCGCCGTCATTCGCCGCCTTCGTCCTTTTCGATCCGGCCCTGTCGGTGCGCTCTTTCGGCCTTCTCGTTCAGCGCTTTTGTCAGCTGCTTTTCCGCCTTGGTGCGCCCGAAACGAATACGGTTCTGCTCGGCCTGTTTTTCCTTGTCGCAACGGGCCTGCTTCTTCTTGAACTGGCGGAGATTGACGATTTCTGCGCTCATGGCTTGCCTGCATCCAGCTGGAAAGGGCACATGAAAAAGGGAAGCATCTGCTTCCCTTGGTGCTTACTGCTTCTTGCGGAAGGCGTCGAGCGAGACGACGGATCCCGGCTTCTTATCCTCTCCCTCGGCAGGTTTTGCCGCGGGCGGTTCCTCGGCCTTTTCGGATGCGACCGGATAGGCGGTGATTTCGGCTGCGGGAACTTCCTCGCCGTCCGCCAGCGGCACGTCGAATTCAAGTTCGAAATTGACCGAAGGGTCATAGAAGCCACGGATGGCATTGAAGGGGATGACCAGCTTTTCGGGCACGTCGGAGAAAGAGAGGCCGATCTCGAACAGCGATTCGGTGATCTTCAGATCCCAGAACTGGTGCTGGATCACGATGGTCATCTGCTCCGGATACTTGGATTTCAGATGCTGCGAGATGCGGACGCCCGGTGCGCCGGTCAGAAACGTTATGAAAAAATGATGGTCGCCAGGCAAGCGGCCCGTCGTTGCGACTTCAGACAAGACCTTGCGGATCACGCCACGCAGCGCGTCCTGTGCCAGAATGTCGTAGCGGATGTGGTCCTGCCCCATGCTTTTCCTGTCTTTCTTTGGTTCGGAAGTCTTTTCACAAGGCTATATGCCATGTCCGGCGGCCTTGGGAAAGGCTAAGTGTCCGAGTCAGCTTTACAAACAATACATGATTTGGACGGCAGGGAGAAGGTGAAGGCTTCTGTTGCCAGGTGCCTTCGGACCCCGCCTTAAGGTGCTAACCAAAAGGACTTAGAGCGGAATTCCCGCACCGCCGTTAGGCAGCGAGAGCATATTCCTTAGCGTTGTTGTCGTTTGCAACTACACTTGTGACCCGATAACGGCGGTATCATGCCGAGCAAAAAGACGATCTTTACACCCTTGTCGATCCTGTTTCGCCCCCATCAAAAGCAGTCGCTAACCGGCTGTTTTTGGTGGAGGCGCCGGGTACCGCCCCCGGGTCCAATAGGTTTATTACACCGCTCATTTATTGCCATAGCCGGTCCGAAGACCGGCAGTGCTGATATAGTGTTTTCGCAAGCGCATGGAAAGGGGATACGTCATAAAAGCGTTGCAGGCGGCAGGAGAATTGCCGGGATAAGCCTCCGCGCAGTTGGTTTCAGCGGCAGAAGCGCATAAATTGAGAAACGGAATCGGCCGCGGCCATGAGATCGCACACGAGATCGCACACGGGGAGACACGGATGCTGCGCCATCCTGAATATCAGTATCTAGACATCATGGCACATCTTTTGGAGAGAGGCGATCGGCGGATGGATCGCACGGGCGAGGGCACGCTTTCGACATTCGGCGCGATGATGCGCTTTGATCTTTCGGATGGCAGCTTTCCGGCGTTTACGACCAAGAAGGTGTTCTGGAAGACGGCGGTGAAGGAGATGCTCTGGTTTCTGAGCGGCCAAACGAACATCCAGTCGCTGCTCAAGGAAAACGTCAAGATATGGACGGACTGGCCGCTTGCTGCATACCGCAAGGCAACCGGCGAGAAGATATCCCAGGACGCGTTCGAAAGACGCGTTCGCGAAGACGACGCCTTTGCGGCGAAATGGGGCGATCTTGGACCGGTCTACGGCAAGCAATGGAGGCGGTGGCTTGACCGAAACGGGGTGGAACACGATCAGATTGGCACGCTCATCCATAGCCTCAAGACCAATCCGACGAGCCGGCGCATGCTGTTCCATGCCTGGAATGTGGGAGAGATTGATCAGATGGCGCTTCCTCCGTGTCATATGACCTATCAGTTTCACGTTTCCGGACTGCAGCGTGGCAGCGGCCGGCCGCAACTTTCCATGCTCGTGAACCAGCGCTCCTGCGATATTTTCCTTGGTGCGCCATTCAATATATGCCAGCAAGCAGCATTGCTTGCGATGGTCGCTGAGCAGGTGCAGATGGATCGGGGTGAACTCATCTGGATCGGGGGCGACACGCATCTCTACCTGAACCACCTCGATCAGGCCAAAGAGCAACTTGCGCGCAAGCCCATGCCCTTTCCCAAGCTGGTGCTGACGCGCGAGCCCGAGGATATCGATGGTTATCGGATCGACGACTTCGAGGTCGTAGGGTACCAGTCGCACGATCGGATCGACGCCCCGGTCGCCGTCTGACGAACGATTGTCCTAGCGGAGCGACCGCTTGCCGGTGCGATCGGCAAGTGGCCGGTGACCTGCGTGAAGATCGTTCATGACTTGTGCGAGCCGGCTCGCTTCCTTTTCGTCCAGCCCGTCGAGGATCCGTCCGCCGAACGAGGCAGGTGCCTCCGTGACGTGGTCCCAGACGATCCATTGATTCATCGGGTCGCAAATCACGTCGAATCGAGGCATCGCATTCATCATTTACATCAGCTTTCCGTCATCTTTCCGGATTTGGCCGTCAGCCGTTAACAGACGCTTTCCAAGCCGCCCTAACATGGGATCCTTGCGTTTCACGGGGATGATCGGAAAGCCCATGAAGTGCCAGGCGAATGCCGTGCCCAGGCCTGTCGTTACCGGAGAACCGGCCTTGCCGCCTGTGACAACCCACGCAAAGAGCCCCGCCGCCAGGGCGACGATGGCGAGGTCGATGCGGCTTGGCCGATTGTTGTGCGCGGATCTGTCTCCCATGACCTCAACTTAGCGTAGTATTTTTCCGAGTAAAATTGGAACGCGCGGCGTGGTTTACGGATGCTTATGCCGCGTTGCGAAATCTCGCATTGAAGTGCCCTCAGAATGGGCGCCATTTCATGGAGCCTCTCTTGCTTGTTGGCCCGCCTGGCGATAGATCCGGCGGGCCAAGCCGTCGCTTCAACCTAAGGAAGCTCATGTCCGACATCAGAAAGACCATTGTTGTTGCCGTGGCCGAGAATGGCGTCATCGGACGCGACGGCGATATGCCCTGGCGGCTTTCGACCGATCTCAAGCGTTTCAAGGCGATGACGCTCGGCAAGCCGCTCGTGGTCGGGCGCAAGACATATGAGAGTTTTGGCAAGCCGTTGCCTGGACGACCGCACGTGGTGATTTCCCGGCACGCGGCGATTGCGCAACCGGATGTCACAACGGCGCGTTCTCTTCCCGAGGCGATCGGGATTGCCGAAAGACTGGCGCGCGAGACTGGACAGGCCGAGATCATCATTGCCGGCGGCGGAGAAATCTATGCCCAGGCAATGGCGCTTGCGGATCGGATGTGCGTCACGCATGTGCAAACCCATGTTGCGGGCGACACGTCCTTCCCTGCAATCGACCCTTCCGTGTGGATGGCAATCGAAGAAATCGATGTGCCGGCAGGGGAAAGGGACAATTATCCGACGCGCTTCGTCGTCTATGAGCGCCGCAGCGCCTGAAAACGAAATATTTATCAATAAATATCGCCAAGTTCTTCATGCCGCGTTGAAAGCAGCAGCGGCGATACCTATAACGGTCACAATCGCTTAAAGCCTGCCGCCCCCGCGGGCACGATGCGATTGGGAGTTTAACGAACAACGAGGTTTTGATGCCCTGGAGCAATCAGAATGGCGGCGGCGGCCCATGGGGCGGCGGCGGCGGTAACAATCAGGGACCATGGGGGCAGGGGCCGAACCGCCCGCGCGGCGGCCGGGGCGGGCCGCCTGATCTGGAAGACATCATCCGGCGTGGCCAGGATCAGCTCCGCAACATCGTACCCGGCGGTTTCAACGGCGGCGTGGCAGTGATTATTGCCGCGGTTCTCGTCGTCTTTTGGCTTTTCCAATGCATCTACATCGTCCAGCCGGACGAGCGTGGTGTCGAGCTTCGCTTTGGCCAGCCGAAGGAAGAGATTTCGACGCCGGGGCTGCATTTCCACCTCTGGCCGATGGAAACGGTCGAGATCGTCAAGGTGACGGTGCAGCAGCAGAATATCGGCTCGACCTCGGCCTCGTCTTCGACAGGCCTCATGCTGTCGGGCGACCAGAACATCCTGAACGTCGAGTTCTCGGTATTCTTCACAGTGATCGATCCCAAGGCCTATCTCTTCAACGTCGAAAACCCGGCCGAAACGCTGCAGCAGGTGGCTGAAAGCGCGATGCGCGAAATCATTGGCCGGCGCCCGGCACAGGATGCCTTCCGCAACAACCGTCAGCCGATCGAAACAGAGGTTGCCGCCATCGTGCAGGGCACGATGGACCGTTACAATGCGGGCATTGCGGTAACAGCAGTCACTATTCAGGACGTGGCGCCGCCGCGCGATGTCGCCGATGCCTTCGAAGAGGTGCAGCGCGCCGAACAGGACAAGCAGCGCCTCGTCGAAGAAGCAAACCAATATGCCAATCAGAAGCTCGGCCAGGCACGAGGCGACGCGGCCCAGATTCGCGAAGCCGCGGCTGCCTACAAGGACCGTGTCGTCAAGGAAGCGGACGGTGAGGCGCAACGCTTCACTGCCATCAACGAAGAATATTCAAAGGCTCCCGAAGTGACCCGCAAGCGCCTGTTTCTCGAGACGATGGAACAGGTGCTGAAGAATTCCAAGAAGGTCGTGATCGACGAGAAGCAGGGCATCGTTCCCTACCTGCCGCTCAACGAGATCGGCAAACCGGCACAGCAGGGAGGTTGAGCCATGACATCGAACAGACTTCCCGCCATCATCATCCTGCTCGCCATTGTGCTTGTCATCGCCTACTCCTCGGTCTTCGTGGTCAATGCGCGCGAACAGGCAATCGTCGTGCGCTTCGGCCAGATTCAGTCGGTGAAGACGGAGCCGGGTATCTACTTCAAGCTGCCTCTCGCTTTCATGGATGCCGATCGCGTCCAGATCGTCGAGAAGCAGGCGCTGCGCTTCGATCTCGACAATATTCGCGTCCAGGTTCGCGGCGGTTCGACGTTCGACGTCGATGCCTTCGTCATCTATGACATCAAGGACGTGCGCAAATTCCGCGAGACGGTGTCGGGCGACCGCGAGGCCGCCGAAGCGCGACTTCGCACCCAGCTCGATTCGTCGCTTCGCCGTGTCTACGGTCTGCGCGATTTTGATGCTGCTCTTTCGGACGAGCGCGTGGCGATGATGCTCGAAGTGCGCGACGACCTGCATGGCGACGCCGAAAATCTCGGCATCAATATCCAGGACGTGCGTATCCGACGGACCGACCTGACCCAGCAGGTGGCGCCGCAGACTTATGGCCGCATGCGGGCAGAGCGACTCGCCGAGGCCGAGCTGCTGCGCGCGCAAGGCACCGAAGAGGGCCAGCGCCGCAGGGCTATTGCCGATCGCCAGGTGGTCGAGATCACTGCGGAAGCCCAGCGCGATGCGGAAATCATCCGGGGCCAGGGCGATGCGGAGCGCAACCGCATCTTCGCAGACTCCTTCGGCAAGGATCCGTCGTTCTTCGAGTTCTATCGCTCGATGGCGGCCTATTCCTCTGCGCTATCGTCCCAGGATACGACGCTGGTCCTGTCGCCGAATACGGAATTCTTCCGGTATTTCGACAATTCCAACGGCTTGATGCCTCCGGTTCCGCCTCAAACCCCGGCACCTGTGGCCCCATCAAACTGACGCATACGGATGCAGGATTTCCTGACAGGAATCGCATTCTTCCTCATCATCGAGGGGCTGGTCTATGCACTGGCCCCTCGTTTTCTTGTCGAGGTGGCCCGTCTGCTTCCAACGGTTCCGGAGCGCCAGCTACGAATCTTCGGACTTGGCGCCGTCGTGCTCGGTGTCGTGCTTGTCTGGCTGGCAAGACGCTGACGCAGATTGCACGGGATTTCGCGAAAAGGTGATTTCACGCTCCATCATTCCGCCCTATGTTGATGGTCAGACTGCCGCTTTGATCCCATAAGAGGAAGCTTGATGGCCCCCACGATACGCCCGACCTTCAGACGATCGCTCGCTCTCCTGGCCGGGGTTGCACTTCTGGCAAATATTGGCCTTACCGGCACTGCTGAAGCGCAGAGCGCGCCTGCGATGAATGGTCCGGCCTCTGTTGCCGATCTTGCTCAAGGGCTTCTCGATGCGGTTGTGAACATCTCCACCTCGCAGAAGATCAAGGGCGACGAAGGTGCCGGTCCGGCGCCTCGCGCACCGGATGGCTCGCCGTTCCAGGAATTCTTCAACGACTTCTTCAATAAGCGGCAGGGCGGCCAAGGCGGCAACCACAATGTCAGCTCGCTCGGCTCCGGTTTCGTCATCGATCCGTCGGGCTATATCGTCACCAACAACCACGTGATCGAGGGTGCAGATGACATCGAGGTCAATTTCGCCAATGGCACCAAACTGAAAGCCAAGCTCATCGGCACGGACACGAAGACCGATCTTTCCGTGCTGAAGGTCGAACCGAGGACGCCGCTGACGGCCGTGAAGTTTGGTGATTCCAGCGACATGCGCATCGGCGACTGGGTCATGGCGATCGGCAATCCGTTCGGTTTCGGCGGGTCGGTAACCGTCGGCATCATTTCTGGCCGCGGCCGCAATATCAACGCAGGCCCGTACGACAACTTCATCCAGACCGATGCGGCGATCAACAAGGGCAATTCCGGCGGTCCGCTCTTCAACATGAAAGGCGAAGTGATCGGTATCAACACGGCGATCATTTCGCCGAGCGGCGGCTCGATCGGCATCGGCTTTTCGGTGCCTTCGGAGCTTGCAGCGGGCGTGGTCAACCAGCTTCGCGAGTTCGGAGAGACACGCCGCGGCTGGCTCGGCGTGCGCATTCAGCCGGTCACAGACGACGTGGCCGACAGCCTGGGTCTCGATAGCGCCAAGGGCGCGCTCGTGGCCGGCGTCATCAAGGGAGGGCCGGTCGACAACGGTTCGATCAAGGCGGGCGACGTCATCTTGAAATTCGACGGCAAGCCGGTCAACGAGATGCGCGACCTACCGCGCGTCGTGGCCGAAAGCCCGGTCGGCAAGGAAGTCGACGTCGTGGTACTGCGTGACGGCAAGGAGCAGACTGTCAAGGTGACGCTCGGTCGTCTTGAGGACAGCGATCAGGCCGCTTCCAACGACGCTGTTACCTCTCCGGATGGTGTGATCAATCCTGATCCGGAAGAGAACGACGACATGGACGAACCGAATCTTGACCAGGATCAGGTCCAGCCGGCACCCGACGGCAAAGGCCAGACCGATCATCAGGCGCCGGTACCCGATGCCAAGACGCCGAAGGATGTGCTCGGCCTGTCGCTGACGCAGCTGAGCCCGGAGATTCGCAAGACCTTCGGCATTGCCGAAAGCGTGGACGGAGTCGTGGTGACGGAGGTGGCGCCCGGGTCTGCGGCCGCCGAAAAGGGGCTCAAGGCCGGTGACGTCATCGTCGAGGTCGCCCAGGAATTCATGAAGTCGCCGGATGCCGTGGCTGCGAAGGTGCAGTCGTTGAAGCAGGAAGGCCGCCGCAACGCGCAGCTGATGATCGCCTCGGCAAACGGCGATTTGCGGTTCATCGCAGTGCCGATGGAATAGCAAAGCGCGCAATGGATCCATTCATGAATTCTGCTTTGCACCGATGTCGGTACCACTGACGACCCGACAACAAGGCGACATCTTCCTGTCTTGCGGGAAAGCGTAATTGATGTCAGCCGATCTTTCGTTCCCATTGTTGACGGCTGATCGCATAGAGCACGTGGCGTTTCAGATGCGGATGCGTGTCAGGAATGCGAGGATGATCGAAATCGCGATCCGGATCGTGATGCAGGCCAAGTCGGCGCATGACGGCAGTGGAACGGTGATTGTCCGTGACCGCGAAAGAGACAATTTCAGGAGGATCGAACTGGGTGAAACCGTGGCGAAGCGATGCTTCTCCAGCTTCCGTCGCATATCCCTTGCCCCAATGCCGTTTCGCAAGACGCCAGCCGATTTCGATAGTGCCTGCCGGGAGGAACGGTTCGAGTTCGGGCTTCCAGAGGCCGCAAAAGCCGATCGGCTCATCGGTTTCCTTCAGTGCCATAGCATAGAAACCAAGTCTGGTCGTGGCGATGGAATCGCGGATTGCATCCAGCATCGAATCTGCTTCGGCGCGGTGGCGACGAAATGCGAAGAATTCCATCACTTCAGGATCGGAATTGATCTCGTGGAAAAGCGGCCGGTCCGCTTCTGTCCAATTGCGCAAAAGCAGGCGGGGCGTCGTCGCGATCACTGTCATGGCGTCACAAAATCGGTCTTTCGATAGCCCTGGATATAAAGCAGTGCAGTCAGATCGCCGTGGTTGATGCGCATTTTCGCTTCGGCGGCGACGGTGGGTTTGGCGTGCAGGGCGACGCCGGAGCCGGCAAGGTGGATCATGCCGAGGTCGTTGGCGCCGTCGCCCACGGCGATTGCTTCTTCGGTGGAGATACCGAGCCTTGCAGAAATTTCGCTGAGCGCATCCACCTTCGCCTGCTTGCCGAGGATCGGCTCTGCGACCAAGCCGGAGAGCAGGGCTTTTTCTTCAAGAAGAATGTTGGCGCGGTTTTCGTCGAAGCCGAGAGCAGCGGCGATGCGGCTGGTGAAGACGGTGAAGCCACCGGAGACGAGGGCAGTGTAATAACCCCTCGATTTCATCGTGGCGATCAATTCCGGACCGCCGGGCGTCAGCGTGATGCGCTTGGCGATAACCTCGTCGATGACCGAGACCGGCAGCCCCTTCAGGAGGGCAACACGCTCGCGCAGTGCGGGTTCAAACGCGATCTCACCGTTCATGGCGCGCGCGGTGATGGCGGCGACCTTCTCCTTGAGGCCGACTTCGGCGGCGAGCTCGTCGATGCATTCCTGCTCGATCATCGTCGAATCCATGTCGGCGATCAGCAATTTCTTGCGACGCTCTTCGGCCTCCTGGACAACCAGGTCGATCGGCGCGCTGGCGATGGCCGCAAGGATATTCGCCTCCGCCGCTTGCCTATCGGTTCCGTCGCGAAGGGCGATATCGCAGGCGATGCCGTCCGACAGCCAGTAGAGCCCGGATGCCTTCACGATTTCGGCCGCCTGTTCGGCGAGCCTCGGCGTGAGAACGGGATTTGACGGATTGGCAACAAGCGTGGCAACGAGAGCCATATGGAAAACCTTCTGAGCGCAACAAGTGCAATCCTGATAACCGGGCCGACCGCCAGCGGCAAGTCCGCGCTTGCCGTGGAACTTGCCAAACGCCACGGCGGTGCCGTCATCAACGCCGACAGCATGCAGGTCTACGGCACGCTGCGCATCCTGACGGCGCGGCCGTCCGAAGCGGAGATGCAAGGCGTGCCGCATCATCTCTACGGCCATGTGCCGCCAGGCGCTGCCTATTCGACGGGGACCTGGTTGCGCGATGTCATGTCATTGCTGCCCAATCTGCGTGCCAAGGGACAGTTGCCGGTGTTCGTCGGCGGGACGGGGCTCTATTTCAAGGCGCTGACAGGCGGTCTGTCGAACATGCCGGCGATACCGGAAGACATCCGCAACCGGCTACGGGCGCGCCTGCTGGATGAAGGTGCTGAAGCGCTCCATGCTGAACTCGCCAAAGTCGATCCGGCCGCTGCCGGTAGTCTCAGCATCCAGGACGGGCAACGCATCGTGCGTGCCTTGGAGGTGGTGAAGGCAACGGGAAAATCGATCCTTGTCTTCCAAGGGCAAGCGGGACCGGTGATCGTCGATCCGGCGAATGCGGAAAAGATCATCGTCTTGCCGGAACGCGCATTGCTCCACCAGCGCATCAACGGGCGCTTCGAGAAAATGCTGGAGCAGGGTGCGGAAGATGAGGTCAAGGCGCTGCTGGCACTCGGCCTTTCACCGGAAATGCCGGCGATGAAGGCGATCGGCGTTTCCCAAATTGCAGCCATGCTGAAGGGCGAGATGACGCGCTTGGAAGTGATCGAGAAGGGTGCTGCCGCGACACGGCAATATGCCAAGCGGCAGATGACCTGGTTTCGCAATCAGATGGACCAAAGCTGGAAGCGCCTGACATCGCCGCAGCCGTGATCAGCGCGTAATCTTCAAGTCAGTCAGCTCGATATCATCATTGGAAACGGAAAGGGATGTCATGAATAATTTTCTCGCAAAGACGCTTGCTTCCATCAATGCGCTGATTGCAATCGTCATTGTGGCGTTCTCCACCCTGTCTGGCGCGACCGCGGCCTCGGCTCAAGGAGAGCCAGGAATGGTCGTGATCGGAGCGATTTTCGGCGCGATCGCCGGCATCGTGGTCGCCGCCCTGGTCTGCGGGACGATCGCCTTTCTGACGCTGATAGAGCGCCACCTGAGTACGATTGCCGCTGCAGCCCGACAATAATCTCAGCGCTGAGCCTCAATCCTTGTTATGGAGCCCTCTCAGCGGCTTCTTGAGAATGCTTTCGCGGAGCGACATGCCGGGTTCGCGGTGCGGGCTGGCAGCCGGGTCTTGGGAGAACACCGGCCGCTGGGATGTTGTCTCCTCGCGGCGCATCTCTCGCCGCAGAGCTTCCAGGCGGCCGTCCAAAGATGTCTGCGGCGGTGCGGTTTGCGGCTCGCGCGGAGCATGGTTGCGCGGCAGCATGTCCGGTCTGTAGGAATCGATCGGGGCCAGCGGCGGCGCAGAGACGGATGCCGGATAGGGAGCGTCCTCCGACGGTTCTTCGTCGTCGAACAGCATATCGCTTTGCGCGGCACTGTAGCTTTGCTGGAACGACGCAATATCCGGCCCGCCGCTGACGGCGCGCATGCGGGTTACGATCTTGCGCAGATCGACCGTATCGGGATCCTCGTCGGAATGCTTGGCAGTCGCCCCGTTCGCCTTCGGTAGCAGATGCTGCTCGACGCGCGAAAAGCGCATGCGCATCGGCACGCTGATAGCCTCGCCGAAGGCGATCGCTTCGCCGTTGCCGATCGAGGAAATGAAGCTCGTCGTGGAGATCGACGAATTCGGGATTGCCGAGCGGATGATGTCCTGGTCGCGATCGTTGGCAAGGCGCATGGCAAACACGGTCGAGCACTGCGAGAGGATCGTCTGGTCGAGTTCGCCAGGGCGCTGCGTGATGATACCGAGCGAGACGCCGTATTTGCGGCCTTCCTTGGCGATGCGGGCGATGGCCTGGCGCGTCGGGATGAATCCGAGGTTCGAATCGGCCGGGACATAGCGGTGCGCTTCTTCGCAGACGACCAGCATATGGACGGCGCCATCGCTCCAGAGCCCGATTTCGAAGGCCATGCGGCACAGGACGGAGGCAACCGAATTCACCACTTCCGACGGGATACCGGAAAGCTGGAACGTGCAGATCGGCCGATCCTCACCGGGTATGCGGAAAATCTGCGCCACTGTGTCCATGATCGTATCGCTGATCGTGTTGTTGGAGAACATGAAGTGGTAGCGCGGATCGTTGATCGCCGCGATGAGACGCATCTTCAGCGAGCGGAGGAAGGGCTTCTCGGCGCGGCCTTCGAGGCGGCCGATGCGCTCGTCGATAAGCGCCAGCAAATCGGCCATGCGGTAAGGGACCGGCGTATCGGCGGTGATCGAGCTCTTCTCGGTGGTGCGGCGCACGAGCGAGTTGTCGCTGCCGCGAAAGGCGCGCTTGGCTTCCGGCATGATGTCGCGAAGCATGTCGATTTCTTCTGGCACTGGCGCGCGGCCGCGGAAGACGACTTCTGCGAATTCTTCAAGCCGCATCAGCCAGAAGGGCAGGTCGAGCGTGTCGGTATCGATAACGACCGAATGCCTGGGGAACGCGGCGGCGAACTCGTTGTGTGGATCGAGGATCAGGACGCGCAACTTCGGATCGGCTTCGATTGCCTTGTGCAAAAGAAGCGATACGGCCGTGGATTTGCCGACGCCCGTCGAACCGACGATCGCGAAATGCTTGGAAAGCATCGAGGGGATGTGGATCGCCGCATCGATGCTCTCGTCCTGGGTCAGTTTTCCGATGACCGCCGTCGTCCCGGTACCCGCATCGTAGATGCGCATCAGATCGGTGGCGCGGATGCGGTGAGCAATGGCGCCAAGATGGGGATAGCGTGAGATCCCTGTCGAGAATTCCTCGCGGCCGTCTTCATCGACGCGGACTTCGCCGAGCAGTTCGGTCTCGATCCTGAAAGAGTTGTCCTGTCCCTCGCCCCAGGCATGCGTGCCGGTGTTCATGGCGTAGACGAGTGCAACGACGCGATTCCGGCCGACGCTGATCGAAATCAGGCGGCCGACTGACCAGAGTTCGGTAAGATCGGTGCCGCCGGCCTCTGCTACGGCAGCGATGGTCGCGCGTGAGCCGCTGCATGCGACGACACGGCCGAGGAAGCGATTCCCAGGGGCTTGAATGTCGCGGCGATCCTGCTCGCTGGCTTTATCCGACGTTTGCAAGTCGTTGTTGAGCAACGGCCTACTCCCTGCGTTAGCAGGCGATCATATGATTTATCCTTTAACAAAACCCTTCGGGGACTGTTACGTGGCCGATTTTTTATTTCGGGATGCGTTGACGCTGTGAAATTTTCTGTCTATCAATTGCGCCCATGAAAATAGCAGCAGCTCTTATTGTGGTGGGAAAGCGCATGGGCAGGATGGTGTAACCATCCGGCGACAGCCACCCATGCGCTAGTTGACAGGCTCCCTCTGGGGCCTTTTTTTATGCCTGCAATCCAGGCTCGCGCACCAAGGACCTCAATTCCAGCAGTCAAAAACGGAACAAAAAACATGACGGGCACGGACAACCAGACACCAGACAATCGGATGACAGGAGCGGAGATCGTTCTGCAGGCGCTGAAGGACAATGGCGTCGAGCATCTCTTCGGCTATCCGGGCGGTGCGGTGCTGCCGATCTATGACGAGATATTCCAGCAGGAGGAGATCAAGCACATCCTCGTGCGCCACGAGCAGGGTGCCGGCCATGCGGCCGAAGGCTATGCGCGTTCGACCGGCAAGGTCGGCGTCATGCTGGTCACTTCCGGTCCGGGTGCAACCAATGCCGTCACGCCGCTGCAGGACGCGCTGATGGACTCCGTTCCGCTGGTCTGCCTCACCGGTCAGGTGCCGACCTCGCTTATCGGTTCGGATGCCTTCCAGGAATGCGATACCGTCGGCATCACGCGCCCCTGTACCAAGCACAACTGGCTGGTCAAGGATGTCAACGAGCTTGCCGCCATCATACATGAAGCCTTCCGTATCGCGCAGTCGGGCCGCCCTGGCCCTGTCGTCGTCGATATTCCAAAGGACATCCAATTCGCGACCGGCACCTATACGCCGCCGGCCGATCATGCGATCCAGAAGAGCTATCAGCCGAAGCTGCAGGGCGATCTCAACCAGATTCATGCGGCAATCGAGCTGATGGCCAGTGCGCGCCGTCCTGTCATCTATTCCGGCGGCGGCGTCGTCAATTCCGGTCCGGAAGCCTGCAAGCTGCTGCGCGAGCTGGTCGAACTCACGGACTTCCCGATTACCTCGACGCTGATGGGCCTCGGCGCCTATCCGGCCTCCGGCAAGAACTGGTTGAAGATGCTCGGCATGCACGGTTCCTACGAGGCCAACATGGCGATGCACGATTGCGATGTGATGGTCTGCATCGGGGCCCGCTTCGACGACCGCATTACCGGCCGCATCAATGCCTTCTCGCCAAACTCCAAGAAGATCCACATCGACATCGACCCGTCCTCGATCAACAAGAATGTTCGCGTCGACATCCCGATCCGCGGCGATGTCGCCCACGTTCTGGAAGACATGGTCCGGCTTTGGCGTGCTCTGGCCAAGAGGCCGGAGAAGGGCCAGCTTTCCGACTGGTGGGCGAATATCGCCCGCTGGCGTGCACGCAACTCCTTCGCCTACACCAAGAGCAACGATGTCATCATGCCGCAATATGCGCTTGAGCGGCTGTACGAATTGACGAAGGACCGCGATACCTACATCACCACCGAAGTCGGACAGCATCAGATGTGGGCGGCGCAGTTCTTCGGCTTCGAACAGCCGAACCGCTGGATGACATCAGGCGGCCTCGGCACGATGGGCTACGGCCTGCCGGCAGCGCTCGGCGTGCAGATCGCCCACCCTGACAGCCTCGTCATCGATATTGCCGGCGATGCTTCGATCCAGATGTGCATTCAGGAAATGTCGGCGGCGATCCAGCACAACGCGCCGATCAAGATCTTCATCATGAACAACCAGTACATGGGCATGGTCCGCCAGTGGCAGCAGCTGCTGCATGGCAACCGGCTATCCAATTCCTATACGGAGGCGATGCCGGATTTCGTGAAGCTGGCGGAAGCCTATGGCGCCGTCGGCCTGCGCTGCGAAAAGCCGGATGATCTCGACGCCACGATCCAGGAGATGATCGACGTAAAGAAGCCGGTCATCCTCGATTGCCGCGTCGCCAATCTCGCCAACTGCTTCCCGATGATCCCGTCGGGCAAGGCGCATAACGAGATGCTGCTGCCGGACGAAGCCACGGACGAAGCGGTCGCCAATGCGATCGACGCCAAGGGCCGTCAGCTCGTTTGAGATCCGAAGGTGAGGAAGCAAGACAATGAACGCACATCTACAGCCGACAGGCTCCGCCTACTTCATCTCGCCCGAAACCGCAGCTGCCGAGAACCATACGCTATCGGTTCTCGTCGACAACGAGCCGGGCGTCCTTGCCCGCGTCATCGGCCTGTTCTCCGGCCGGGGCTACAATATCGAAAGCCTCACGGTCTCCGAAACCGAGCATCAGGCGCATCTGTCGCGGATTACCATCGTGACGCGCGGCACGCCGCACGTGCTGGAGCAGATCAAGGCCCAGCTCGAGCGCATCGTGCCGGTGCACCGCGTCGTGGACCTGACCGTGCGGGCTCGCGAACTGGGGCAGGAGCGTCCGATCGAACGGGAAGTGGCGCTCGTCAAGGTGATCGGAACCGGCGAAACCCGGGCCGAGACGCTGCGCCTTGCAGATGCCTTCCACGCCAAGGTGGTCGACGCAACTGTGGAGCATTTCATTCTGGAAATCACCGGCAAGTCCTCG
This sequence comes from Rhizobium etli 8C-3, assembly GCF_001908375.1. Lineage (NCBI taxonomy): Bacteria > Pseudomonadati > Pseudomonadota > Alphaproteobacteria > Hyphomicrobiales > Rhizobiaceae > Rhizobium > Rhizobium etli. Next base: position 2,489,518 of record NZ_CP017241.1, on the reverse strand, counting down.
AAGATCGATCAGTTCGTGGCGATCATGAAGCCGCTCGGCTTGATCGAAGTCTGCCGCACCGGCATCGCCGCCATGAACCGCGGTCCGCAGGGGATGTGAACCGGCGTCTGAAGCCGGGGCAGTCTGAAGACTTAGAGCATTTCGAGCGCCGATTTGCGGGTCGGCGGCGGGAAGGCGGCGTCGAGCGCTGCCCAGTCATCGTCGCTGATATCGAGCGAGACGCAATCGCGGTTTTCAGCCACGCGGTCGGCATTTGACGTCTTCGGAATGGCGATCACGCCGTCGCGTTCGAGAAGGAAGGCGAGGGCGACCTGAGCCGGGGTTGCCTGATTGGCCTTGGCGATGCGGATAAGCTCGGGATTGTGCAGGATGCGGCCCTGTTCGATCGGCGAATAGGCCATGACCGGGACGCCGTGCTCCTGGCACCAGGGCAGAAGATCATATTCGATGCCGCGGCGCGCGAGATTGTAGAGAACCTGGTTGGCAGCGACGTGCCGGCCGCCCGGGACCGCAAGCAATTCCTCGATGTCGCCGATATCGAAGTTCGAAACGCCCCAGGCGCCGATCTTTCCGGCGTCCTTCAGGTCCTCGAAGGCTTCGACGGTATCGGCCAGCGGATGTTCACCCCGCCAATGCAGCAGGTAGAGGTCGATCTGGTCGATGCCGAGACGTGAAAGGCTCCGCTCGCAGGCTTCAATTGTTCCCCTGCGGCTGGCATTCCACGGATAGACCTTGGTGACGATGAACAGGCCCTCGCGCCGGCCCTTGATGGCACGGCCGACGATGCGCTCGGAATCGCCTTCGCCGTACATTTCGGCCGTATCAATCAGCGTCATGCCTAACTCTATCCCGGCTTTGAGACTTGCGATTTCGCGCTCGGCTTCCGAGGCCCGTTCTCCCATGTTCCAGGTGCCCTGGCCGAGAGCGGGTACTTTGATGCCGTTCGGGAAAGTGATCGCCGGGATGGGGTCGTCTTGCATGGCCGAATCTTTCATTTTTCTTTCAAAGATTGCGCAGGCGCGTCATCTTTCAAGCAATCCTGTCACCGTGACAAAGATTATCTGGCTTAGGAAACGAAAGCCGGTTAGCGGACCTCAATCGACAGTGATCGTCATGGGTTGGCATCTACGGGAGGTCCCAATGCCGCTGGATACGTTTCTGGCTCTTGTTCTCTTTGCCTTCACGACGTCGATAACGCCGGGTCCGAACAACATGATGCTCTTTGCCTCGGGGGTTAATTTCGGCTTTCGCCGGACGATCCCGCACATGTTCGGCATCGGCGCCGGCTTTTTCTCACTACTTCTCGGCGTCGGCATTGGGCTCGGCGCATTGCTGCATATGGTGCCGGCGCTTTACATGGCGCTGAAACTTGCAGGCGGCATCTATCTCGTCTGGATTGCGTGGAAGATCGCGACGTCGAGAGCGCCTTGTCTAGGCAAGGACAGCGTCAGGCCGATGTCATTCATTGCTGCTTTCGCCTTCCAGTGGGTCAACCCCAAGGCTTGGGTCATGGCGGTAACGGCCATGGCGACCTACACCAATCCCGATCTCTATCTGGCTAGCGTGCTGATCGTCGGTCTTGCCTTTGCCGCGGTCAATATTCCAAGCGTTTCGACCTGGGCCGGCTTCGGCGCCACTTTTCGCCAATGGCTGGCCGACCCGGTACGGCTCAAATGGTTCAACCTCACCATGGCGGCGCTCTTGGTGCTGAGCCTCTGGCCGATGTTGAAATAGAAAACGCGGATGGTCGAGGAGACTCCTGCAGAAAGCGCTTAGATGCCGAACCCGCCGATGCCGCCGGATTGAACGGTGATCGTCGGGTCTGCAAAGTTGCGAAAGCCCAAGAGCGGAATGTCGCAACGGCGGTCAAACTTGCCGACCGGAGCGATGCGCTGACAGTTCTGCGCGGACTTATAGGGATGTCCGGGGATCTGATACTCGTCCTTTTTCAGATCGTGATAGTCGTCCGCGCTTGCCCAGGAAGCGAGTACAGCGCCGAGCGCGGCTGCAAGAAGAGTGATCCTGTTCATCGCAATACCTTTCCCCTGCTTGCGAGAAGGCGCCAGAATATCACGCAAGCCGGACTGGACCTCGGGTGCAATGGGATTAGTCCCTGGGGGCGTTGCCTATCGTCACGGATGCTAAAATAGGGTGATCGAAGGCTTATTGAGCATCAGCCAGACGATGCCGATCACCGCAATGAAGGCCGGAGACCCGCACGCGAACCAGATGTGGTAGAGCCGGAAATACTTCGGCGGCAGCGGTTCGCCAGCCGTCGCGGCTGCGCGTGCGAGATCGCGGAGCCGGACCTGTATCCAGACGACCGGCAGCCAGAAAAGGCCGGTGACGACGTAGAGGATGAGCGAAAGAGCGATCCAGCCCTCGCCGAGCGGCCAGCCGATGATGCTGGCAAGCAGATAGCCCGTCACCGGCTGGAGAATGACAGCCGTTGCGGTGAAGATCGCATCGGCGATTACAACGGTTCCCGCAACATGCGCAATCAGTTCCGGCTCTTGCGTCCGGTGCGCCATTGCCATGAAAAAAGCGATCCCTGCACCGGTGCCCAAGAGCACGGTTGCGCCGACTACGTGGCAAACAGCAGAAATTCTGCGAGCATCAGCGTTCATCCAGAATGGCGAGGGTGACGAGCGTCAGCAGAAGCGATGGCAGGACCTTGATGAGAGGTCCCAGCGGATCAAGCCAGAGTGAGGGTTCGAGCAAGGTTCCGCCCGCCAGATAGGCGAGGGAGACGGCGAGCATGGCGAGAAGAGCTTTGCGGGCTAAGGGCCGGAAAATCAGTGCTGCGCCAAGCGCGATATCGACGGCGCATGTGAAAAGCGTGAGCGTCATTGCAGCGGTGGGCGGCATGAAGGCCAGAAGATGCTGACTTGCCTCTTGTGGCGACAGAAGCGGGATGATGCCGGACAGAAGCCAAAACAGAGCAAGGCCGGCGGCTATCAGCGGCTTCAGCAGATAGAGGCGCGCGAACCACAGATCCTGAATGCCAGATGGGTTGGCTGCCAACGTGGCTGCGGCCGAGCCACCGCGGATGGCTGAAACCGTTCCGTTGCTTGCGATGCCCTTGGACATGATGGCCATGGCCGTCGAACGCAAGGGCGAATGCCAGCCGAGGTGCCCCGCAAAATCGGCGAGCCAGGTCAAGGGTTTTGCCAGCGCAGCTGGGATAGGAATGATAGGCGCGGGCGGGAGGCCCAGCCATTGGCGATGCAGCTTCACGAGCTCGCAAAGCATGAGCGTCTCGCTGGATGCGAGGGTAATGTCGTTTCCGCTTTCAATTTCGCCGCAGACTGCTGCGCTGACGGCTGCAGCGACATCTTTGATATCGACCGTCTCAATCGGGCTTTGGGAATGGATAAGCAGCAGACCAAAAGGCATCGAAGCGAGTGCCCGCAAAAGCGCTGAGCCGCCATGGGAATTGCGACCGACAACGAGTGCCGGACGCAAAATGACGTAAGGTAGACCGCTTGATGCAAGGGCATCGTCGGCGCGGCATTTTGTTGCGAGAAACGGCAGATCGGCATCCGAAGTATCCGCGTTTGCAGAAATCTGGACGATGAGGCGGACGTCGCATGTCTTGGCCGCGGCATAGAGCGCTAGCATCGCATCTGCCTGCGACGCGGCAAGGTCGTCGGAAAAGCCGTCCTGCAAGGCGCCTGCGCAGTTGACGACCACATGCTGGTCTTTCAGTGTCTCTTGCCAATCGACAGCTGTGGTCATGTGTGCGAGATCGGCACGCAGCCAGCGCACATCCGGCCATTTGGTTCGAGCCCGGACGGGAGTGCGGCCGAGACCGCTGACGGCATGGCCATCGGCCACCAGGCGGGCGGCGACGGCTGAGCCGATGAAACCTGTTGCGCCGAGAATCAGAATGTTCATTGATCGAATTTATCGAAAAACCGCTCGGCGCATAGAATTGCTTGGCGGGCTGCTTTCAAGCGCCTAAAGATAGTCTCCTATGCGCGGAGGACCTCGCCTTGCACGACGATCCTGATCACCATCACCATCACGACAACCGCTTTTCGGACATGCAGGCGCGGGTAAAGGCGCTGGAGACGGTGTTGACGGAGAAGGGGCTGATCGATCCGGCGGCGGTCGATGCAATCGTCGAGGCCTATGAGACGCAGATCGGCCCGCGCAACGGCGCCCATGTGGTGGCGAGGGCCTGGAGCGATCCTGCATTTGCCGAATGGCTGAAGAGCGACGCGACGGCGGCAATTGCGAGCCTCGGCTATACCGGCCGGCAGGGCGAGCACATGCGCGCCGTCTTCAATACGCATACGACCCACAACCTCGTCGTCTGCACCCTTTGCTCCTGCTATCCCTGGTCGGTGCTCGGCCTGCCGCCGGTCTGGTACAAGGCGCCGGCTTATCGCTCGCGGGCGGTGATCGATCCGCGCGGCGTGCTTGCCGAATTTGGCCTGACACTGCCCGCGGAGAAGAAAATCCGCGTCTGGGATTCGACGGCCGAACTGCGCTATCTCGTCATTCCCGAACGCCCCGAGGGAACGGAAGGTCTGAGCGAGCAGCAACTTGCCGGTCTCGTCAGCCGCGATGCGATGATCGGGACGGCAGTTGCTTCTGCTCCGGGAGCCGCCGCGTGAACGGGCCGCACGACCTTGGTGGACAGATGGGGTTCGGGCCGGTCGCGGCTGAAAAGGACGAGCCGTATTTCCATGCCGAGTGGGAAAAGCGTGCGCTTGGACTGACGCTATCATGCGGTGCCTTCGGTGCCTGGACGATCGACGAGAGCCGGCATGCGCGCGAGAATATTCCGCCTGCTGATTATCTCTCCGCGAGCTATTACGAAATATGGATTCGGGCGCTGGAAGTGCTGCTTGATCGGCACGGATTCACAACGGCTGCCGAAATCGATGTCGGCCACAAGCAGATGATTGCAGCGGTGCCGAAACGGATTCTGAAGGCGGATATGGTTGCAAGCGTTCTGGCGCGCGGCGGCGCTTGCGACCGTCCGGTGGAAGCCGCTGCGCGCTTTGCTGTCGGCGAGAAGGTCCGGACAAAAAACTTCAATCCGGAAACGCATACCCGGCTGCCGCGCTATGCGCGTGCCAGGATCGGCGTGGTCGAGGCTGTGCAGGGCTCGTTCGTGTTCCCGGACGACAATGCGCATGGCAAGGGCGAGAACCCGCAATGGGTCTATACCGTTGTTTTCGATGGCAGGGAAATCTGGGGCGTGGGCGCCGACCCATCGCTTACGGTTTCGATCGATGCCTGGGAGAGCTATCTTGAGCCTTTATGAAACGGCATCGCCGCTGACGCGATCGCCTCAACTGCCGAAATCCGCCGGTGGCGAACCGGTCTTTCCCGAGCCCTGGGCGGCTGCAGCTTTTGCGATGACGGTGCATCTCCACGAACGCGGTCTCTTCACGTGGAGAGAGTGGGCAAAGATGCTTTCGGCCGAACTGCACAGGCCGGGCCGGGCGGTGAACGGCAGCGACTACTTCGAATGCTGGGTCGCAGCGCTATCCTCGCTCCTTGTCAATAAAGGCATAGCCGATGTCGGGGCTATCCTTTTGCTGCAGAAGAGCTGGCAGCGTGCGGCGCAAGCCACGCCTCACGGAAAGCCGATCGAGCTTTCCAACGATCCGCTTCACTGATCGTCACGACGGGAACTGCTTGTAGCATTCCTCGGCCACCTGCCGCAGCATATCGCGCGAAATCTCGCCGGTGACGGCATAGCCGAGTTCGCCGTCGATCCAGTAGAATGTCTCGACACCGCCGGCGGAGGCGAAGCGGAAGCTTGTCGTCCGGTTCGCCTTGTTGCGGCCGACAAGCGCCGTCAGGCGTTCGCCCGCTTGATTCTCGTACATGAACATCGCGCCCGGCTTTCCCTCCACCGGCAGCAGCCGTCCGCCGACGAGCCGGAAGCCTAAGGACTGTAGATCCGGCACCTTCAGGTTCGGAATAGAAAGCCGCTTGCCGAGCCAGGTCGCCAGATGCACTTCCTCATTGGCGAAGACTTCGACAGGATGGCGGACCTCGCCTGCATAGACCAGGAAGGCGTTCTGCGCCTCTGCCGGCAGCGTCTCGGAACCGGCAAGCTGCAGTTCGGGTTGCTGGACGAGTGGAGGGCCGTAATGACCGGCAAGGGCACCAAGCGTGAAGAGAGCGACGGCGGCTGCGGCAATGGCCGAACGTCTCGGCCGGAGGGAAGCGTCATTTTCCGGCTCGACCAGCAGGATGTCGCCTTCCTTGGATTTTTCGTAAGGCTCGAACATTGAACGGATCGCAGCATTCTGCGTTCGCCATGCCGTCACCTTGGCAGCGTCGTCGGGATTGTCCTTCAGCCAAGCCTCGACACGGGCGCGGGCGTTTTCTGGCAGTTGCCCATCGGCATAGGCATGGAGGTCCGCTTCGGGCACGGTCGGCCTGGTCTCGGTCATTTCGGTCTCCGAAGCGTAATCACATTGTCGGCCTTCATTCGGTCTCCAAGCCGCTGTCGGGCGCGCGACAGCCGCGACATGACGGTGCCAACCGGTATGTCGAGCGCGGCGGCCACCTCGCTGTAAGTATAGCCCTCGATGACAACCAGCATCAGCACGGCGCGGCTTTCCTCAGACAGACTGTTCAGCGCATCTTCCAGCCGCAAGCGCTCCAGCGGATCGGCAGGCGTCTCGGGCGAGGGCAGGTCCTCGGCACTGTCAAGCTCGACCATGATGCTGGGCGGGCTCTGGCGTCGGGTGTTTCGGAAGAGATTTGTCATGATGGTCAGCGCCCAGCCGCGCAGGTTCAGGCCGCGCCACTGCGACCGGCGGGCAAGTACTTTTTCGACACAGTCCTGCAGCAAATCCTCGCCGTCGGCGTCGGAGCGGGTGAGGCTGCGCGAATAGCGCCGGAGCGAGGGGAGAAGGGCCAGGATCTGGCCCTCGAATGTTTCGGGTGCTGGTGTCTTCACGCCCGTTTACTCAGGGTTTGGCAAGGTCCCAGTTGCCCCCCACGCCATCGCCGGTGATATCACCCTTCTTGGTGTCCTTCACCCAGAAATAGAGCGGCATGCCGTCCTTGGCCCATTGCTTTGTGCCGTCCTTGCGGTCGATGATCGAATATGCACCATCGGCCTTCGCATCGGAAGCGGCCATCAGCGGCGGCCAGTTTTTGGCGCATTGGTCGTAGCAATTGGAAACGCCCTTTGTGTCCTTCTTGAAGGTATAGAGCGTCATGCCGTTTTCGCCGGCGAGCACCTTGCCCTTGGCGGATTCGACGGTCATGACCGGCGCTGCCGCAAATGCAGCCGTTGCCGCAGCAGATGCGGCGGCGAAAGCGAGAACGAACTTTACGGATTTCATGTGGTCTCTCCTCAGGTTCGGCAGCTTCTTTGCTTACCGGAGATGAGACACCGGCAGGAGTGATTTTATTCCATGCGTACTGAGGATATTTAAACGAAATCCACGTCTCTGGTGTCGTGCCGAGATTTACTCCTGCTTGAATTAGCAGCACCCGTCACTTAGCTTCCGGCCATCGTTCGTTTCAACAGGATGTGTGCAGCAATGGATTTCCACCCGATCGCAACGCCAATTTGCCTTGCCACCGGAAAACTGGACATCCATGCCTGCATTCATCAAGCTCTCCAACGTGTCGTGGTCCACCCCTGACGGCCGGCCGCTTTTCTCAGGTCTCGATCTAGGCTTCGGCACAGACCGAACGGGTCTTGTCGGCCGCAACGGCGTTGGCAAGACCACGCTTCTCAAGCTCATCTCCGGCGAACTCCAGCCTCAGTCCGGGACGATAACGTCAGGTGGTCGCCTGGGCGTGCTCCGTCAAGGCGTCCAGGTGAAAGCCGAAGAAATGATTGGCGATCTCTTCGGCGTGACCGAAGCGCTCGCCGTCCTTCGACGCGCCGAGGCGGGCGAGGCGACGGCTGAAGAGCTTGCATCGGCCGACTGGAAGCTGGAAGCGCGTATTGCTTCGGCTCTCGATCGCGCGGGGATCGACGGCGAGCCCGAAACGCGTCTTGTCGAACTGTCGGGTGGGCAGCGCACGCGGGCAGGGCTTGCAGCATTGATCTTCGCCGAGCCCGATTTTCTCATCCTGGACGAGCCTACCAACAATCTCGACCGCGACGGCCGCCAGGCCGTCATCGACCTGATCGCAAACTGGCGAGCGGGGACCATCGTCGTCAGCCACGACCGGGAATTGCTCGAAACCATGGACGCCATCGTCGAACTGACTTCGCTTGGGGTCACGAGTTATGGCGGCAACTGGAGCCAGTATCGGCAGCGCAAGGCTTTAGAATTGACTGCCGCAGAGCAAGATCTCGCCGATGCCGAGAAGCGTGTGGCGGTGGTTGCCCGAAGCGCCCAAGCCACGGCCGAACGGCAAGCTCGCAGGGATCGTATCGGCCGAAAAAAGGCTGCCAGAGGCGACATGCCGCGTATCGTCGCCGGCGGCTTGAAGGAGCGCAGCGAAGCAACAGGCGGCGATAACGCCCGGCTTGTCGAACGCCGGCGTAGCCAGGCGCTCGAAGACGCCGCCGCCGCGCGCGACAAGATCGAAATCCTGGAGCCCCTTTCGGTGACGCTTTCGCCGGCCCGACTGCCTGCCAACAAGGTCGTCCTGAAGGTGGATTCGGTGACGGCGGGCTATCGGTCTGCCGAGCCGGTCCTCAGCGACCTGTCCTTCAACATCGTTGGACCGGAGCGCATCGCCGTCACCGGCCCGAACGGTTCGGGCAAGACGACATTGCTGGCGCTGGTCACCGCGCAGTTGAAGCCCCAGGCCGGGACGGTCTCAGTCATGACCAAGTGCGCAATGCTCGATCAGCAGGTGACCCTTCTCGATCCGTCGGCCTCGATCCGTGACAACTTCCTGCGGATAAACCCGGGCGCTGATGAAAACGCCTGTCGGGCGGCGCTCGCCCGGTTCATGTTCAGGGCCGATGCTGCGCTCCGGAGCGTATCGACGCTCAGCGGCGGCCAGCTGTTGCGGGCCGGTATGGCATGCGTTCTGGGCGGGTCGGAACCGCCTTCGCTCCTCATCCTGGACGAGCCGACCAATCATCTCGACATCGATTCGATCGCTGCGGTCGAGGTCGGATTGCGTGCCTATGACGGCGCGCTGCTGGTCGTCAGTCACGACGAAGTCTTCCTGCAGGGCATTGGGATCACGCGCCGGCTGGAGTTTCCTACGGGCCATTCACCAGCTTGAGGATAAGCTGCTTGATGTTGCCGCCTTCACCCATTTCGACCTTGTCGAAGTCGCGGCCCCGCTGACGCTGGTAGCCGGAGAGTTCGCCGAGGCGTTTTGTCAGCACGAGGCGGATCTTGCTGCATTCGGGATCATCAGCGGCGGTCAGTCCGAGGCTGTAGGCTTCAATTGCCTTGACCATCTGCTTTATGGTTTCGCCGTGCCAGCGTTCGTGGGTCTCTACGCCAGTTATGAAGCTGTCCCAGCTAGCCTTGGTTGCAGGTGGCAGCTGCGTCGTAGGTTTAGGCAGAGTATAAGTGATAATCAGCTTGGGCCGGGCCACCGTAAGCCTGCAGGACCTGTCCGCCTGCGGCTCGTATTTCCTGGTCCAGGTGAGCTTGAAGGTCGTGTGCGCGATGACACGCCCGATGCCGGCGCTGGGACCGTTTTCGCCGATCGATGTGTAGAGCTCGGCGCCGGATTTGCCAGTGATTGCATAGGGAGTGACCTGTTCGATGGCCTGCCATTCCGCCTGGGCGGCAGCAGGAATCGTCAAGGCGACCGTCATCAGGCAGAATTGAATGCTTCTTCTCACGTGATTCCCTCAAGCAACGTGGCGACACTAAAGGGCGCAAAACCGGCGTTCAAGCCGCTGAAAGCAGGCAATCGCGCCGCGCCAACCTGCGGGCGCACTTTCCACCTTGCTTCGCGGCCGCGAATCCTGCCAAGTCGCCCCCATGCAATTTGCTCCGCAACAGGACGAAGCCCTGAAGGCCGTTTCGAAGTGGCTGAAGGAGGGCCGGTCGCCGCTCTTCCGTCTGTTCGGCTATGCCGGAACGGGCAAGACGACCCTTGCCAAGCATTTTGCCGAGAATGTCGATGGCGACGTGTTGTTTGCCGCCTTCACTGGCAAGGCGGCGCAGGTATTGCGCTCGCGCGGTGCCAGCAATGCCAAGACTATCCATTCGTTAATCTATCGCCCGCGTGGGGAAGAGGCTGTCGAGGACGAGGAAACCGGCAAGACCTCGATGACGCCGATGTTCACCATCAACCGCCAGAGCCCGGTCGCCAAGGCGGCGCTGATCATCGTCGACGAATGCTCGATGGTCGACGAGGCGCTTGGAAAGGATCTGATGAGCTTCGGCACACCGATCCTGGTGCTCGGCGATCCCGGCCAGCTGCCGCCGGTTTCGGGCGGCGGCTTCTTTACCAATCAGGAGCCTGATTACCTATTGACGGACATTCACCGCCAGGCGCGCGACAATCCGATCATCAAGCTGGCGATGCAGGTGCGCGAAGGCAACGAGATCATCTCTGGCGACTACGGCACCGCCCGGGTGATTTCCAAGAACGAAGTCAACCAGGCCTTGGTGCTCGATGCCGATCAGGTGCTTGTCGGCACCAACCGAACGCGGCGTCGCTATAACCAGCGCCTGCGGGAGTTGAAGGGTTTCACGGCGGATTATCCGCAGACGGGCGACAAGCTCGTCTGTCTGCGAAACGACCCCGCCAAGGGACTGCTCAACGGCTCGCTCTGGCAGGTGATGACGTCATCGAAGGAGACGACGAAGCCGGGCATCAACCTGCTCGTGCGGCCCGAAGACGACGACATGGGTCGCGGCGCGGCAAAGATCAAGCTGCTGAAACAGGTTTTCGAGCATGTCGAAGGCGAAATCCCGTGGAATACACGCAAGCGCTACGACGAATTCGATTACGGCTATGCGCTGACCGTGCACAAGGCGCAGGGCTCGCAGTGGAACAATGTGGTGCTCTTTGATGAAAGCTGGGCCTTCCGCGATACGCGCGAACGCTGGCTTTATACGGCGATCACACGCGCGGCGGAGACGCTGACGATCGTGCGGTGAAGCTGCAAAAACGGTGGCGGCCATTGCCGGAACGTCACACTTTGACGATGCCGAGAAGAACTGCCTTGGTGATTGCCTGGAAGCGGTTGTTGGCCCGGAATTTCAGGATGATGTCAGCTTCGAGCGCCTGTGCTTCGTCATGCTTCAGGTCAAGGGCGCGGGCGATGCGCTGCGTCGAGAAGCCTTCGGCCATCAACGAGAGGCAGCGCAGTTCCTCATCCGAAAGGGCGGATTGATCCTCGTTGTCGTTGAGCGGCGGTATCTCGCTGCTGGCGTCGGGGTCGAGCAGATCGCTGACCTGTTGCAACTGACGATGCAGTGTCGACATTTCCGCCGTCAGCTCGCGTTTGCGGACGGCGAGCACCTCCTGGAAGATTGCCTCTGCTTCCTCCTGCGAGGATGCACGGCGCAATTCCTCCATCAGCTCCTGAATGACCGCGATCGCCATCCCGGTCTCGCGGCAGACGTTGATGACGGCCATGCGCATCACGTCGTCCTGGCCGTAAACGCGCATCAGGCCAATACGGTTGGCCGACAGCAGTCCCTTTTCTTCGTAGAAATGCAGCGTCCTGTGCGTGACCCCGAACGCGTTGGCCATCTCGGCGATGGGTACCGGTCCGTCGGGCAAGTCCGGCGGCAGGGCGGCAGATGGCAGGAACCGGTATCTGAAACGGCGCTCCGAAGCTTTACCGGCGGCGGCACGTTTGGTACCGTCTGGCATGAACCCTCCTGGGGCAAAAGTTGCACCTCATGCGGTTTTGCCAGTTGCTTCGAAGGCGCTGCGGAGTGGTGTTCCTCGAGGCGTTCTTGTCGTCGGGAAGAAGCAGTACGCGGCGTACTTACTCGATACTTATTCTCACGTTATGCGTGAACGGGCATTTTTGTAAGTGCTAAAAATAATCGCTTTTAAATAGGATAGCAACGCAGCGCCCGAAATCTTGATATCCGGCGTACGGTCGGCCGTATAGAGTGCCCGCAACAGCTGAAATTCTTGCAGCGGAACGGGAATACTCCTGCGTTATGCCCTTTGCGACCATGCGGGCCTCCATCATGGATTTGCATGCAGCCATATCAGAATCTCATTGGTTTCGCCGGGCCCATTGGCATAAAAAGCAGCTCACGCTTATCGCACCGAATGGATCATCAACATGCCGACGACGCTTTCCGTCAATCTCAATGCCATCGCCATGCTGCGCAACAGGCGCGATCTGCCATGGCCAAGCGTCGAGGCGCTGGGGCGCATCGCCTTGCAGTCGGGGGCCAGCGGGCTGACCGTCCATCCGCGGCCAGACCAGCGGCACATTCGTTTCTCCGACCTGAAGGTGATCCGCAATCTGATCGACGACGAGTTTCCTGAGGCCGAGTTCAACATCGAGGGTTATCCGACGGAGGAATTCCTCGATCTCTGTGGAGGCGCCGCCCCCGAGCAGGTGACGCTCGTGCCTGACGATCCGACGCAGGCGACCTCCGACCACGGTTGGGATTTTTCCAGGCATCAGGCTTTTCTCACGGATGTCGTTGTAAAACTCAAGAAGATGGGAACCCGGGTTTCGCTGTTTGCCGACGGCGACGGCGATGCCGATGCAGTGAAGATCGCCAAGGCGACGGGGGCGGACCGGATCGAGCTCTATACCGGTCCATATGGCGGCTGCTACGGTTCGCCGGAGCGGGCAGGCCCGATTCTCGAAGCGCTCGGCAAGACGGCGGACGCAGCACTCGCAATCGACCTCGGCGTCAATGCTGGCCACGACCTGACGGTCGCCAACCTGCCGCCGCTCGTGAAGCGCATCCCGAAGCTTGCGGAAGTTTCGATCGGTCACGGCCTGACGGCGGATGCACTGGAATACGGCATGGCGGAAACCGTCCGGCGCTTTTGCCGGGCGTTGGGGCACAAGATCTGAGGAGCAGGCCGCTTTCTTTGCAGGACGTGGGGCGCGTGGCGAAAGGGCTCCGCGCCTCAGGTCAATCCCGAGGAGAGATCCAGCCACGGCCCGTCGCCGCTCCATTGCCTGCGAAGGGCAAGGCAATGCCTGCCTTGCCCTTCGCAGCAACTGACTCGATGGGGCAGAAATCGACGCTTATGTCAGCAGAGCTGCCTTGTTTGCAACGAAGAAGTCCTCGAGCTTCTGCGTCTGCTTGCCGGTCAGCGTCCTGAAGTCGTCCGTGAGGAGATCGAAGTTGCCGGCGCGGATGTTGGCGTCGGCTGAGACCAGCATGTCGGCGACGAAGTCGGGCAGTCCCGCCCCGCGCATGCCCTGGCCGAGCTGCTCGTCGCTAACTTTCACGGCCTGTAAAGGCTTTCCGACAGCAGCGGCGATGCCGGCGGCGATCTCGTCGGCGGTTAGCGATTGGCTGCCCGTCAGCGTGTAGGTTGCGTTCTCGCCCGTTTTGGAGGCGAGGGCGGCGGCAATCGCCATTGCGCAGTCGTCGCGGGAGATATTGGAAACCCTGCCGTCGCCGCTTGCCGTGTACCAACTGCCAGTCTGCAGATTATGCGGCATGCCGTGCAGATAGTTGTCGAAATACCAGGCGTTGCGGAAAATCGTATAGGGAATGCCCGCGGCCTTTATGACGTGCTCGGTGCCGAGGTGGTCCGGCGCGAAAGTGACGAGTGACTTGTCCGGCGAGGGCATGGATGTATAGGCGATGTGCTTCACGCCGGCTCTCGCCGCAGCTTCCACGGCGCACTTGTGCTGCGTCAGGCGCTGACCGGGGATGGCGAGTGCGTCGGTGCTGATGATCAGCAGGCGATCGACGCCCTTGAAGGCGGCTTCCAGGCTTGCTGCATCGTCGAAGTCGGCCTTGCGGGTGGTCACGCCCTTAAAGGCGAGCGAGGCGAGTTTCGCCGGGTCGCGGGTGGCGGCGATGATGCTCTTGGCCGGAACATTGTAGGTTTCGAGCAGGTGATGAATGATGCGCCGGCCAAGCTGGCCGGCCGCGCCGGTGACGAGTATCGTTTCGCTCATGGGTCTTCCTCTATGGTAGTCTCAAAAAGAGAGCAGCACTAAAATAGGAATTGACTTCGAGCTGTAAAGAAGGCAGTTTTTCCGCTCTACGTTACCGAAAGGGAACCATCCCGTGAGCGCTGTCGTCAATCTGAAGAGCAAGCCTGCCCCCGGCATCCGCCGGGAGATCGATCTCGGAAGTCTCGATTTCAGCAATTGTCCCGTGCGGGACATGATGCAGAAGATCGGCGGCAAGTGGTCGACGCTGCTTTTGGAGGCGCTTGCAGCACGGCCCTACCGCTTCGGCGAGCTGCGGCGGAAGATACCGGATATCTCCCAGAGGATGCTGACGCAGACGCTTCGCGACCTTGAGCGCGAAGGTTATATCGAGCGGGAGGTGTTTCCGACGAAGCCGCCAAGTGTCGAGTACCGGGTCACCGAACTCGGAGGCTCGCTTTACGCCACGCTGGCGCTGCTTTTGAATTGGGCAGAAGCAAACCACGACGCTGTTCGCGATGCCCGGGCCCGCTTCGATACCGCTGAAGATTGAGGCGCCTCTTATTTGCCTCGCCCCTCGGTAAGGAAGAGCAGGAAGGCGAAAGCGGGAAAGCAGAAGCCGATCCAGGCTGTCGTCGTCCATCCGCCGGCTGCATAAGCCCAGCCTCCGAGGGCGGAGCCGACAGCGCCGCCGGCGAAGAAAGTCGCCATGTAGAGACCGTTCAGACGGCTGCGATGGTCTGCGCTGATTGAATAGATCGCGCGTTGGCCGCAGACCAGATTGGTCGTTACGCCGAAATCCAGAAGGATTGCTGCTGCCGTGAGCAGGATGAGCGCGCTCAGCGAGCCGTCGGCTGCGAAATGGCTGATGACGAAGGCTACCATGGCGAGCAGCATGGAAAAAGCCGAGGCGATCTGCGTTAGCCCCCGATCGGCCAGGCGTCCGGCAACCGGCGAGGCGACGGCACCGGCAGCGCCGGCAAGTGCGAAGAGCGCGATACCGTTCTGGGTCAGGCCGAAAGAGGGGCCCGCAAGCAGCAGCGGTGTCGTCGTCCAGAATAGGCTGAACGCACCGAACATGCCGGCCTGGTAGAGCGCGCGGCGCTGCAGGACGCGGGTGGTGATAGCAAGGTGCAGCATCGAGGCAAGCAGTGCGCCGTAGCCGAGCTTCGTGTGCGGGACGCGCACCGGCAGGTTGGCGCGCAGGATGAGGACCAGCCCGACCATAACGAGCGCGGTGATGTAATAGACCATGTGCCACGACGAGGCTTCGGCGATGAAGCTCGCAAAGGGGCGGGCCAACATGATGCCGCAGAGAAGTCCGCTCATGATGTTGCCGACGACACGTCCGCGCGTCGCATCCGGGGCCATATGGGCGGCGAAAGGCACCAGAACCTGCACCGCGACCGAGGAGAGGCCGATACAGAGCGAGGCCAGCAGGAACTGGATGGGCGTTGAGGAGAGTGCAGCGCCGACGAGCGCGACTGCCGATACTAGGATCAGCATAAGCACGAGGCGGCGGTTTTCGAGCAGGTCGCCGAGCGGCACGATGAGGAGCAGGCCGAGACCGTAGCCGATCTGCGTCAGCGTCACGATCAGGCCCGTGGCTGCCGGCGTGAAGCCGAGCTCGCCACTGATCGGGCCGGCCAGCGGCTGGCCGTAGTAGAGGTTGGCGGCGACGAGGCCACAGGCGGCCGCGAAAAGGAATGTCATCAAAGGCGAGATCGGCCTGGCTTTGGCGGTCTCGTTCGTTGCAGTTGAAATGCTCATGAAAAAACTCCGGTATGCTGATCTGGGGGAAGATCGGTCTTGAAGTGGTTCTGCGCCACTCGCTTCTTGCGTGCGAAGCGCAGTCAGTCGAGAAGTCTCATGGCGGCGTCCGCCACGGCAGTCATGTCCTCTTCGCGGCGGCCGGTCTTGCCGAGGACACGCATGCCGCTCGTCAGGCAGAGCAGGGTGCGCGCAGCAGCGACCGCGTCCAGCGTTTTCGCGATCGAGCCGTCGGACTGGCCGAGACGAATGAGGTCCAGCAGCAATTCCTCGTTGGCGGCAAAAGCAGCGGCGACGCGCTTTGCGGCTTCGTCGTCGAAGATCGCAAGCTCGTTGGCGCTGCCGACGACGAGACAGCCGCGACGGCCGATGTCACCGTGTGATGAGGCAACGTAAAAGCGCAGGATTTCACGGATCTTGTCCCGGCCGGTCTTGACCCCGTCCAGGCGCTCGTCAAGCAGGCCGCGGCGCACGACGCGATACCGGTCGAAGGCGGCGAGAAAAATGCCGCGCTTGTCCTTGAAGGCCTTGTAGACACTGCCGGCCGTAAGCTCCATCGCCTCCGTCAATTCGCTGATCGAGGCTGCGTTGTAACCGCGCTCGGAAAAGACGCAGACGGCCTTGTCAAGGGCTGCGTCCTTGTCGAATTCGCGCGGCCTGCCACGCGATCGGCTTTTGTCATCGAGGGGTGCCGTCGTCATGGCTCAACTAATTAGAAAATGATCGTTTCCAAATCAAGCGAAACTTCTGCGACACGGAAAAATCAGAGGTCGAGAACCCAGGTCTGGCCGTTTTCCTCTGGCCCAAACATCCGGTGTCTCTCTTCGGAGACAAGACGGAAACCGGCTTTGACATAGATGCTGCGTGCGGCGTGCAGAACGTCGTTGGTCCAGAGCGATATCTGGCGGTAGCCTTTCGCCTGCGCGAAACGAATGCACTCGTCGACAAGTGTCTTGCCAAGACCAAGCCCGCGCGCGGTCTTGTCGACATAGAGGAGGCGGAGCTTGGCAACGCCGTCGCCGCCGTTTGTCACAAGAATAGACCCCACATTGATGCCGTTGCGCTCGGCGATCCAGCAATATTCCATTGCCGGATCGAAGGTTGTCAGGAACTTGCCGGCGACCTCGGCCACCAGGCCCTCGAAGCGCATGTCCCAGCCATATTCCTCGGCATAGGCCTTGCCCTGGCTCTGGACGATCCAGCCTATATCGCCGGCTCTATGCGCGCGGATGACCGGGGAGGACAGTTTGACGCCCGGGTCGAGCAGCGAGCGGATCGTCTGCATCGCGCTGACGACGCTTTGTGGCTCACCAGGGGCAAGCGCATCGAAACGTTCGGCGATCTGCATATTCGAGCGGCGGCCGAGTTCCTGCAATTGCTCGCCTCCCTTGGCGGTAACCGTGATGATCTGGCTGCGCAGGTCGTCGGGATCGGCTTTCGTATCGATGAGACCGTCGCTGCGGAAGCGCTTCACAATGCGGCTGAGATAGGCGGGATCGAGATGCAGGTCGCGAACGAGCGCGACGGCGCTAATCCCGTCGTGCGACCCGATCTCGAACAGCACCCGCGCGTCCGTCAGCGTGAAAGGCGAGTCGAGATAGGCCTTGTTCAGCACGCCGAGGAAGTTGGTGTAGAAGCGATTGAAGTCGCGGGCAGCATCGATAAGGGAGGAATCGGGCATGAGCAAAATCTCCTGATAGGAGACTTTGTCATGCAATTAATTGACTCAGTCAAGTAAACTGCATCTCATGCAGCTTCTGTTTCTGTGTGCGGCTCCTCGCCGATTGAAAACTCGACGGCTGCTTTTGCATGGATCGCCGTGGTGTCGAAGCCGGGCAGAGGCAGCTTGGCGGGGTCCAGGATGAGGCAGATCTCGGTGCAGCCGAGAATAATGCTGTCGGCGCCTTTGGCGCGTTCGCATTCGATGATTTCCATCAGCTTCGTCCGTGAACTGTCGAGCACCTTTCCGGCGCAAAGCTCGTTGAAGATGATGTCGTGAACGATGGTGCGGTTGGCCGCATCCGGGACCGTCACGTTGAGGCCCAGGCCTTTCATGCGGTCCGCGTAAAAGCCATGCTCCATCGTGTAGCGCGTTGCAAGCAGCAATGGACGTTTGCGGCCAGCTGCCTTGAGCGACTTCGCCGTCTCGTCGATGATATGGATCAGCGGAACCGAGAGGCGCGCTGCCACCTTGTCGGCGATCAGGTGCATGGTATTGGTGCAGATGAGAACGCAGCGGACGCCGGCGGTCTGCAGGCGAAGCGCTGCATCGCCGAGGCGCGCTGCTGCGCCGTCCCAGTCGCCGGCCTTCTGCATGGCGACGATTTCTTCGAAATTCAGCGAATGCATGACGAGTTCGGCCGATGCGAGCCCCCCAAGGCGTTCACGCACCATCTCGTTCACAAGACGATAATAGACCGCCGAGCTTTCAAAGCTCATGCCGCCGATCAGGCCGATTGTCTGCATTTCCACACTCCCGCTTTTTTCTGATTTCTGACGGGGATAGGATGCCTCAGTTGCTGCGCTGAATGTTTGCATTTTTTGACATTGATGGCATCACGGGACTATCTTATTGCGTATTATGTCGGGAATGTGCAAAAAATCGGCGTCAACCACAGAGATGGCAATGCTTGATGATCGCGACAGAAAGATTCTCGACCTTCTCCAGGCCGATGCCGGCATTTCCGTCAGCAATCTCGCCGAGCGGGTCGCGCTTTCGGTTTCTGCCTGTTCACGCCGCATCCAGCGCCTTGAGGAAAGCGGACACATCGCCCGGCGCATCGTCGTGCTCGACCGCGAAAAGATGGGCGTGCCGACCACGGTCTTTGCGCTGATCAAGACGGCGCATCATTCCGACGAATGGATCGAGTCGTTTCGCAGGGCGATCAGCGGCATTCCGGAGATCGTCGAGGCCCATCGGCTGACGGGCAATCAGGACTACATCCTGAAGATCGTGCTGCCGCGCGTCGAACATTACGACGTCATCTACAAGCAGATCGTGCGAAAGATCGAGCTGTTCGACGTCTCGGCTTCGATTTCCATGGAAATACTGAAAAGCGGCAGCGCGATCCCGGTCGGCTATGCCGATTGACATCGCAGGGCAGCTATGCCGAACCGGCCGTTGAAACCGTCCTGCAAAGGGCGACATTTGCGTCAGCAAAACAGCGGAAAGGCATTGTCATGAGCGATCATCGTATCGTCGTTGTCGGCGGCGGTTTCGGCGGGCTACAATTCGTCAACGGGCTCAAGGGTACGGGGGCAAGGATCACACTTGTCGATCGTCGTAACCACCATCTCTTCCAGCCGCTGCTTTATCAGGTCGCCACGACGATCCTGTCGACATCGGAGATCGCCTGGCCGATCCGTCATCTTTACAACGACAGGCCGGACGTTACGACGCTGCTCGGCGAAGTCACCGGCGTCGACACCTCGACAAAGCACGTGACGTTACGCGGCGGAATGACGTTAAGTTACGATACGCTTGTTCTGGCCACCGGCGCAACGCATGCCTATTTCGGGCGCGACGAGTGGGCAGCCGTCGCACCAGGGCTGAAAACGCTGGAGGACGCAACGACGATCCGCCGCCGCGTGCTGCTGGCCTTCGAGCGTGCGGAAACAGAAACCGATCCGGTCGCGCGTGATGCGCTTCTGACCTTCTCAATCGTCGGCGCAGGACCGACCGGGGTCGAACTTGCGGGCATCATCGCCGAGCTGGCGCACAAGACACTGCCACGGGAATTCCGCAACATAGATACGCGCATGGCGAAGGTCGTGTTGATCGAGGCGGGGTCGCGGGTGCTGGCAAGCTTCGCCGAGGAACTTTCGACCTATGCGCAGCAGGCGCTGGAAAAGCTCGGCGTGGAGGTTCATCTCGGCGAATTCGTAACGGACTGCACGGCCGCCGGCGTCAAGGTCGGCGACAAGTTCATCCCCAGCAAGACGATCGTCTGGGCAGCCGGCGTGCAGGCCTCGCCGGCGGCAAAGTGGCTGGATATTCCGGCCGATCGGGCAGGGCGTGCCGTTGTCGAAAAAGACTTGAGCGCCCCGGGATTGCCGGATGTCTTCGTCATTGGCGATACAGCCTCCGTCGTTCAGGACAATGGCAAGCCGGTGCCCGGGATCGCGCCTGCCGCCAAGCAGCAAGGCGCCTACGTCGCAAAAGTCATCCGCGCGCGGCTACAGGCAAAGCCGGCGCCTGGACCTTTCCGGTACTGGCATCAAGGAAGCCTCGCGACGATTGGCAAAAGTGCTGCCATCATCGATTTCGGCAAGATCAAACTGAAAGGTTGGATCGCCTGGTGGATATGGGGCATTGCCCATATCTACTTCCTGATCGGGACGCGCTCACGCTTTTCCGTTGCCTGGAGCTGGCTGTGGATCTATCTCAGCGGTCAGCACAGCGCGCGGCTGATTACCCAGAAGGAAACCATGCGGGAAGAGAATTGAAAGAAAGGCGGCTGGGTAAGCCGCCTTCCCCATTGTCACGCCGCCAGTGAGGCGATGTCGATGACGAAGCGGTAGCGCACGTCGCTCTTGATGACGCGCTCGTAGGCCTGGTTGATGTCCTGGATGGCGATCTTCTCGATTTCGGAGACGATGTTATGCTTGCCGCAGAAGTCGAGCATTTCCTGCGTTTCCTTGATCGAGCCGATCATAGAACCCGAAAGGCTCTTGCGGCCGCCGATGACGGAGAAGGCGTGGACAGGAACGGCATGTTCCGGAACGCCGACAAGCACCATGGAACCGTCGAACTTCAGCAGATTGAGGTAGGCGTTCCAGTCGATCGCCGTGCCGACCGTGTTGATGATCAGGTCGAAGGTGCCGGCGAGCTTCTTGAAGGTCTCGGCATCGTTGGTGGCATAATAGTCCTTGGCGCCGAGCTTCAGGCCGTCTTCCTTCTTCGACAGCGTCTGGCTGAGCACGGTGATGTCCGCGCCCATGGCGGCGCCGAGTTTGACGCCCATGTGGCCGAGGCCGCCCATGCCGACGATTGCGACCTTCTTGCCCGGACCGGCCTTCCAGTGACGAAGCGGCGAATAGAGCGTGATGCCGGCGCAAAGTAGCGGCGCGCCGGCATCAAGGGGGATGTTGTCCGGGAAGGAGAGGACATAGCCTTCCTTGACGACGATCGAGTCGGAATAGCCACCATAGGTCGGCGTTTCGCCATCTGCTTCGACGTCGTTGTAGGTCTGGGTGAGACCCGGCAAGAAATGCTCGTAATCGAGATCGCGTGTGGCACAGCCGATGCAGGAATTGACGAAGCAGCCGACGCCGACGCGGTCGCCGACCTTGAACTTCGTGACCTTCGAGCCGACAGAGGAAACCACACCGGCAACTTCATGGCCCGGCACCATCGGGTAACGCGAATTGCCCCATTCGTTGCGGGCCTGGTGGATATCGGAATGGCAGACGCCGCAATATCGGACGGAAATGACGACGTCATCGTCATTCGGTTCACGGCGTTCGAAGGTGAAGGGCGTCAGCGGTTTTGACGCGTCAGTGGCGGCATAGCCTTTTGCAATAGCCATCTGAATCTTCCTTTGATTTGAGGAATTGGACGGCCGGACAATGCATCGAAAATGCAAAGAGGCGTTAGAGCGATCCTGCGAGCTTTTTGCACGATCCTGCAAATCCGCTACCCGCCGGCAGAATCCTATTGGCGGCAGTTGCAGGTCCGGCTTTTAGCCAGGTGTGCTGCGCAGTGCCACTGGCTGGACACGCGCGGGTGAAATACGTCGTCACGCAGATTGTCCCAATCCCAATGCTTCGCCAGTGTTTGCCCGACACCCGGCGGGACCGAAGCATTGCACGATCGTTGGGTGCTGTTGCTCTCAACCGTTTCTTGAACCGGCCAAAGCAGAACTCGCAATCTCTTTCGTTGTTGCCTCATCCAGTGGCCGGGTGCCGGCCGATCATGTGCCTTCTCGGCGATGCAATCGTTGCATTCCACAATTTACGCATCGCCGCTGAAAGATGCGGTCATATCCAGCGGGTTTGTCTACTACGCAGGCCTCCTTCGCAGTCGGGTTTCAAATGACTGTCAGGATCGGCCAAAAGCAGAAGCAAATCTTCCTCTTCAGCTCAGTGGCTCGCCAATTTCTATGGCGTGCCCATCCGGATCGTAAAAACGAAAGACCCGCTGTCCCCACGCCTGTCTTTCTACGGGGTGGATCAACTCCACATGCGGCGCGATCTTGCTAAATGCGGCATCGACATCGCCATCTTCGAAATACAAAAGCCAGTTTCTTCTCCCATATGATTGGTCAGCGTCGAGCGTTTGGCGCCAGATCGTATGTTCAAGCGATCGTCCCTCATGGACTGCAAAACCTGACTCGAAAAGGACGAAATTTCCGGCATCCTCTATTATTTTCAGGCCGAGCAGCTTGTTGTAGAATTCCTTCGAGCGGTTTATGTCGCGAACGAAAGGAATGGGATTGATAAAACGCATCATTTTCCTCTCGAGAGGCTCGATTTCATTGTCGCAGGATTCTGACCAGCGCGCCAATTGGGCACGAGGCTCTTGCCGCTTGGCAAATTAGGACGTTTCGCGAATGCCGCAACTGCGAGTACTGCCGCGTAGCTGCAGCCAGCGATCCATTGCCGCAATGGCGACAACGCCTTTGCTTCTGAGATCTGAAAGTGCGACTTCGGGTTTGTAGGATGCTGCCGTGAAGCTTAAATAAAGACCTGCGCCACCCCAGAACGAGTTATCCATGACATTGCCCTTCAACCCTTATCAGGAAATCGCTTCCATCGCGGCGCGCCATGCCTCCGGCGAGGGCGAGTTCGCGACGGCCATCGGCAACCTTTTCTTGAGCCGCCGTTCCCAGCCGGCCGGACCCTTTCACTCGGCCTATCGCCCATGCGTCGCTATGGTGCTGCAGGGCGCAAAAAGCGTCAGGCTCGGGACGGAAACCCTGAACTATGGCACCGGCGACTATCTTTTGACGTCACTAGACCTTCCAGTGGCGTGGCGCGTGACTGAGGCAAGCCCGCAGGCGCCCCATCTATGCTTTGCAATGGCGATCGATGCCGAAAGGGTTGCGGCGCTTCTGCGCCGTGTCGATATCCCGCGTCCGGCCGCGCATACCGACGGGCTGCGGGGCATGGCGGTCAACGCCGCGCCGCCGGAACTGCTGGAGGCGGCCGTGCGGCTGGTGCGCCTGCTTGATCGTCCAAACGATATCGCGGCCATGGCACCGCTGATCGAGCAGGAAATCCTCTATCGCGTGCTGACGGGGCCCGTCGGCCCGCATCTCTTGAACATTGCGCTCGCGGAGAGCCAGAGCAACAGGATTGCCCGCGCCGTTTCATGGCTCAGGGAAAATTATGCAAGACCCTTAAGGATCGAAGCGCTCGCCGAGCTTGTTGGCATGAGCGTCTCTTCGTTCCATCATCATTTCAAATCCGTCACCGCGCTGACGCCGGTTCAGTTCCAGAAACAGCTCCGCCTGCACGAGGCGCGTCGCCTGATGCTGATCGAGCGCCTGGATGCCGGAATGGCCGGGCATCGTGTCGGATATCAAAGCCCGTCGCAGTTCAGCCGGGAATACAGCCGTCTCTACGGCATCTCGCCTGCGCGCGACGTCGACGCAGAACGCTTGGCGACCGCTGCCGAATAAAGCGGCCCGTCTACAGAAAATTTGCATCGCCCATCGTCCCCCTCTTGACGGGTGAGGACGTCTGCGCGATAAGCATCCGCGAACCGTACCGTACGGTACGTACTTGGGAGCGCATATCGTGTCTGTCGAAACCTTGGAGCCCAGCGAATTTTCGCCGCGTCAGAACGCCGTTCTGGAGCAGGCGCTGCAGCTCCTTGTCGATGGCGGTGAGAAGGCGCTGACGACATCAGGCGTCGCACGCGCTGCCAACTGCTCCAAGGAAAGCCTCTACAAATGGTTCGGCGACCGCGATGGCCTGCTGTCTGCGATGATCGCCTATCAGGCCAGCAAGGTGCGCACGTTCGAGCGCAATGGCGAACGGCTGACGGCGGTGAGCCTGCATGACCATGTGATCCTTTTTGCACGCGACCTGCTGGAGGTTCTGGCCGGCGATGTCTCGCTGGCGCTGAACAGGCTGGCGATCGGCCAATCGCATCGCGACGGCTCCAAGCTCGGCAAGCTGCTTCTGGAGCGCGGCCGCCGCCAGATCGACCGCCGTGCCATGGCGCTGATCGATGCGGGAAAGAGGGCAGGGTTGCTGCGCTTTTATGATGCTGACGAGGCCTATCACACGCTTTACGGCCTTATCGTCTCTGACCTGCATGTGCGCATGCTGCTCGGCGAGCCGGGTCTTAAGGATACCGCCCGGCAGGCGGAAAGGGCGGTGACTGCTTTCCTCCGGCTCTACGGCACGGAGAAGGTTTTGGCGGAAATGCCGGCGCTGAGCTGAGTTCCGCCGTTCTTCTACCATCAACACGACAAGCAAAGGGAAGGAACTTCAAATGCGCGTCTACTACGATCGTGATGCCGATCTCAACCTCATCAAATCCAAGAAGGTCGCCGTCATCGGCTACGGTTCGCAGGGCCGCGCCCACGCGCTGAACCTGAAGGACAGCGGCGCCGGCAACGTCGTCATCGCGCTCAAGGCCGGTTCGCCAACCGTCAAGAAGGCCGAAGCCGACGGCTTCAAGGTGATGACAGTTGCAGAAGCCGCCAAGTGGGCCGATCTGATGATGATGGCGACACCTGATGAGCTGCAGGCCGACATCTACAAGTCGGAAATCGCTGCCAACATCCGCGATGGTGCGGCGATCGCTTTCGCACACGGCCTCAACGTC